>BJHT01000496.1 GCA_014193395.1 Verrucomicrobiota bacterium
CCCGGCGGCCCCTCCGGCGGTTCCGCCGCCGCCGGCGCCGCGCACGAATGCTTGGCCTCGCTCGGCTCCGACACCGGCGGCTCCATCCGCCAGCCCGCGTCCCTGTGCGGCTGCGTCGGGCTGAAGCCCACCTACGGCCGCGTCTCCCGCTACGGTCTCGTCGCCTTCGCCTCCTCCCTCGATCAGATCGGCCCCTTCACCAAGGACGTGCGCGACGCCGCCACGCTCCTCGAAGTCCTCAGCGGCGTGGACCCCCGCGATTCCACCAGCGTCCCCCAACCCGTCCCGCACTACGCCGGCGCGCTCACCGGCGACATCAAGGGCCTCAAACTCGGCGTGCCCAAGGAATACATGATCCCCGGCATCGACCCCGCCGTGGACGACGCCGTCCGCGCCGCCCTCCGGCACTTCGAGTCACTCGGCGCCGAGATCGTGGAAATCTCCCTCCCCCACACCGACTACGCCGTGGCCACCTACTACATCGTCGCCACCGCCGAAGCCTCCGCCAACCTCGCCCGCTTCGACGGCATCCGCTACGGCGCGCGCGTCGAAGGCACCGACCCCGTCGCCCTCTACGCCAACACCCGCGGCCAGGGCTTCGGCCCCGAGGTCAAACGCCGCATCATCCTCGGCACCTACGTCCTCAGCAGCGGCTACTACGACGCCTACTATCTGCGCGCCCAAAAGGTCCGCACCCTCATCCGCCGCGACTTCCTCCAAGCCTTCGAGAAAGTGGATGCCATCGTCACCCCCACCACGCCTACCCCGGCCTTCAAGATCGGTGAAAAGTCCGAGGACCCCTTGCAAATGTACCTCTCCGACATCTTCACCATCTCCTGCAATCTCGCCGGCATCCCCGGCCTCAGCCTCCCCTGCGGCTTCACCAACCCGAAACCCGGAACTGGAAACTCGAAACTTCCCATCGGCCTGCAACTCCTCGGCAAACCCTTCGGCGAAGCCACCCTCCTCAACCTCGCCCACACCTACGAACAAACCACCGCCTGGCACCGGGAGAAAGCCGTGCTGAATCTGTAGTCGGAGTAGAGTTATGTCTCTCACTCCTCAAATGACTTCAATTGCCGGAGGCTATCGAAACAAACGCTTGCTTCTGCGTGCTCGTCGCCACACCTCCCTGCGCCAGTGCTGTGAGAAAACGTTCCGACTTTTGCTCGCTCGTCAAATGCACGCGAATCTTCAGAAGGTAGTCGCAATCTCGCCGGAGCCAGGCGCGCCAACACGGTTTCGTACTCAATGCAAGCTGCTTGCGGCGAATGACCTCTGTCATCTTTTCGAGTGCTTGTTCAGTCTTCATGCAGCCAATTTAATATCCGAACCCGCTGTCGTATGATGTTAGTTAGGCCGCTACACACACCATCAACCATCTCGAAAGAAAAATCCTATGACACATTCAATCCGCACTTGCCTTTGGTTCCGCGACGGGCGGGGCCGCGAAGCCGCAGAATTCTACTGCTCACTTATCCCAGGAAGCCGGGTCGAGACGACCTTTTCCAGTGATGCTGGCCACGGCACTTTCTCAGTCATCGACTTCACGCTGGGCGGGGTGCCATACCAGATTCTCGATGCCGGGCCGATGTTCACTCTGTCCGAGGCGGTTTCGATTTCGGTCGCAACGGACGGACAGGCAGAGACCGACCGACTTTCGGCGGCGCTGACTGCGAATGGCGGCGAGCAAAGCCACTGCGGATGGCTCAAGGACCGCTACGGGGTGTCGTGGCAGATTTTCCCAAAGCGGCTGACGGAGTTGACGATGAGTGCCGACAAGAAAGTTTCTGACAAGGCGATGGCAGCCATGATGAAACAGATGAAAATCGACATCGCCGCAATCGAAGCAGCGGTTCGTGTCTAGCGAGGACGAGATATGCACACAACGCGGCCTAACCATGCGCTGCAGTTCGGCGAGCACGGCCAGCACCCAGGGGTCGAGGTCGCTGAGTTTCTTCCAGTTGCGCGGTCCCCACCAGCGGTGCATGAGCTTGACGTGACAATATTCGGCGACCTGGCCGTGGCCGCGGTTGGCCAGCCGGCGGATCTCGCCGGTGAGGAACTCGCGGCGGCGGGTGCCTTCGCGGCGGTGTTGCTCGGTCTCACTGGGAATGCGGATGGGCGAGAGTTCGTCGCGATTGCCATCCACCCAGCGGGACAGGCGCAGACACAGGGCGCGGGCGTCGAGCTTGTCTAGGTATGCGGTCGGCAAACCTACAACCCCATCGGGGTTGCGTCCCGCCGGAACGGGAAGCCGGTCGCTGCCTAGTCATCAGCCTGCACCGCTCGAAAGAACATCACTCGACCGGCGCCACCGGCTTCGGCGGCGGACGGCGGAAAAAGGCGGTCGAGCGCCGCTGCCCTTCCGCGAGGTCCTCGGGTGAGATGCGGGTGAGGAGCGCGGCGCGGGCTTCTTCGGCGTAGGTCAGTCCGTGGACGGCGGCGAGGTTGTACCACTTGTAGGCCTCGGCGAGGTCGGGCTTCACGCCTTTCCCTTTTTCGTAGAGGACCCCGAGATTGTGCTGCGCCCAGAGATGCTCCTGTTCGGCAGCCTTGCGGAACCAGTGCATGGCTTCAGCGGAATTCTGCGCCGCGCCGAGGCCGGAGAAAAAAATCACGCCGAGCTGGAACTGCGCCTCGGCGTGGCCCAGTGCCGCCGCGGTGCGAAACCATTTCAGCGCCTCGGCATCGCTCGGTTTCACGCCCTGGCCGTTGCGATAGAGGATGCCCAGTTGCGTCTGCGCCTCCGGGTCCTCGAGGTCGGCGGCCCGGCGATACCACTTGGCCGCCTCGGTTTCGCTGCGCTCGACGCCGCGGCCGCGCGCGTAACATTCAGCGACCTTAACCTGCGCCTCGGCGACCTCCTGCTCGGCGGCCTGGCGATACCACGCCAGCGATTGCGCGTCGTCGGCCGGCACGCCGCTGCCTTTTTCGTAACACATGCCGAGCAGAAACTGGGCGCGCGCGTTTTTCTTTTCCGCCGCCTTGCGATACCACGCGACAGCCGCGACGGAATCCTGCGGCACGCCATTGCCGAGATCGCAGAGCAGGCCCGCCAGCACCTGCGCCGTGTCGTCGCCCTGCGCCGCCGCCTTGGAATACCACTGGAACGCTTCGACGGGATTGGTCAGCACGCCGACGCCGTGCTCGTAAAACAGGCCGAGCCGCAACTGCGCCTTCACATCGCCCGTCAGTGCCAGCGTCATCGTCTGCTCGAATTCCTCCAGTTCCGTGGGCAGGGGCGGGATCGCCGGCTTGGGTGCGGGCACAGCCGCTGCGGCAGGGCCGGACACCGGCGGGGGAGGCGCGGCGGGAGCGGCAGGACCAACCGGCGAAGGTGGTGCCGCGCCCAGCGCCAGCAGGGACGAAAACAACAGCGTCACCCGCAGCCCGAGCGGTGAAATGTGCTGCCACTGCCAACGGAATGAAGAGGTCATCTGACTTGAGTCGGGGCGAAGTCTGCGGAAAGCCGGCCAGCGAGAGTGAGCAGCGCAGGCGCACTCCGGGACCGCTGCGGAGTGCGGCCGTCCCCGGCCGCAGCGACGTCCGCACGCACGACAGCGTTGGAATTTATCGAGGTCTCACCGCGCTCCACCCCGCTGCGCCCGAGGACGGGCGCACTCCGGGGATGCGCCCGAGTGCGGCCGTCCCCGGCCGCAGCGACGTCCGCACGCACGAAGGCGTTGGAATTTACCGGGGTCTCACCACGCTCCACCCCGCTGCGCCCGAGGACGGGCGCACTCCGGGGATGCGCCGGAGTGCGGCCGTCCCCGGCCGCAGCGACGTCCGCACGCACGAAGGCGTTGGAATTAACCGGGGTCTCCGCGCGCTCCACCCCGCTGCACCCGGGGACGGGCGCACTCCGGGGATGCGCCGGAGTGCGGCCGTCCCCGGCCGCAGCGACGTCCGCACGCACGACAGCGTTGGAAAATACCGAGGTCTCACCGCGCTCCACCTCGCTGCGCCCGAGGACGGGCGCACTCCGGGGACGCGCCGGAGTGCGGCCGTCCCCGGCCGCGGCGACGTCCGCACGCACGAC
>BJHT01000497.1 GCA_014193395.1 Verrucomicrobiota bacterium
CGGGGCGGGTGGTGATGGTGACGGGGGGCGGGGGCAGCATCGGAAGTGAGTTGTGCCGGCAGATAGCTTCGTTCAATCCCGCCCGGTTGCTGGTGGTGGATCAGTCCGAGGTGCAGTTGTTTCCGATCGAACAGGAGTTGATCGAGCTGGGTTATGGCGGTGTCATTCTTCCCTTGGTGGCGGATATCTTGGATCGGGAGCGGATGACTTATATCTTCGAGCGCTTCAAGCCGGAGGTGGTCTATCATGCGGCCGCGCACAAGCACGTGCCGATGATGGAGCAGCAGCCGTCGGAGGCGATCAAGAACAACTCGCTGGGAACGATGGCACTGGCCGAGTCGGCGCTCAAATATGGTGTGGACCGGTTCGTGATGATCTCCACTGACAAAGCGATCAACCCGACCAATGTCATGGGAGTGTCGAAGCGGCTGGCAGAGGTCTTTGTGCAGGCGCTCCACGCGGCGAATCCGGACAAAACCAAATTCATGGCCGTGCGCTTTGGGAATGTTCTGGGATCCTCCGGCAGTGTCATTCCTATTTTTCAACGACAGATTGCCGCCGGCGGTCCGGTGAAGGTCACACATCCGGATGTCACCCGCTATTTCATGACCATTCCCGAGGCGGTGGGATTGGTTTTGCAGAGCAGTCTCCAGGGCGTGGGCGGCGAGATCTTCGTTCTCGACATGGGCAAGCCGGTGAAAATTGTTGATCTGGCGCGAGACTTGATCCAGTTGAGCGGTTTGCGGCCAGGGGAGGATATTGAGATTGAGTTTACCGGGTTGCGTCCCGGGGAGAAGCTCTTTGAGGAGTTGAGTCATCACGGCGAGAACATCACGGCGACCAAACACGCCAAGATCATGCGTTTTGTCTGTCAGGCTCAGGCGGTGGATGCTGTGCGAACGGTGATCCTGGACCTCAGCCGGGATGCCTATGCCAAAGAGCCGAATGAGTTGAAGATACAGTTGAAGCGGGCGATTCCCGAGTATCAGCCTTATCTGACCGGATGACAGATTGATCGTTGGAAACCGGAGGCGTGGATGGCGGACCGTCTTACTTGTTTTTCTCACTAATTATATGTCTAAAACACACACCTATGAATTCTGTTTTGGTCCGTGGAATATCAGCGAGGGGCAGGATCCCTACGGTCCGCCGGTGCGGCCGCCGCAGGAGTTTGATTGGAAACTGGGGCAGCTCAAGAAGCTGGGGTTCGATGCGATGATGTTTCACGACGATGACGTCGTGCCGGACATCGACAGCAAGACATCGGCGCAGATTTTCAAGGAGGCGCGCGAGTTGAAGAAGCGGCTGGATGGCGAGGGCATTGCGGCCGAGATGGTGGCGCCGCGGCTGTGGTTCGCGCCCGAGACCATTGATGGTGCTTACACCAGCAACGACCCCAGGCATCGGCAATACGCGGTGGATCGTTCGCTGCGGTGCATTGATATCGCCAAGATCATGGGCACGGATTTGATCGTGCTCTGGCTGGCGCGGGAGGGGACATACATCCGCGAGGCCAAGAACGCCCGGCGCAGTGTCGAACTGCTCGTCGCGGCGCTCGACAAGATGCTTGGGCACGACAAGAAGGTCCGCATCGCCATCGAGCCGAAGCCGAATGAACCGATGGATCACGCCTACATTCCGACCATCGGCCACGCGCTGGCACTTGCGCCATTGACGCGTGATCCGAAGCGGGTCGGGGCCTTGATCGAGAGCGCGCATTGTACGTTGGCGGGGCTGGACCCGTCGGACGAGATCGCGTTTGCCATGGCGTTCCAAAAGCTGTGGTCGCTGCACTTAAACGATCAGAACGGGTTGAAGTTCGATCAGGACAAGCCTTTCGGCAGCACCAATCTTCGCGTGGCTTTCAATCAGGTCCGCGTCCTCGAACAGAACAAATATGGCAGCAACGGTGAGTATGTGTGCTTCGATGTGCATCCCTTCCGCACGACCAAGGTCGAGCACTGGATGGCGCATCTGGACAACAGTCGCCGCACGTTCCTACGGCTGGTGGAGAAGGCGCGATCCTATGACGAGAAGACGGCGCAGCAGTTGATCGCCAACCGCGACTATCAGGCGCTGGATCAGCTCGTCATCGAGCATCTCCTCGGCAAGTAACCGATCGTTAAAAACATCGTTCCGCAAGGGCACTCGCAAGAGTGCCCTTTTTTGTTTTCAGCGGGCCGCGGCGGGTTGGCGATTTGTTCGGTTGGATCTGGTCGTCGTCGCAAGCGCCTTTCCCTCTTGGCGTCGGGCACGAGAGGTTTTTCATTCGGGGCGTGGCTTGCAGTTGCCAGCGGTGGGGCTTGTCGGCAGCGTCTGCAACATGAAGCACAACTTTTCGCACGCGGTTGTTTTGTGGGTGGCGTTTTTTGCCTTGGCGGGACGCTCCGTTTCATCGGGACAGCCCGCAGGGTTTAACTACGATGAAGCCAAGGTCGGCACCTACTCATTGCCCGATCCACTGACACTGGTGGACGGGACGAAGGTGACGGAGGTCGAGACGTGGAAGAGCAAGCGGCGGCCGGAGCTGGTGCGGTTGTTTGAAACGCACATGCACGGGCGCAGTCCGGCGCGCCCGGCTGAGCTGAAGTTCGTTGTGACCTCGACCGACAAAAATGCGCTGGGCGGCAAGGCGACGCGCAAGGAGATCACGGTGCGGTTCGGCGCGGGGCCGGACGCGGCGGAGATGCACCTGTTGCTGTACGTGCCCAACACCGCGCGTGGGCCGGTGCCGGCGTTTGTCGGGGTAAACTTCGAGGGCAACCACACGGTGACGAGCGATCCCGGAATCACGATCACGGAGCAATGGGTGTGGAACAGCAAGGAGAAGCGCTCGGAGCGGATGCGTCCGGCGGAGAGCACGCGGGACAAACGCGTCGGGAGCTGGGCGGTCGAAACGTTGCTGGCGCGCGGTTATGCGCTGGCGACGATCCCGCGCGCCGACATCGAGCCGGATTATGCGGAGGGCTGGCGGCACGGGGTGCGCGGCTATTTTCTGCGGCAGGCGGGCAAGTCGGAGTTCGCGCCGGATGACTGGGGCGCGGTGGCGGCGTGGGCGTGGGGCCTGAGCCGCGCGCTGGATTATCTCGAGACGGACAAGGACATCGACGCGAGGCAGGTGATTGCGATGGGGCATTCGCGGATGGGGAAGGCGGCGTTGTGGGCGGGCGCGAGTGATGAGCGGTTCGCGGGCGTGATCTCGAATAACTCGGGGGAGAGCGGCGCGGCGATCTCGCGTCGCTGGTTCGGCGAAACGGTGGAGCGCATCAACACGAGCTTCCCGCACTGGTTCTGCGCGAATTACAAGCGCTACAACAAGGACGTCGCGGCGTTGCCGGTGGACGCGCATCTGCTGGTGGCATTGATCGCTCCGCGGCCGGTGTATGTGGCGAGCGCGGCGGAGGACACCTGGGCGGATCCGAAGGGGGAATTTCTCGCGGCCAAACATGCCGAGCCGGTGTACCGGTTGTTTGGCAAAGCCGGCCTGGGCGTCGAGGAATGGCCGGCGGTGGATCAGCCTGTCGGCAAGGTGGTGAGCTATCATGTGCGCCGGGGCAAGCACGACGTGCTGGCCTACGACTGGGAGCAATATCTGAATTTTGCGGATCGGAACTTGCTGATTGTGAAGACACCGTGAACGGGGGCGACACCGCCCCTCACTTCCAATTCCACCCCGCGGTGTTCGCGCCCTTGACGTTCACCAACTCCAGCCCGAGTAGTTCCAGTGGACAATGTAATGAAAGGGCAAACTATGAAACTTACCTACCTGTTCTTCTCGTTGCTGGCTGGGGGTCTTGTCAGTGTTTCCGCCCAGCAGGCAAATCTCGCCGCTACTTCGGTCAATCTCGAAATCATCCGGCAGAATCCGGCGGCTGTTCTGTCCGGGGCCGGCACCAAAACGGAGAGGTACGCCGGTGGTGTTTTTACGCGTCCTACCAAGAGCGGACGGCAACTCCGGTTGGTTAATCCGCTCTACTTGAATCCCTCCGCGCCGGCTTCACTTGGCAACGGCGCTGACAACTTGG
>BJHT01000498.1 GCA_014193395.1 Verrucomicrobiota bacterium
CGGTGGCGTTGCCGGGCAAGAAGCCCAACGTCTGGTACGGCACGAAAGCCGCGGGCAAGCTGCTGCTCTTTGATCGCAGCGATGATGGCGGCGTGCTCGTGCTCGACTCGCCCGCCGGCCCGGTGCGCAAGCTGGCCGCGGCGGCGGGGAAGTTTCCGGCGGGCGGCAAAGTGCTGGCGGACGGGCGCGTGCTGGTGGCGACTTATCCGGTGCGGACCTACCAGTTTTTCGATCCCGTCCGCGAGGTTTTCACCGGCGAGATTCCGTATCCTACTTCGGACGCGGGACTGACGGGTGTGTTCGTTCATGAAGGATTGCTCTACGCCGCGGACAGCGCGGCGGGGCGGCTCGTCGTGTGCCATCTGAAGGAGCAGCGCTGGCTCGAACCCATCGCGGTGCCGGATTACAAAAAGGTTTTCGGGTTCATCGGCGGCGGGTTTCAGCTCGGGTCGGCGGGTTACTTTTGTCTCAGCACTTACGCGCACCAATCGCGGCTCGATCCGGCCACGGGCAAGCTCATTGTCCCGCCGAATGCCGACATTGGCGTCGATGGCCGCGCGCATCATTTTCTCGACCGCTTCCTGGTGTTCGATGCCGCCACGCGCAAATTCAGCTATCTCGTGGCGCCCGCGCAGACGGATGGGTATCCGCTCATCTGCTACTCGCATGTGGAGGGGGAGAAGGTGTTTCTCACGGGCTATGTGGTGCCGCTGGATGCGGACGGTGGGCCGGGGAAAAAAGCGGGCGATTGGATTGTGTGGGAGCGGCGCGGCGCGGCGCGGCGCGGGGAGCGGTAGCGCCCGGGGCGGCGACAGCTTGTCGCCGTCTTGTTTGTGGCGACGGGCCGTCGCCACCCCGCTGGGCTGCGCGAGCGTGACCGAATTCCGCTCGGGCGCGGGCTGTCGGTGAGCGCGTCGGTGGGGGAGAGGATTACACACCCATTTGGTAACGCGGGTTTCTAAACCCGCGGCGCGTCCGACTTCGGTGTCACCGGCCGCCGTAGGTGCTGCTCGTCCATCGGTGACTGGTGGGGGAGCGGTCTTTTGGAAGCGGGGATGCGGTTCAGCTTGCTGGCCCGTGGGGCAGCCGCGGAAGGCTGGTGCCGTCGCGACCGGAGATTTTATCCGGTTTGCCGCCTTGCTCCTGCCGCAGCGCAGTGCCATAAACGCGCGCAACCAAGAACCAAAGTCGCACCAAAACAGGGAATCACCCGCAACCATGAATCCCGTCATCAAACCATCGCTGGTCTTTGGACTGGTCGGAACTCACACTGTCGCTCTCAGCGAAACCCCATGATCTGCATCGCCACATCCGAAACAGACACCGCCACGGCGACGCTCGAAAAACGCCTCTGGGATGCCGCCGACCAGGTTCGCGCCGACTCCGGCCTCAAGTCTCAGAAACATTCTGGTGGCCGTCCGCAAGAACCCGCCCTCGGATCTTTCTCTCTCCGTTTCGCCGAAGGCCACTTCGCCGCGCAGCGCGCCAAGCTGGAGCAAGCCAGCGCCTCCGTCCGGCGCGGCTCGCGCGTGGATGAACCCGCGAGCTGCAAACAAGCCTGCACTCTGGAAATCCTTGTTCCGCCCGCCGCGCCGCTCGCCCAGTTCTGGGAATTGGCGGACTCGTTCGAGCGGCAAGCCGCTTCGCTCCACCACCAACTCCAAAACCCCCTCCGGACGCGCAATCTGCTGCTGCCGCGTTCGCTCTCGGGGCAGGTGCAACTTTTATGAAACGCATGTGGCCGTGGATTTTCATCGCCGTTGTCGGGGTGGGTTTGCTGCTGGCGGGTTGTCAGGCCACGCGCGTGGGTTACGAGTCCGCGCCTTACGAGGTGGTGCGCTCGGACGGGAAGTTCGAGCTGCGGGATTATCCGGCGCTCACGGTGGTGGAGACGCCGATGGGCAGCCCGAACGGCAGCGACGGGAGCTTCATGCGGTTATTCCGGTTCATCACGGGCGCGAACGAGGCGAAGCAGAAGATCGCCATGACCACGCCGGTGTTCATGGCGGGCAGCACATCGAACTCTACGATGGCGTTTGTGCTGCCGGCGAAGATGAAGACTGCGGACACGCCCAAGCCTTCCAGCAGTTCGGTGACGGTGCGCGAACTGCCGCCGGGGCGTTTCGCGGTGCTGCGTTACAGCGGCAAACAGAGCGCGACGAACGAGGCGGTGCATCTGGAGAAGCTGAAGACGTGGATGGCGGCGGAGAAGCTCGGCGTGCTGTCGCCGCCGGTCTATGGCTACTTCGACCCGCCGTGGACGCCGTCGTTCCTGCGCCGCAACGAGGTGATGCTGCGGGCGGCGGAAGGAAAATAGGCCGGGGGTGGGTAAACATGCACGTGCGTGAATTTCAGACCGAGCTCTGGTTGCCGCTCCCGCCGGAGGATTTGTTTCCCTTCTTTGCGGACGCCGGGAATCTCGATGCCATCACGCCGCCGTGGCTGCACTTTCACATCGTCACGCCGCCGCCCATCGTCATGCGTGAGGGAACGCTGATTGACTACCGGCTGCGGGTGCGTGGCATTCCGGCGCACTGGCGGACGCGCATCAACGCCTGGCAGCCGCCGCATCGCTTCGTGGACGAGCAGGTGCGCGGGCCTTACCGGCAGTGGATTCACGAACACACGTTCGCGGCGCGCGACGGCGGCACGCTGGCCCGCGACGTGGTGCGGTATGCCGTGCCTTTTGATTTCATCGCGCACCGCTGGCTCGTGCGCCCGGACGTCGAGAAGATTTTTCGATATCGTGCAGCGGCGTTGCAGCGGCGTTTCGGCGATGGGCGGAGGGCCGGCGCATGAGCCGCCCCCAGTCCAACAACCTCCGTCTCGGCCTGTGCTGCCAGTTCGCGCAGGAGCCGATCAAGTTCCGCACCACGACGGCGACGGCGATGCTGCGGCTGCTGAAGCGGGAGCGGTTGGCCCGGCTGGCGGAACTGTGTCGCCTCAATGCCGAGGCGCTGCTGGCCGCACTGCAATTCTGCGCGGGCCACGGCATCGGTGCGTTCCGCATCAACAGCCAGATTCTGCCGGTGAAGACCCATCCGACGGCCGGCTATGAGACGGGCGAGTTGCCGGGCAGCGCGGAAATCGTGGCGCAGTTCAAGGAGTGCGGCGCATTCGCACGCAAGCAGAAGCTGCGGCTCTCGTTTCACCCGGATCAATTCGTGGTGCTTAATTCACCGAATCCCAAAACGCTGGCGCATTCACTGGCCGAATTGAATTACCAGGCCGAGGTCGCGGAATGGGTCGGGGCGGACACGGTGAACATTCACGGCGGCGGGGCATACGGCGACAAGACCGAGGCGCTGCGTGCCTTGCGCGAGAACATCGGGCGGCTGCCCAAGCCGGTGCGTTCGCGGCTCACGCTGGAGAACGACGACAAGGTTTACACGCCCGCCGATCTGTTGCCCGTCTGCGCGGATACGGGCGTCCCGCTGGTTTATGACGTGCATCATCATCGCTGCCTGCCGGACGGATTGACCGTTGCCGAGGCGACGAAGCGAGCGCGCGCGACGTGGAAGACAGAGCCGCTGTTTCACCTCTCCAGTCCGCTCGAAGGCTGGAATGGGCCAAAGCCCGAGCGGCATCACGATTACATCAGTGCCGGGGATTTTCCGAAGGAGTGGCTGGGCTGGCCGCTGACGGTGGAGGTGGAAGCGAAGGCCAAGGAACTGGCAGTCATGCGATTGCTGGCGTGGTTGGAAGGCATGAAGGAGTGACACACAAATGAACTCGCTTGTTTGGTTTCGTCTGGACCTGCGGCTTGAAGATAATCCGGCTTTGCGCGCGGCACTTGAACACGGCGGGCCAGTCGTGCCCGTGTTCATCTGGTCGCCAGAGGAGGAAGCGCCGTGGTCGCCGGGCGGCGCGTCGAAGTGGTGGCTGCACCAGTCGCTCGCGGCGTTGGATGCCAGTTTGCGCGAAGCGGGCTCGCGTCTCGTCATCCGGCGCGGGCCGACGCTCGAAACGTTGCGTTCGCTGGCGAAGGAAACCGGCGCGAAGGCGATAGTTTGGAATCG
>BJHT01000499.1 GCA_014193395.1 Verrucomicrobiota bacterium
TCGACGCTGAAAACTTCCTGGCCATGAGTGAACTCCAGTGCTGGCGCGAGGGAAAAAACCTGGCCGCCGGCTGTGCCGTGAGCGCATCCGACACCACGACCGAAGCCGGCTGGTCGCCCGCCGCGCTGACCGATGGCTATTCCAGCCGGCACGAATTGCTGAGCTGGACCGCGTGGCTCGATGGCCTCGCCAAAAGCGAAGCGCTTCGAGCGGAAGCGCGCCGCATCCGCGCCGAACTCCAGCGCCTCGCGGAAACTTCGGCCAGGCGCAAACTCACCTTCGCCATCGCCTCCGCCATCGCCATCGCTTTGATCGCCGCCGCCGTCCTGCTCATCCAGCGCACGAAGTCACGGCAGCAGCAGGATACGTTGCGCACGCGCATCGCCCGCGATTTGCACGACGAAATCGGCGCCAGCCTCAGCCATCTCGCCATGCAGGGCGACCTCGCGCGCCAGCAACTCCAGCGCGCTGAACTCTCGCCCGACCGGCTCGAAAAAATCTCCGCCTCCGCCCGCGAAACGCTCGACCAGATGCGCGACATCATCTGGCTCCTCGCGCCCAAGGAGGGCGACTGGCAGGAACTTTCCCACCGCATGGAAGCCATCGCGCGGCGCCTGCTCGAAGGCGTCGCGCATCAAATCACGCACCAAGGCAAGCCGCCCGACGGACGCCCCGCCATCGAACACACCCGCGACATTCTCGCCTTCCTCAAGGAAGCCCTCACCAACGCCCGCAAGCACGCCCGCGCCACCGAGGTGCGTGTGCGCTTCGACTGGAGCGGCCCGCTGGTCATCACGATCGAGGACGACGGCCAGGGCTTCGACATGACGGAAGCCCAGAATCGCGGCGGCAGCGGGTTGGACAACCTGCAAGCCCGGGCCGCCGCCATGAGCGCCACCTGCGAAATCCAAAGCACCGTGGGAAAGGGAACCGTTGTCCGGCTCGCCACGCCTCTCACCCCACAGTAGCCCCTGCATGAAACCACCCGCCTCCGCCAAAACGAACATCTGGCTCGTCGAAGATCACCGCCCCCTGCGCCTGACCCTGCGTGAGGCGCTCGAACTCTCCGAAGGCGCCAGCGTGCGGGACTTCTCCAACTGCGAAGACGCTCTCGCCTCATTGGCAAGAGATCCCGCGCGGCCAGACGTCATTATTCTCGACCTCGGCCTGCCCGGGATGTCCGGCCTCGAAGGTCTGCGGCGATTCAAAGAGGCCACGCCCTCCACGGAGATCCTCATCTTCACGGTCTTCGACGATCGCGAACGCGTCTTCGAAGCCATCTGCGCCGGAGCCTCCGGCTACCTCCTGAAATCCGAATCGCTCGAGCGCATCGTCGCCGCCGTGCGCGAAGTGAAAAGCGGTGGCGCGCCCATGACGCCTGAAATCGCCCGCATCGTCCTCGACCGTTTCAGCAGGTTAAAACCAGCGCGAAGCGACATCGAACTTTCCACCCGTGAGCGGGACGTGCTGCGCCTTCTCGCCGATGGCCTGACGAAAAAGGAAATCGCCTCCAAACTCGGCCTCAGTCTGCACACCGTGGACAACTACCTCCGCCGCATCTACGGCAAACTCCACGTCAACACCCTCGGCGGAGCCGTCGCCAAGGCGCTGCGGGATGGGCTGCTGTAGTCAGTTGTCCCAGCCGCTTCTGCGTGCCTTCGGATTCGTGGCGGCATCGCAAGATGCGCTGCGAAAGCGCTCAATCCGTTGTGGCCGAGGTGCAACGGCGTGGCGTGACATTGCCGCTGGCCGAGGCATTGACGATCTGCAAAGCGGTTTTGCCCGGAGAAATCCTGGCTGGGCAGGGCCCTTCTTCCGCTGCTCCAAGTGCAATGAGAGATTTCGTTCTGGGACGTCGCGCCACGAACGAAAGTTGAGCCTGAGCCTTACGAATTGTGGTCGCTTCAGCGATTCTGTCCGGTTGCCCCGGCCGCGAAGCAAGTCACGGTGCCATCAACGGTGGTCACGAAAACCCGGTCCGCCACGGCGCTGATGCCGCCGAGGATGGGCTTGGCAGGCAGTGCAAGTTCCTGCTGCTGCTTGCCGTCAGCGAGGGCGAGGACAACGAGCCGGTAGGGCAGCCGCTGCTTTTCCTTCCCCGGGTCGCTGTGCGTGACGGCGTAGCCCACCAGCACCTTGTCGCCCGCAACGGCCAGTGCCTCGGTGCCGTTGCCGCGCGTGAGGGGCATTGGGTTGTCCCATTTCATTTCCGCGCCGAAGGCTTTCTTGATGGGGCGATCAGGCTCCTTCTTGTTCGGGACGGTGGTGTGTTCGAGCGCGGGCTTGCGCACGAAGGCGCGCACCCACGAGCCGCGGTCGCCGCCGCGATGTTGCACCGCGCCGTCGGTGCCGCCGACGCAGACGAAGCGGTCGCCGTGATAGGCAAACATCCGCGCCTGCACATGGCCGAAGGCGCTCATCTTGTAACCGCCCAGGAAGTCCACGCGGTTGAGCAGGCCCTGGTTGCCCGGCGTCAGGATGCCGATGGAGTAGTTGTTCGCCCAGAAGATGTGCTCGTCCATTTTCTTCGCGCCTTTGGCGATGCTGGTGGGGACCAGGCGGCCGTTTTCGCGCAGGCAATGGATGCGGGGCATAAGGAAAAGTTTGCCGTCGGTGACGGGCGGAGAGTTGGCGCCGGTCGGCCATTCGGGGTCGCCGGCGATGGCGCCGGTGTCGCCGGTGTCATTGCGGAGTTCGTCGCGACCGAGGCGTCCGCTCGCGAGCGGCTTGCCGGTGCCTGCGTCGAGCCGCCACCACCACAAGCCGCCGTCGCAGTCGTTGTGGCGGCCCGCGACGGCCCACACGCCTTCATCATCCACGGTGACGGTGCCGAAAAGCGGCCACGGCGATTCGAGCTGGCCGTCCACGACGATCTGCTCGCGGCGCGGGGCGGCGCGGAATTTCCAGATGCGCTCGCCGGTGTCGCGATTGAAGGCGTAAAGCCAGCCGCTGCGCGTGCCGGCGAAGACGGTGCCTTTTGCAATGGTCGGCTGCGAATCCACGCGGCCTTCCACGGTGGCGCGCCACCGCTCTGTGCCGGTGGCCGGGTCGAGCGCCACGACTTCCTGCCGGTCCGTGAGCGCGAGCACGGCGATGCCTTCCGCGACACTCACGCCCGTGACCGGTCCCTGGCCGTGCCACTGGTTCTTCCATTCTTCGCCTATCAAACCCGCGCGGGGCTGCGCGGGCCGCAGCGTCCAGAGCGGTTGCAGTTGGGCGGGAAGTTTCGCGGCGCTCCAGGAGGAACGGAGATTGTCGCGCAGATACGTGGGCCACGAATCATCGGTCGCAGCCAGCGCGGGCGCGGGTTTTCCGGGGCCGGCTTCGAGCCGGTCCGAGTCGTCGGCGGGCTTGGGACGGCGCGGGTGAAAGACGTTGTGGCCGGGCAGATAGGGCTGGCAGAAGCAGTGATTCGGCGTGATGTAAGCGAGGCCGTTCGCGGGGAACGCGCCGACATCGCAGGTGGTGCGTGCGACGTGGGTTTGCTGGACCTGCGAACCGTCGAGCGCGTAAGTCGTGAGCGAGCCGAAGAGATAATTCGGCGACGCGCGATAGACGGTGCAGCCGACGGGTCGCAGCAGCTTGCTGTAGGCGCGCTCGAATTTTTCGGCATCGGTCGGCGCGGCCGGGTCCGCATTGCCATAGACCCCGATGATGTTGGGAAACCACCAGCGTCCGCCGACGGGCAGGACGCGGAAGCCCGAGTGACCGCCGCCGATGGTGCTGGCCTGCTTGGCGTCTTTGTCCGCCGGGGTCTGTCCATAGGCGACGAACTTGCCGGTCCGGGCGTCGAGCACGAGCTGGCGGACGAGCCCGCCGCCGAGGATCAGATTCTTCATTTCCGCCCGCAGCGCGAAGACGAGGCGGCCCTGGTCGAGCGCCATGTTGTAGGCGGCCGCGACGCGCTGATCCGGCGCCGCGATTTCGCCCTTCTTGCTCGGCGGCGACGGACCGGCTTTCGCCTGTGCGGCGAAGAACGCGGGCATTTCCTTTTTCCATTCCCACAGCCAGCGCT
>BJHT01000500.1 GCA_014193395.1 Verrucomicrobiota bacterium
GGGGCCGTTGGCGGCGCGGAGTATGAGACGGTTTTCGCGCGGACTCCGGATCTCCGGCCTCCTTATTTTTCTTCGACGTTTCCGGAGATGATCAAGCAACGGCGGGCGCAATTTCAGGCAATTTTGGAACGTATTCACTTGGTGGATCAGGGAAAGGGCGCGGCGGGTTTTGGGGCGGCGTCGAATGGCCTGCAACTTGCGCTGATCGTGTTGGAACCGGAGCTAGCCAGCACCCAAAGGGTTCATTCGGCGATCGTCCTGCGAAATGATTCCAGCGAGCAGGTGGGCTACCGGGGAGATACCACCGAGGTGTTCGAGATAATCGCGGTTGACGAAGCGAGCCAACCATTACCCCGCACGCCCACCGGAAAGGCGTATGCGGGGCGTAGGCCGGATTTTCCAAATAGCAAGCCACTCACCATGGTCATCCCGGCGCATGGGCAGGTGGTTTATGAGGTGAACCTGGCCGAACTTTTTGTGGTTCCCCGCGACAAGCCGCTCACGTTCGTTGCCGCGGCGCGATTCGTTGACGGTCGAGGGAAAGGGTGGGCGGAGGTGCATTCGCAAAGCGGCTGGGTCTGGCCACGAGGCGACGCGGGGGTGAAGAGCTTCTTCGATCAACCGGCCCCTCCCGACTGGGCGTTGGCGCGGATGCGGGCCTATCAGGAGACCAGTGGGCCGGTGGCACGATCCAACGCGGCGGTGCGGAATGCGGAGGGCACTGCACGGCCCACAAATTTCGTTTTCTCCAGCAGCACCGGGAGTAGTGCGACGAATCCATTTGCGGGGCCGAATCTGACGAATGAACAGCCGGTTGCTACCGGCACTCCCACGGTCGCGGTAACGGCGAGCCAGTCTCCAAAGGTGGATTTGCTTCAGCCGCCAGCGAAAGGAGTGACCGAGCCGATACTGGCTCCGTTGTTGGTGGATGGGTTTGGTAGGGCGGCGACGAATGTCGCGCAATGGCAGCAACAGCGCGCCGCCTTGCGCCTGCGCTGGCAGGGCCTGCTCGGCGAGTTTCCGGCGGAGCGGGCACCTCTGAAATCCGAGGTGCTCGCGACGGAGGAGTTGCCCGATTTCACGCGGCAGCATGTGAAATATCAGATTCAGGAGGGCGTGTTCACCGACGCGTATTTACTCACGCCGAAGCCGGCGGCGCACCTGCGTCCGGCGGTGGTGGTGTTTCATCAGACGGTGGGCAGTCACGCACGGCAGGCGGCGGGGCTGGATGTTTCGAATCCCGAGCTGAACCACGGCGTGCAACTGGTCCGGCGCGGGTATGTCGTGCTGTGTCCGCGCTGCTACATCTTCGACGACGGCACGAATTTCGCGGGCAACGTGAAGCTCGTGCAGCAGCGCAATCCCGCGTGGACCGGCATGGCGCGCATGACGTTTGATGGCGTGCGCGCGGCGGATTTTCTCGCGTCGCTCCCGTCGGTGGATGCCGACCGCATCGGCGCGCTCGGGCACTCGCTGGGGGCGAAGGAGGTGCTGTTCGCGGCGGCGTTCGACGAGCGTTACAAGGTGGCGGTGTTTAGCGAAGGCGGCATCGGGCTGAAGTTCACGAACTGGGATGCGCCGTGGTATCTCGGGCCGGCGGTGCGGCCGGCGGGCTTTGCCGGCGAACTGCATGAAGTGCTCGCGCTCATCGCGCCGCGCGGCTTTCTCCTGCTGGCGGGCGAATCGGCGGACGGCGACCGAAGCTGGCCGTTCATCGACGCGGCGCGGCCCGTGTATCGGCTGCTGGGCGCGGAGAAAAATCTCGGCTGGCTGAATCATCGGCAGGGGCATCGGTATCCGGCGGCGGCGCGGGGAACGGCGGAGGAGTTTTTGGATCGGTTTCTCAAGCCGTGAGTGGGCGTGCCTTGTCGGCGACGAGGTTACGAGACCCGAACCCTTTCCTCGTTCGGTGGTCGGTGCCTGCCCTGCGGTCGCCAAGTTGTTAATCCCATCGCCCGCCGACGGGCGACCCTCTTGAGCGGTTGGCCGACGAAGCAGTGAAAACGCAGCCTTCCGTAGGTCGAGGACGACCATCGATTCAATTTCCAATCTGTGGATGCCTTGAATCAGCGGGAAATCCCCTTCGAAGCCGCTGACGGGAGGCGGCGGATTGGGTGCCTCGCGGGGACTTCTGGGTCCTCTCGTCGGCGGCTACGACGGGGTAAAAAAACGCCATGCCGCGCGCTCGTCCACAGGTGCTGCTCGTTGCCACCGACAAAAAGCAAACCACCCGCATCCCTTGCGGAATGCGGGTGGCGAAGTTGCGACGACCGCGGCACAGCGCCAGCGGTATGTTGCGTTAGATCACCTTCGTCTTCCCCGGCACCGGAAGCTGATACATTCCGTCCGGACCCGGCTTTGACGGCGGATCAAGCTGGAGCGCCTCGGCGAAGGACACCTTGTCGATGTCTTTGACCATCGTGTCGCTGACGGTCGATTTCACCGCGTCATCCCAACTGATTTCCTTGCCCGAGTAGGTGGACATGCGGCCGAGCACCGAGGTCATCGAGCTTTCCGCGCCGTAGAACGCCTCGTTGTAGGGCTTGTTGTTGCGGATGGCATCGAACAAGTCGTCGTGCTCCTGCTGATAGGGATTCTTGCCCTTCTTCTCTTCGTCCTTGAAGCGCCACGAGGCTTCGTTGCCGATGCCGCGAATGGTGTGGCTGCCAATGTTGATGATGCCCTTCGTGCCCACGGCGTGTTCGGAAACATCGTTCCAGCAACCGAGCTGATGCCGGCACTGGCTGAAGCACACCGAGCCGTCCTCGTAGGTGAACTCGACGACGTGATGATCGAAGATTTCGCCGTAGTCCTTGCCCTTGCGCGTCTCGCACCCGCCGTTGCCGCGCGCCTTCACCGGATGGCCCTTCTTGAGCCAGTTGATGACATCGAGGTTGTGGATGTGCTGTTCGCAAATGTGGTCGCCGCACAGCCACACGAAGTAATACCAGTTGCGCAGTTGATACTCCATTTCGCTGAGCTTGCGCCCGTGCTGCTTCTCCAGCGCTTCGCGCGGATGCACCCACGGCGTGTTGCCGTTCCAATAGGCGCGCATCGCCACGATGTCACCGGCCTGGCCGTCCCACAGGCGCTTCATCGTTTCGAGATAGCCGAGTTGATGATGCCGCTGGAGGCCGACGCCGACCTTGAGATTCTTTTTCTTCGCCTCTTCGGCGGCGGCGATGACCTTGCGGAAACCCGCGGCGTCCACGCACACCGGCTTTTCCATGAACACGTTTTTGCCCTGGCGCACGGCCTCCTCGAACTGCATCGGGCGGAATCCCGGCGGCGTCGCGAGAATGACCAGGTCGGCCTGCGCGATGGCCTTCTTGTATCCATCGAACCCGATGAACTGGTTCTCCTTGCTGACCTCGACCTTGCCCTTGTGGCGGTTGGCGAGGCCCTTGAGCGAACCTTCCATGCGGTCCGGATGCACATCGGCTGCGGCGACCAGCTTCACGCTGTCGCCCGTGCTCAACGCCTGGTCCGCCGCGCCCGAGCCGCGCCCGCCGCAGCCGATCAGCGCGACCTTGATGGTGTCGCCCGGCGACGCGCCGAGGGCGATGCGTTCAATCGGAATCGTGCTCAGCAGCGTGCCGGCCGTCGCGCCGGTCTTCAGGAAATTCCTGCGCGTCACGCCCTCCGGTGTGTAAGTGAAGATCTGTTTGTTCATGGTACAAGTTGATGTTGCGTTGACTGTTCGCCCCCATCCGCCTGCGCCGCCGCCCGCGTTCGCAACCCCGCCCAGGCCCCGGCCGGCAAATGGAAGACGGCGGATTATTTGCTTTCCCCCGCGCTTGTCGAGAATTGCATCGGGGAAAATGGGGGAAGGCGGAGGGATTGAGGAAATTCACGGCTATCCTCTGCCGCGCCATGTGGAGTGCCGCCCGGCGACCGCCAAGTTTCACCGGCTGATTTCGGTGCCAGCAGCCGACGTGAAAAACGTGCTTCGGCTGAAACCCGCCGCAATCGCCACGGCGGTCACGTCG
>BJHT01000501.1 GCA_014193395.1 Verrucomicrobiota bacterium
CCGGGGCCTTCACCATCGAGGAACTGCGGGTGGTGGTCGTGACGAACGGCGTGCTGGCCGCGGCGCTGATCCCGGCTTACAGCAAGGCGAAGGGAAAGAGAGACCGCGCCCAGTGTGTCGATAATCTCAAACAGATTGGCCCGGCGTTTCGGATGTGGGTTGGGGATGGGGATTTGTATCCCCTGCATGCCAGTGGAAATTGGGGATACATCGTGCAAAGCGGAGCCGCGAGTAACCAGGTGAACGCAGGTTCCGCTGCGGCGTGGCAGGTTGGCCAGGCTTTGTGGAGGGAGCTGGGGTCGCCCAACAAGCTGCTTTGTCCCGGTGATCGCGAGCGTGCGACCAACAATCGGGTTTGAAATTTCAATGGTCTGGCGCGTGCGCCAGGGATCATGACAGCGGCCAGCTTGGGCCACCCGACCAATCAGAACAACGCGGTGAGCTATGCTTTCGGAGTCGCCGCGGATGAGGCGCGGCCGATGGGTTTGTTGGCGCTGGATCGCAACGTCAACAACGTTGGTCCAGGCGGCGCGGCGATCGCTTCCAATGTCGCACTGACCGGCACCCGTGCGATTTTGAACGCCACGCCCGGTCCGACTCAGGTGGTCTGGGTCCGGGGCACGCCAGTGCATGGCCTGGAGGGCAATCTGGCTTATTCGGACGGCAGCGCGCAGCAGGTGACCGCCGAGGCACTCCAATACTCACTCGCGAGCGCAGAGGCAGCGTACACAAGTCCAACTCTCACCGATCCGAGACTGGTACTGTTCCCGTAGGTTTTGAGACGCAACTATGCAGTCAGGGCGATGGTTTCTTCGACTGGAAAGCTGCTTTGCGGCACGCCTGACGGCTCAGCGATGACTCTTTATTCCGGCCTTTTGCACCGCGCCGGATTGGAGACCGGGGTGCCATTCGTGTCGTCGGTTGTGCGCGGTCTGTGCGCTGTGGGTCAGTTGCGGTCGCTGGTTTTTCCCTCGCGGGAAAGCGGGGGCGGCCTAGAGTCCGCCGCCGTGGCCAGCCGCAACGTGTTGGCCGGTTGGTTCCCGTGGCCGGATGAAAAACATCGTCTATTTCGATTTGGAAACCCAGAAGTCCGCCGAGGAGGTGGGCGGCTGGAATCGCGCCGGAGACATGCTGATGAGCGTGGGGGTGACTTACTCGACGGCGCGGGGTGGTTACCGGATTTACGGTGAGAAGCAGGTGGACGAACTCATCGCGGAACTGCAGCGCGCGGACCTGGTGGTGGGCTATAACATCGCCGGCTTTGATTACGAGGTGCTGCATCGCTACACGGCGCTGGACCTCCGGCAGCTCCCGACGCTGGACATGATGGTTGAGGTGCAGAAATCCCTGCCGCACCGGCTGTCGCTGGATTCCATCGCCACGGCGACGCTTGGCGTGGAGAAGACGGCCGAGGGGTTGCAGGCCATCCGCTGGTTTCGCGAGGGCAAGCTGCTCGAGATCGCCGAATACTGTTGCTACGACGTGAAGATCACGCGGCTAATCCACGAGTATGGTGCAGCGCAGCGGCAGCTTTTTTACAAAAACCGGTTCGGGGCCAAGCTGTGCGTCTCGGTGGCATGGTGAGGCTGGGGCGTGGTGCCGGGTGAGCCGAGGATGGCAGGATTTCCTCTTAACCCAACCGCCGGGAGAAAATGGAATCCGAAGAGAGAAGAGCGGTGGTGCCCACGACAGGACTTGAACCTGTACGATGTTACTCACTAGAACCTGAATCTAGCGCGTCTGCCAATTCCGCCACGTGGGCCCGCAGCCGGTTTTTCTCACGCATTCGACCCGTGGGCCGTTCGCGTGATCTGACCGGGCGCTTTAAGTAGGACAATCGGCCCAGCACCGCAAGATAAAACCCCCCGCCGCGAAATTCTTCCCGCCGGGCCGTGGTTGTTTTTGCGCGTGGCAGCGGCGTAGGATATTTTCCGCAAGCTAAATCGAGCCAGAACCGCCCAAGCGATGAGTGCCGAACGCTCCCGAATCTATGATCCGACCCGCCCGCGCCGCAGCGGGCGGCGGCGTTTTCTCAAGGCATGTCTGTTTGGCGCGCCGGCGGTGGCGGTGGCGGCGGACGCCTGGTGCGTCGAGCCGGGCTGGTTGGAAATCCGGCGGGTCAACGTCGCGCGCGGCACGCCCACCCATCGCATCGTGCAGTTCTCCGATGTGCATTTCCGCGGTGACGCGGCTTATTTCAAGAAGGTCATCGCCACGGTCAATTCGTTGGCCGGTGATTTTGTTTGCTTCACGGGCGACATCGTCGAACAGGGGCAGTATCTCGAGGAAGCGCTGGAAATCATGTCCGCGGTGAAGGCCCCGATGTACGGCGTTCCAGGAAACTGGGAATATTGGTCGATGCCGGGGGGCGGGGTATTGCGGAGCGGGCCGCACCGCAACTTGGATGATCTGGAGCCGGTGGCGAAGGCCTATTTCGCGCCCATCTGCAAAATGTTCGAGGCGACCGGCGGTCGCTGGATCGAGGACGCCGACACGCTGACCAAGGACGGCAAGGTTAACATTCTCGGTGCCACGGCGCGGAAGATTCCCGACTTCAAGCCGAAGCCGGGCGTGAAGAATCTGTTCCTGGTGCATTATCCCGCGTGGTCGCGTTACTGGCTGCCAGAGATGCGATTTGACCTCACGCTCTCCGGTCATTCGCACGGTGGCCAGGTGCGGCTGCCGTTCCTCGGGGCGCTGCGGGTGCCAGACTTGGTGGACGAGTATTCCCAGGGGCTGTTCCCGACGAAATTTGGTCCGCTCTACGTGAACGCGGGTATCGGCTATTCGCATCTCAACGTGCGCTTCCTCTGCCGCCCGGAGATCACGGTGATCGAATTCTGAGCGGCGCGGAAGGCTCGGGAGAGAGAAGCTCCAAGCTCAAAGTTCAAAGCTCAAGGGAATCTCCAAGGGGCAAGGACCAATCGTGTCCGGCGGTTTTTCATCTGGCGAAGTTGAACGTGGTGGCGGTCGCACGATTACTTTTGCGCCGTTTGCGTCGGTTTGAAAATTCGGTCTTCCCTTGAGCTTTAGCCTTTGAGCTTCTCTTCCTCTCAGCGCCCCGTCGTCTCCGGGCACCGCGCGGAGGGCACTGGTCGGTAGCGGCGCTGGTGATACCAAGCGAGCGCGAACAAATCCACGAGGCCGCGCCCGAGCCGGTTCCAGACGCCGTATTTGGAAACGCCCGCCACGCGCGGGCGATGATTGACGGGCAGCTCGTGAACGCGTGCGCCGCCGTCATGCACGAGCACCGGCAGGAAGCGGTGCAGCCCGTTGAAACCAAAAACCCCTTGCAGCGCCTCGCGCCGGAAGACCCGCAGCCCGCAGCCGGTGTCCTGAAAATCCACGCCCAGCGCGGTGCGCCGCGCCGTCCGCGCGACGCTGGATGACACGCGCCGAATCCAAGAGTCGCGGCGTTTCTGGCGCACGCCGCAGACCATGTCGCATTTCTCTAACTCGGCGAGCAGCGCGGGAAAATCCGCCGGATCATTCTGCAAATCGCCGTCCAGCGTCGCCAAAATGGGACTGTCGGTGGCTTGGATGCCTGTCCACAGCGCGGCGCTTTGACCGCTGTTCCACTTAAGCCGCAGCCCGCGCACCCGCGCGTCCGCCGCGCAGGCCGCCTGGATTTTCTCCCACGTCCCGTCCCGGCTGCCGTCATCGACGAGCACCAGTTCGAACGACTCGCACGCCAGCGCCGCCGTCACTTCACGAACCAGCGGCGAGACGTTCTCCGCCTCGTTAAACACCGGCACAATGACTGAAATCCGCGTCGCCACGGGCGGACCCTAGCCATGCCCGCGCGCGGCGAAAACACAAATGTCCGAGGGGCAGGATTGAATGGAGCGATTGGCGAATGCGACGGCCCCGAGCGGAACGCAACCCGCCGGAGTGCGCCCGTCCCCGGGCGCAGCGAGGTGGAGCGCAGTGAGTCGCGGATAGATGACTACAGCCTCCGTGCGTGCGGACGTCGCTGCGGCCGGGGAC
>BJHT01000502.1 GCA_014193395.1 Verrucomicrobiota bacterium
ATGGGGGGGGGGAAGGGAACGGCACGCGGCAGGCCTTTGGCGTCGGCGAGTTTTTCGTTCCAAGATTTTTTGGTGCGCATCGGTGAGGGAGGGTGAGGTGTTCAGTGCGGTTGGTGGAAGGGTGCGGAGCAGCATCGGTGATTTGGGCGGTGGCGCGGGGCGGTGGCGCCCGGAGGCGGGGATGAATTTGGCAGGGGAATTTGGCGCAAAGGCATGGGAGAGGACGAATGGGCGGCGGGCCGGCAGCGCTCATAAACCATTTCCTTTCCTGGCCGACGCGGCGGGTCTTGCCCGAACTCGGTGCGGCGTCGCCGCGCCTCGAGCGTGCCCTGCACGCTGGCGAACTCGTCGGGGATGGTGAGGTGATGGATTTTCATCCGGCAATGACGCGGCGGAACACGGAGTAACACGGATCGGTGGGGATGGGAAAGGCAAGTTGGTGAGGGTGTCTGCGGCTGGACGCATCGCGCAGTTCGTGGTGCGGCACGAGCACAGTTGGATCGTGCAGAAGCGCCGGGATCTCCGGGGGCGTGGTTGCGCACAACTTTTTCTCGATTCGCGCGGACGCTTGGCCTCAGTCTGCGGCCCATGTTTATCCTTGATGCCCATCTTGACTTGGCCATGAACGCGCTGGAGTGGAACCGCGACCTCACCTGGCCGCTGGAACGCATCCGCCGCTGGGAACTCAACAAGACCGATACCAAGGACCGCGGCAACAACACGGTCTGCTTTCCCGAGATGCGCCGTGCCAATGTCGGCCTGTGTGTCGCCACGCAGATCGCCCGGCACGCGCCGTATTTCCACCGGCTGCCGGGATGGAATTCGCCCGCGCAGGCGTGGGCGCAGACGCAGGGCCAGCTCGCGTGGTATCGCGCGATGGAAGAGGCCGGCGAGCTGGTCTCGATCCGCACGCGCACGCAGCTCGATCAGCATTTCAATCTGTGGTCGAAATCCCCGCCGCTCGATGATGGCACGCCTTACGTTGTCTATTCGCGCAAGCAGGCCGCGCGGCTGCCCATCGGTTACATCCTCAGCCTCGAGGGCGCGGACTCGATGATCACGCTCGGGCACGTCGAGCGCAGTTATGCGGATGGATTGCGCGCCATCGGTCCCGCGCATTACGGCACGGGCGTTTACGCGCACGGCACCGACGCGTCGGGACCGCTGACCGCCAAGGGCCGCGAACTGCTGAAGGAAATGGACCGTCTCGGGATGATTCTCGACACCACGCATCTGTGCGATGAGGCGTTCTGGGAAGCGCTCGATATTTTCAAGGGACCGCTCTGGGCGAGCCACCAAAACTGCCGCGTACTCGCGCCGTGGAACCGGCAGTTCGCCGATGATCAAATCCGCGCCGTGATCGAGCGCGGCGGCGTGCTCGGCATGGCCTTCGACGCCATCATGATGGTCCCCGGCTGGGTGCATAACAAAAGCAAGCCCGCCGATTTCCAGCTCAAGATCGAGCGCATCTGCGACCACATCGACCACATCTGCCAGCTCGCAGGCAACGCCCGCCATGTCGGCATCGGCACCGATCTCGACGGCGGTTTCGGCACGGAACAAACGCCGATGGACCTCAACTCGATCTACGATCTGCAATCCATTCCCGCGCTGCTCCGGAAGCGCGGCTACAAAGTCGGCGACCTCGAGGACATCATGCACGGCAACTTCCTCAGCTTCCTGCGCAAGCATCTGCCGGCGTGAGCCGCAGCCGCATGCTTGCGACGAATCCATACTGAGCCACTCAGCCGGAACGATTCAGTGGAACCAACTGAGATGAACCACAGAGACACGATGAACACAGAGAAGACTAGGAATGCGCCGACCGGGAGTGGTTCAGTGATGAGTGAATTTGTGGAGCCGACGTCGTCGCTGGTTTTTCTCAGTGCTACAACCCTGCATCAACCTCGCGCGCCGCGAGGATTTTGGCGCGCGGGCGGTCCCCGCCCGCAGCGGCCACGCACCCGCGAAGGTGTCCGAAATTCCCGACGACTCGGCTCCGATGTTGCCGCTGCGACCGGGGACCGGTCGCGCTCCGCTCTGGTTGCGGCTCCGCCGCTCTGTGCTCATCGTGTCTCTGTGGTTCACACGGCATTCGCGACTGCACCGACACGGTCCAGCATCTCCTTCCTCTCCCCATGATTCTGCCTCTGATGATCCTGTTCCAACCCCGCTCCCATTCTATGACCCTGCGCCACCCTCTCCGCTCCGTGTTCGCCGCCCTCGCTGCGCTCACCGCATTACTCGCCACCGCCAGCGCCCCCGCCGCGCCCGCCCTCTCCGAAGCCCTTGCCACCATTCGCGCCGTCGGGCCGGAAGGTCAGGGGAATGTCGCCGCCTCCGCCGCTTGGAAGGCCATCGCCGCGCAGGACGCTGCGCAGCTTCCGGCGATCCTCGCCGGCATGGATGACGCCAACGAACTCGCCGTGAACTGGCTCCGCGCTGCCGTCGAGGCCATCGCCGGCCGCGAGCAGCTCGCCGCGCGCCCGCTGCCCGCCTCGGCGCTGCGCACGTTCCTTCAGGACACGCGCCACTCCCCGCGCGCCCGCCGTCTCGCCTACGAACTCATCACCCGTGCCGAACCCGCCGCGACCGCGCCGCTGCTCGACACGCTGCTCGACGACCCCGGCTCCGAACTGCGCCGCGACGCCGTCCAGCGCGTCATCGACCAGGCCCGCGATGCCGAGGCCGCCGACAAGCCCCGCGCCACGCAGCTCTTCCAAAAAGCCCTCGTCGCCGCGCGCGACGTCGATCAGGTGCAGCTTCTCACCAAGAAACTCCGCACGCTCGGCCAGACCGTTGATCTCCCGCGGCTCTTTGGTTTTCTCATGGCGTGGAAAGCCATCGGCCCCTTCGACAACACCGGCGGCAAGGGCTTCGACACCGCGTTCCCGCCGGAAAAGGAAATCAAGCTCGACGCCGAATACCCCGGCAAATCCGGCCCCGTCCGCTGGTGCGACGTCATCACGACCAACGAATTTGGGATGCTCGATTTGAACCAGCCGCTCGGCAAAACCAAGGGCGTTACCGGCTATGCGTACACCGAGTTTTTTTCGGACACCGCGCGCTCCGCCGAAATCCGGCTCGGCTGCAAAAACGCGTGGAAAATCTGGCTCAACGGCCAGCTCCTCTTTGGTCGCGACGAATACCATCGCGGCATGCAGATCGATCAATACCGGCTGCCTGTGCAGCTCCAGCCCGGCCGCAACACGATTCTCGTGAAAGCCTGCCAGAACGAGCAGGTCGAGGCGTGGACGGTCGAGTGGCAGTTCCAGCTTCGCGTGTGCGATTCGCTCGGGGCGGCGATTCACTCCTCCGCAACCGCGCCCGCGAAAACGAACTGAGCGCCGGTCCTGAAATTTCAAATTTCAGATCTCAAATCTCAAATTCACCCGTTCCCTTAGTCACCCCACTCGCCATGAAACCCACCGCCCGCCTCCTCGCCACCGCCGTCGTCACGGCCGCGTTTTCCGCGCTGCTCTTCACCGCCAACATCGCCACCGCCGCGGACTGGCGGCAGTTCCGCGGCCCGCACGGGAACAACGTCACCGACGAAACCACCGGCCCCGCGCTCACCGACGCGGCCACCAGCATCGCGTGGAAATCTGATCTCCCCGGTCGCGGCCTCTCCAGCCCGATCATTGTCGGCGACCGCGTCTTTGTTACCTGCGCCAGCGGGCCGCGCTTCGAGCGGCTGCACGTCATCTGTTTCAACGCCAAGGACGGCACCAAACGCTGGGAGCGCCAGTTCTGGTCCACGGGCCGCACGATGACGCACGACAAAACCAACGTCGCCGCCTCGACGCCCGTGAGCGATGGCGAGCACGTCTTTGCGATTTTCTCCTCGAACGACCTCGTCTGCCTCGACCTCGACGGCAACCTCGTGTGGCTGCGGGGCCTCACGCGGGATTATCCGAACGCCAGCAACAGCCTCGGCATGGCCTCGTCGCCCATCGTGCTCG
>BJHT01000503.1 GCA_014193395.1 Verrucomicrobiota bacterium
CATTCCTTTGCCAATAATTCCGCTGCCCGTCGGCATTGCCCCGCTCCCGGCCGATGCGTTGACCCGGCCAACCGAGTACGTTGGCCCCATGCTGCGCCGTTGCGGCGCTCGGGTTCTCCTCACGTCGTCGGCTACGATCGGGAGGCAGTTTTCACACAGTCTGTAAAGGCCGCGCTCCCGGCGCGCGGCTGTGGAGTGCAGCCGTCCTCGGCCGCAGCGAGTTCCGCACGCACCGGGGTACGGGAAGGGGGCGACGTCACCCTGCGCTCCAGCTTGCTGCGCCCAGGGACGGGCGCACTCCGGCGGGGACGTCCGAAGTGCGCAACATCTCAGGCAGGAACCGGATCTGATTCGTCCCACAACTTCGCGAGGCTCGCCATGCCGTGAGGCTGGCGGGGTGCTTGCGCGGGCGGTGGGGAGGCTTCACGGTGGCCGCGGTTGAAACTGACTCATGCCGTATTCCCATCCCCAACCGATTGATAAGGCCGCCGCGCTCCGGCAGGTGTGGCACTTATTCCCGGGAGCACTCGCCCTGGCAGGGACGGCGGGGTTCATCAATTCCGTGGCGCTCGGCTTTTTCCACGCCCCGGTGAGTCACATGACCGGGGCGGTGTCGCATCTCGGTCTGGACGTGGCGGGGCGCCGGTGGGGGGACGCGACGGCGGCGCTGGGGATCGTGGTCGGGTTTGGGATCGGCGCGGCGCTGGCCGGGATGCTGGTGGGGGCGTTGAAATTGATCCCCGGACGGCGTTACGGCGTGGTGCTGATGTGCGAGGGCGCATTGCTGGCGGGGGCGACGTGGCTGCTGGTGGTCCAGCATCGGCTGGGGCTGCCGCTGGTGGCGATGGCGTGTGGGTTGCAAAACGCGATGACGAGCAGCTACTGCGGGCTGATGATCCGGACGACACACGTGACGGGCACGGTGACGGACATCGGGGTGATGTTGGGGCACTGGCTGCGGCATCGCGAGATCGAGTGGTGGAAGCTGCGCTTTTTGCTGTCGGTGTTTTGCGCGTTCGGTGTCGGCGGCGTGCTGGGGGCGATGGCGGACAACTGGCTGGGCCCCGTGGCCATGGGACTGGCCGCCGGCGGGTGTTTCGTTGCGGGCGCGGGGTTCTGGCTGATGACGCATCACGGGCTGGTGGACCTGGTGCAAAGCGCATCGGTGCGGCCGCCGCGGACGGGCGTTTTTCCCGAGAGTTAGGCCGCCGCTGAATCCTTCCAGCAAGGTCGCGTCTGAGCCGCGTGCCAAATTTTTCCAACCCTGTTCGCTTCGCCGTCGCCCCATTTTCCATGACTGAAAACCACCCGCCCGGCGGCGTGACCAGACAGGGTTTCGTGGCGCGCGCGTGGCGGGCGGCGGTCGTCGTCGTGCTGGCGCTGGCCGCCGCCACCGCGCCCGCGCAGACGTTGACCGTGTCCACCAACGATGCCGTGAACTTGGGCAAAACCATCGCGCTCGTGAGTGCGTGGGATGCCCGCGGCAAGACGGCCTTCGACCCCGCGTTGGCGGCCAGTTTCGAGCGCCACTGGCGCGCGATCAACGATCCGCTCCTGCGCATCAAGGTGCGGGAACTTGGGCCGGAGCTGGAGCGCGCGGCGGTGCTGCGTCCGCGGCTCGAGGAGATCACGGCGGCCACGCTGGCGGCCAAGGGCACGGTCCGTTTTGAAAATGGCGGGCCGCAGTGGTTGCGCGATTTGGTCGGCGGCGAGGCGCTGCAATTCCTGAATCGCCTGACCGCGATTGATCTCTACGACCGGCAGAATCCGCACGACAAGTCCTACAAACGCAACGAGAGCCTCGTCGATGGTTGGCTCGACTGCCTCGCAGACCTGCCCGACCTCGTGAGCCTCGACCTCGCCAACACCAGCATGAGCGGCCCCGGCCTGAAGGTCGTCGGCCGGCTGAAAAATCTGGAGCGGCTCAACCTCACGCTCACGCCCATCACCGATCCGCATCTCGAACATCTGCGCGATCTGACCAAGCTGCGCGTGATCTCGCTCGCCTCGGCCAAATGCACTGGCGAGGGCTTTCGTTTTCTCGGCAATCTCAAGCAACTCGAAAATGCCAACTTCCATTTCACCCCGGTGAACGACGCCGGTCTGGCCGGCATCAGCGTCGTCACGAGCCTCGAACGACTCGAGATTGTGCATGTGCATTTCACCGATGCCGGCGCGCCCGCGCTCGCGAAACTGGTGAATCTCGAGCGCCTCCAAATCGGCAGCCGCGACGCCACGGGCGCGGCGATTGCGCCGCTGACGACGTTGAAGAAGCTGCGCGAACTCGATCTGCACGACGGCCAGGCCACCGCCGAGGGCGTCCGTTACGCCAGCCAGATTCCGTCGCTGCAAGTGTTGCGCATTTACGGCGTGATCAAGGACGAGGGCGCGCAGCCGATCGGCCAGCTCAAGAATCTCGAAACCCTCATCGCGGCGGGCACGGGCATCACCGACGCCGCGTTGGAGCACTTCGCCGGGCTGTCGAATCTGCGGCGTCTCGAAATCAGCGGGTGCAAAGTGACCGATGCCGGCGTGGCCAAACTGAAGCAGGCGATCCCGGGATTGGAAGTGGTGCGGTAGATGGATTGCGGCCCTCCCCTGTAGGAGTCGAGGTGACGAGACTCTAACCTTTTTCGCGAGAGCAGCGGGCGAAGTCCTGTGGGCGGACCTGGGAGAAACGCGGAGGATCGGAAATTGGTCTCCAGACGCGGCGTGGGGCGGTTTGAGGCGGGCCGCTCGCGAAAAAAAAGTTAGAGACTCCTCACGTCGTCTCCTACAAAGCCGGAATCTCAATCAATAATCACGACCTGCAGATTCTGGCGGTCGATGGCGAAGCGTTTGCCGGGCGGGGGTTTGGGAGTTTCCTTGATAAGTTTGGCCGTGATCAGCGCCCCAAAATCTTGCGGCAGCTTGTTGTTGGCCTCGAGGTAATGATGCACCGCGTCGGTGAGCTTCCGGTCCACGGGATTGGTGCGCGCCGAGCCGGGTGGCGCAGTGGGGAGCAAGTCTTCGATCTTTTCGAGGCCGGGATTTTGACCGGTGATCGGCGGTGGAGCGGCAGGCGTTTGAGGGCGCGTTGCCGCAGTGGTTGGTGTGACGGAGGAATTCGGCAGCAGCTCCGAAGAATTCAGGTCGGCTTCCTTTGGTTTGACCTTCGGCAGCGGCGGGGTTTGCGGCGGCTCCTCGGGCTTGCAGCCGCCGAGCGCGAGTCCGAGAACGAGGGCGAGGGCGAAAAACGAGCGCGGAAGTTTCATGTGGGCTGAATTCAGAACGCCGCCTGATATGAAGTGCTGAACGGTGCGGACCAGTCGTCGGTGCCCGGCGTGAGGCCAAAGTCAGCGGCGCGCATCGTCGAGCCTTTGCGATAATCCGCGTGGCCGTCGAGATACGGCAGATTGCCGCCGGTCTCGTGCAGCACGGTGTAGTTCTCGTTCAAGCCGATCGAGTTGGGCGACGGGGAGGGTTGGTAATGCCACCAGCTAAAGGTCACAGGGGTGACGCCGGGGAGGGATGTTACTCTTGGGCGCAGGTAGGCGTAATCACGTCGGTCGAACAACTCCTGCAAATACACCACACTGCCGGGATTCGGAATCTCCACGAGCCGGTGGCTCATCACCACCGCGTTGCCCAGGTAGCTCGTCACGTTGGTCGTGGTCAGGTCATTCAGTTGGGGAGTGCCACCGCGACTGCCGGCGCACGTAAAGATTTTCGCCACCGAGTTGGTCGTGCCGAGATAGGGGACGAGCACGTTGAGAAAATTTGGCGTGGCCGACGTGACGAAATTCGCGACGCCGTCGTTGCGCGGGGCAAGCAGGTCGTCGTTGTCGCTAGTGTAGTGTTCATCAAAAGAGTGGACAAAATGGTATGATCGGCCATCTTGGGTCATGGCCCGACCTGTCTCTCGCATTGAACTGTCCTCCGACCAGCGGCAAAGCCTGCAACAATTGGCGCGCCGCCC
>BJHT01000504.1 GCA_014193395.1 Verrucomicrobiota bacterium
GACGCTGTGAGGGATGCCGCACTTCGTCCCAAGGCTGCGCAGAGTCAGGCTGGCTTCAAGACGGAGCTGCTTGAGCAGGACACCGAAACGCGGGGTGACCGGAGGGGGCTGGGGCTTCATGGTAAGCGGTGTGTTATCACTAGATGTTAGCAACCTGGCTCGGGCGGTCAAGCTCCGGGCGATTCCCTCTCCGGCATCGTCGTCTATCTGTCACCCCCCAGTTCGCACTGGAGCGATTAGGGACCGGTTCGGCTGAAGGTCGTCCCGATGATCTCCGATGCAATGGCGGTACCATTGCGAGCGGGCGCGGGGCATAGGCGTAACAGCGGGGCTGTGGCGATACATCAGTCAGGCAGGGAACAGGCCACGAGCACGGCGTCATGGCAGCGGTTCCGTGTCCACTCGTCAGTTATCAGTCGGCCGGCTCGGTTTCGCAGGGAACTGGGTGAAAGCTGGGGATGTACGGATGATATTCGAGTTGAGTGATGATGCGATCAAAGTAGCGCATGAAGTAGGTGAGGTGAGTTCCGCAGATGACAGCGAAGTCTTCCCGGAAGCCGCCCGTATGCTGCGTGTGTTGTTTTCGCATAATGCACTCGTCGAGCACGCCCAGGAGGTGACGGGCAGTCCAGTGTGGGTTGAGTTCGAAGAAGCGGCGGGCGAGTTGCAGCCCGGCATTGGTGATGTCAACGACCTGGTGCAAAACTCTGCCGCTCTCAGTCCGGTTCCCCACACGGTTGAGGGCGAGCAAGGCGTTGCGGAACACCCGGGTTTTCTCGGCGGCGGAGAGATGGTCAACTTGCTCCAGCTCGACGTCGGGACTGTGGAGTGTTTCGGCCTGCACGTCTTGGCCGTAGCGCAAGTAGGTCAGGCCCTCCCGTTCGAGTTCTTCCCGGTGGGATCGGTAGTAGCTTGGCAAATTGTTGGCCAAAACGCCGCAAGCGGTCTCGACGGTGCAGTGGCCGTATTCGTGGAGGTTCGCGTCGAGGTATCGCGGGCAGGCTTGCACCCACCAGTCCACGCAGAATTCATCCACCCCCTGGCGCGAGCCGACCTGGCATAGGTCGGCACTCCGGCAACGGCAACGGCACACGGCTTCGCGAATGATGCGGAACAACTCGGTGGGGTCCTTGATCGCGAGCCAGCGAAACACCCGACCGACACCTTGCGCTTCGATCACGGCGTGCATCTTAGTCCTGACCTTTTCCACGATGAAGCGTTGTTCGTCCGGGGTGGAGTCCACATCAAACAATCTCATGTTGCTTCGCTGCAATTTTTCGAGGTTGTCAGGAAACGGCTGCCGGGGAGGAAGGGGTGCTTGGGGGAGCAGCTTGAACGGATGGTCGGGATCAAAATTGAATTGAAAGGGGACCGTAGTGGGTTCGGTGACGAGCGTGGCAGGGAGGAGGTCAGGATGGGAAGGCAACGGCGCAGGGAGACAGGGATCTCCGCTGACGGAAGCACCCTCTTGCTCCAGTGTCGGAACGCTCCCGTGATTGGATGCTCCACTCTCCGGCCCAGCAGTCTCGCCTCCGGCGCCACTGGCTGGCATCTGTCGGGAGTCCGGGGGGAGCGAGAGAAAACAGGCACGATCGGCGAACGGCGGAGCCGGACGCCCTTCGTAACTGTCAGAGCTTCCAAGGAGAGACTTGGAATGACCACTTGTAATGTTCACTTGTAACGTTCTTGTGATGTCCGGAATTGGGTCATGGGCATCCGGGATTGCGCCATGGACGTCCGGCTTTGGGTCACACGAATCCGGATTTGCGCCACAGGAATCCGGTTTTGCGCCAGCAGGTAGCACTGAGGCAACCTCAACCTCCAAGGCCCGGTCAAAACCGGGGCGGCGGTTCAGTCTCACCACTCGGGCATCCACTAACTGTTGCAACGCCCGGCTGATGGTCGAACGGGTCAGCGGCAGGTGCTTGGAGAGTTCCCGCGCGCAGACTCGATAGGTGATGCCAAGCCGCTGCCGGGAGCGTTCATCGGTGATCCGCATCCGCAGGTTGGTCAGCAGCAGGGCGGCGGGCAGATCGTGCTGCACCGCGTCGTCGACCAAGAAGTAGATTGGATCGTCCTGGGCGGCTCGCTGGAGGTCCGGGCGGGCAAACGCGTAGTGGTTGGTGTGGTCGCCCGCCCGCCAGTTGCGATGATGCACAGTCAAGACTTTGGCCTTCACCAGCAGTTTGAGTGCGGTCGCGACGGCGCTGCGGCGCAAATACGGGTAGTGGCTCGTGAGTTCATCCAGCGAGCAGCGATAGCCCTCGCCCGCGCGCTTGTGGGTGGCGGCAATCCGATGGGCCAGATAACCCGCGAGGAGGGCCGCCTTGATGCCGTGCTGGCGGGCGAACGAGCGGCTGAACTGGTGGACGGTGGGCCGGGGAGCCTCCGTTGGATTGCCAGCATCGTTCGCGGCCGTCAGGCAGTCCCGCTGGTCCGCCGTGGCTTCGGGAAGGGAGTGCGCTTTGGGTTCGACGTGACGGTCTGCATCAACTGGCCCGCTGTCACTGGCTAGGGATAGGGCGTCGTCGTGTGATACTGCAGGTGGGGCGACAGGGAGGACGGGTTCTGGATCGGCGACAGGTTTTTCAGGCACGATCACACTCGGCGGTCGTGCTGAGCGGGATTGGCTTAGCCGGCGAAGGTAGGTCTTCCGTGACTCGTTCGAGAGCGGCGGGGGGCCTTCCGGGGGCGGCTCGACGTACGGTTTGACGGAGTAGAACTCGGGTGCTGCCGCTTCGTCTGTGGCGGCAGGAAGGCCGGCTTGCGGTCGGGACGGCTGGTGGGCGTCGTCGAAGCGTTGCGGACTTGCTGATGCCACGGGGGCGGGTCTGGCGGAGGACTGGCGTATGATACTCATGTTGGCGAAGGGGAACCGGCGGGGGCGGGCGTTGGCGAACTGCTACCGGGACACACAAGTCGGGGATACGGCGGCGGGATGCGGCATGGAGACTGGGACCGGAATTCTCACACTGCTGGCTGCTACCGGGACGGTGGCGGGCGGACTGCCAGCGCATTTTACCGAGGTCATATTTGTCATTGCGGGCGTCGGTCCACGGACACCGATTCACCATGATTTCAAGGTACGCTGGCTGGGGGCTTTGTACAGCCCTATCTCAAATTTACTTCGCCGATCCTGCTCGTTCGGTCCGCATCACCGTCCGTAGCGCTTCGACCGATCCGCCCGCCTTCTGCGCCGTCGAGAACGGTTGTAGCCCACAGTTCAAGCCGGCTTCGCTTTGCTGTGCCGCCCCCCTTCATCATCGTGGACCGCCGCCGTGTCCTGCCGCCCCGCTGCGCGCCCGGAAGACGCCCAGCCTGCATTGGCCTCGATTTCGTGTCCGGCGAGCCCACAGGCCGTCTGGGACGCCGTGGTGGGCAACGTGCAGCCAGGCTGGGGAAGCACAGGCTGACGCGACAAGGACGGGCTTCCGGTGGCTACTGCTGCGTTCAAACTGCACCAGCGGGCCAAAGCCGCCCCCGTGACCGCTGAATCGCCTGCTGCTCGGCGACCGCGGCACACGGGAGCGAGAACGTCTGTGGAATGAAATAATCGTGCAGATCGTGCAGATCGTGCAGCCCACCCTCGCCTGACCTGCACGAATACACGATCCGCACGAACTTTTGCGCTTCAGCCCGAAACTGAAACTGCTGGCGGACGAGTGGCCAGATAGCGGCGGGCATGCCCGTGGTGTTGGCAGTGGAACGTGATTTCACCGCGGAACCGCATGCCGTTGTGCCGCGTCAACAGGGCGCTGAAGCGGCGTTTTTCACCATCGTTCAACGCACGCTCCAGCGGCAGGCAGTCGTCGAATAGCCCGGCGACCTGGCAGAACCGCACGACCTCTTGGAACTTATGCCCACGACCCCGGTCGGCCAGCTCCGCGACGAGCCGTTCCATCCCCTGAATGACAGGATCAAGCGTGGTGGCCGTGGGGGCCGGAATTGGACAC
>BJHT01000505.1 GCA_014193395.1 Verrucomicrobiota bacterium
GCGCGCGGAGGCCGGGGGCGACGGCGAGGGTCGTGTCGCGGCGCCGTGCACTTCCTGAACCATGCTCACAAACTGCCGCGAGCGGTTCTTCCGTTTTTTTTCGTCCATCCTGCGGCAGTTCTTCGGCGCTGCCGTTTTTGCCCGGCGTCTTGACCGCCGGCGACAACTCTCTGTGCGTCGGAGAGGAGCGCCCCGAAATTGCCAGGTGCTTGGCGTAACGCGGCAGGAGCAGGGCGACCTGGAGGAACCGGAGGCCGCGACGCAGGATGGTGTCGAAGGCCAGTCCCGGCGGATCGCGATGCTGCCGGGTCCCCGCGACGAGCAGGCCGGTGCGCCAGAGCAGCGGGTCATCGACGCTCACGCCGATGCGTGCGCGGCCGTGCGGCGGAATCGCCTCCCGCACAATCGGGGCGAAGCCGTCGCGCGGAGTCCGTGGCGAACGACTGAAGGTCCGGTAGTCGGCCGACCAGTCTTTTTGCGCTTTGCCGCGAAAACTGATGGCGGGAGTGCGAGGGCGTTGGCCACGCCGCGGAGCCGGCCCACGGCCAGGGCGGTGAGGGTTTCGAAGGTGCGGTTCCGGCGTAGGAACTGCGCCCAAAAGTTCAGATTCCCGACACCCCCCATCCTCACAACAACCACGCCGCCTGGCTTTCCTTGAAATGCCGGCGGCACACCGAGACGTACCGATCATTGCCGCCGATCTCGATTTGCGCACCCTGCGTCGCGGGCTTGCCGCTCGCATCCAGCCGCAAAACCATCGTCGCTTTGCGCCCGCAATGGCAGACGGTTTTCAGTTCAACCAAGGTGTCCGCCCACGCCAGCAACCACTGGCTGCCCTCGAAGAGATTCCCCTGAAAATCCGTGCGCAGGCCGTAACACAGCACCGGGATGCGCAGCGTGTCGGCGATGTCGGTGACCTGCAGCGCCTGCGCCTTGGTCAGAAACTGCGCCTCGTCCACGAGCACGCACGCCAGCGGCTGTTTCTCGAGCGCCTCGCGGGTGATCGCGAGCAGATCGTCCGCTGGCGCGAACACCCGCGCCGGAGCCGACAGGCCGATGCGCGAGGTGACCTTGCCGGGGCCGAACCGCGTGTCGAGCGCCGGGGCGAACACCAGCGTGTTCATGCCGCGCTCCTGATAGTTGTAGCTCGATTGAAGCAGCACGGTGCTTTTGCCCGCGTTCATCGCCGAGTAGTAGAAATAGACTTTTGCCATGCGCTAAAAAAGAAGTCCGGCGCAACGGCGACCGGAACCGCGGCGGTTCTTCGCAGAACCCACCGGGTCCGGCAACGCTGAACATGGGGCGGAAAATTTTCGCGGTTATGGATCGCTCCGCGGGACGGCCACGTGCCGGGGCGGCGCGCGCCCGGTCCCCGCCCGCAGCGGCTCCGAAACCGCGGAAGCGCCGCAAAATTTCCAGCGCCTCTGTGTGCGCAGAGCGCTGCGACCGGGGACCGGTCGCGCTCCAGGGGTGGAGACCGCTTGTCCCCATCAGGCTCGCCGGGGACGGGCCGTCCCCGCCCCACCGGGCCGCGGTTCTGGCGGCGAGACGCTCCGCGAACTGGCAGGCGAGATCCCTGCGGCACGCAGGCGCGTGAACTTCGCGTGCGGCGCGCGGGGCTGGCTTCCCGCACGGCGGGGCGGTATCACAGCGCGGTGAGCAAACTGGCCAATAAAGTTCTCGTGATCGTCGGCGGCACCAGCGGGCTGGGATTGTCCGCGGCGCGCGCGTTCGTGGCGGCGGGCGCGCGGATCGTCGTCGTCGGGCGGGACCGCGACAAGGTGACGGCGGTGGAGAAGGAGCTCGGCAAAGCGGTCATCGGACTCGCGGCGGATGCGACGGACGCGAAGGCGGCGGCCGCGGCCATTCAGATTGCGGTGGGCAACTTCGGCGGCTTCCACGGCCTGTATCACGTCGCGGGCGGCAGCGGGCGGCGCCAGGGCGACGGGCCGTTGCACGACCTCACCGACGAGGGCTGGCACTACACGCTGAACGAGAATCTCACCGCGCTGTTTCTCTCGAACCGCGCGGCGGCGCAGCAGTTCCTGCAACAGCAGAGCGGCGGGACGGTGTTGAACATGGGCAGCGTGCTCGGCTTTTCGCCGTCGCCGGCTTATTTCACCGCGCACGCCTACGCCGCGGCCAAGGCGGCGGTGCTCGGGCTGACGCAGTCGTGCGCCGCGAGCTACGCGCCGGCGAACATCCGCTTCAATGTGCTGGCCCCCGCGCTGGTCGCCACGCCGATGTCGCATCGCGCGCAGAACGACACGGACATTCTTGATTTCATCCGCACCAAACAACCGCTCGACGGCGGGCGCATCGGCCAGCCCGCGGACTGCGACGGCGCGGCGGTGTTTTTTATGTCGGACGACTCGCGCTTCGTCACCGGCCAGGTGCTCGCGGTGGACGGCGGCTGGTCCGTGAGCGAAGGCCAGGTGCCCGTGCGTGGCATGGTGCGCGAACCCGCGCCCGCCCGCAGCGTGTGGTCGCGCCTCGGCGAAATGTGGGGCCGCATCCAGGCGAAGAAATGAACCGGGGAAATGGGTGAAAACCACTAACCGGCACTAACCGGCACTAATGAAACCCGATCCAAGTTGCACTCTGGGAGCGAAGGCGGGGCCTTTTTCTATTAGTGCCGGTTAGTGCCGGTTAGTGGTTTTTACTTTTCCGTGGTTACTCAGTCCGAACTCTTTTCAATAAATGAACTATTTCCTCGGCATTTATCTCGGTGGTTCCAGCGTGAAGGCGGTTGTGGTGACGCTTAGCGGCGAGGCGTTGCAGCGCGAGAACGTGGCGTTCGATCCCGAACGCCCGATGCACTACGCGGAAACCATCCGCGATCTCGTCGCGCGACTTGCCGCGCAATTCGACGGACCGGCGGGAGCCATCGGCTTGTCCGCACCGGGCATGGCGGCGAAGGACGGGCGTTCCATCGCGTCGCTGCCGGGGCGTTTGGGCGGGCTGGCGGGACTGGACTGGAGTCAGTATCTCGGCACGCCGTTTCCCATTCCCGTCCTGAACGACGCGCAGGCCGCGCTGCTCGGCGAGGTGTGGCTCGGGGCCGCGCGCGGCAGTCAAAACGCGATCCTGCTCACGCTCGGCACCGGCGTCGGCGGCGCGGCGCTCGTGGATGGCCGACTGCTGCGCGGGCACACGGGCAAGGCGGGGCATCTCGGCCACACCTGTCTTGATCCCGACGGTCCGCCGGATATCTGCGGTGCGCCGGGCAGTCTCGAACTGGCCATCGGCAACTGCACCATCGACCAGCGCGGCGCAGGCCGGTTCGCGAACACGCACGAACTGGTGAAGGCGCATCTCGCAGGCGATGCGTTTGCGACCGAAGTGTGGCGCAAATCGGTGAAGGCGCTGGCGGGCGCAATCATTTCGTTCACCAACATTCTCGATCCTGAGGTGGTGATCGTGGGCGGCGGCATCGCGCGCGCGGGCGAGGCGCTGTTTCCGCTGCTGCGGGAATTCGTCGCGCGGGGTGAATGGCGCGTGTGCGGGCACGAAGCGCGCATCCTGCCGGCGCAACTGGGGGAATTTGCGGGCGCGTTCGGCGCGGCGTGGAACGGGCTTGGGCAGCCGGTGTGAGCGTCACCCCCGGAGTGCGGTCGTCCCCGGCCGCAGCGACGTCCACACGCACGGGGGCCATAGAAATTTTCCCGCACCCGCCTGCGCTCCGCGTCGCTGCGCCCGAGACGGGCGCACTCCGCTCGCGCCCCGGAGTGCGGCCGTCCCCGGCCGCAGCAACGTTCGCACGCACGGGGGCCGTTGAAATTTTCCGGCACCCTCGTGCGCTCCACCCCGCTGCGTCCGAGACGGGCGCACTCCGCTGCGGCTCCGGAGTGCGGCCGTCCCCGGCCGCAGCAACGTTCACTCGCACGGGGGCCGTGGTGATTTTCCCGCGCCATCCTGCGTTCCACGTCGCGGCGCCCGAGACGG
>BJHT01000506.1 GCA_014193395.1 Verrucomicrobiota bacterium
CTGAACCAGAAACCCGAGCAGCCCCGCGATCTCCGCATCCTCGCCCTCGAACGACAGCCGGATCAGCTTCCCGAGCGTCTCCTTCACTTCGAGCTTCGGCGCGGGAAACCGCTGCGCCAGCAACCCCGCCGCAGTCTCCGCGTCGTGCAGCATCTCGATGTCGATCATCCGCCGCTGCTCGATCTGCTTCACCACCGCCTCCATGCGATCGCACACCAACAGCCGCGCCTGTTCGAGAATCCCGATGCGATCACAAATCGACGCCAGCTCCGGCAGGATGTGCGACGACACCAGAATCGTCTTCCCCATCTCCTTCAACCGCCGCAGCAACTGCCGCATCTCGATCCGCGCCCGCGGATCCAGCCCGGACGTCGGCTCGTCCAGAAACAGCACCTGCGGATTGTGAATCATCGCCCGCGCAATGCCCACGCGCTGCTGCATCCCGCGCGACAGCGAATCGACAAAGTAATCGCGCATCTCATCCGTGCCCGTGATCGCCAGCACCTCCTCGATGCGCGTCTTCCGCTCGGCCCGCGCCATCCGATACGCCGCGCCGAAGAAATCCAGATACTCCCACACCCGCATCCCCTGATAGACCCCGAAGATGTCCGGCATGTAGCCGACGACCTTCTTCGCCTCCTGCGGATGCCGCACCACATCCACGCCCGCCACCGTCGCCTGCCCGCTCGTCGGGCGCATCAAGCCCGACAGAATGCGGATCGTTGTCGTCTTGCCCGCGCCGTTGGGGCCGATGTAGCCGAAGATTTCCCCCGCCTCGACCACGAGGTTGAGATGATCCAGGGCGAGCACGTCCTGGTATTTCTTGGTGAGTTCCTGCGTCGCAATCATGGGAGTTCTTCAGCGTTCAGCACAATTTTCCCCGCGCCCCGCGAGGCCCGGACGGGACGAGAATCAAGGCGTGGGGAAACCTCCGGCACTATTCGCCGCTGGTCCCCGGCCTGCCCCGCCATCGGCATCCGTTTAGCGCCAACGGGGCGGCCCCATATCAGCCTAGGGCAACGCCCTCGGTCATGGCGGGAAGGGACACCCAAGCCCTGAAGGGGCGGCCCATTCCGACGTACGCACCGGACGGGGCACGCCCCTTCAGGGCTGGGGTTTCTATTGGGTGATCCAACCCAGGGCGGCGCTACGCTCTGCCCTAGGCTGGTATGGGCCCGCCCCGTTGGGGCTGAACAGGCACCACGATGTGATTGAGGAGAGCGAGAAGAACCGCGGTCACCCACGTATTGCTGGGATTTCATCGCACAGTTCCTTTCAGTTCCAAATCCAAGTCGCGCACCTGCCACAGATGGAAATTGGCGCTCGAATTCGCCGTGAGCCTCCTGCCCTCCTCCGTGTGCGCCACACGCACCGCGACCAACAGCTTCCGCGACGAAGCGCCCCAAACCCGCGCCACGTCCGCCATCCGCCACACGCCGCCGGTCCCCGCGAGCTTCGTCCAACGCGTCAACGTGCGCTCCGTTTCCTCGCCGACCTCCAGCTCCCCATCGCCCACGAAAACCTCGGGGAAAAATGCCGTGCCACGAAAACCCATCGTCACCGTCACCTCATCCGCCTGCACGGGCGGGCAACCCGGCGGCAGCGAAAACTCCACCACGATCAACCCCGGCCGTGCGCTGGCGAAACACCCCTCGCCCCGCTCGAACGGCAGCGCGCCCTGATTGCGCACCTGCAACGGCAGCGAACCAGCCGGAAAGAAAACCTTGCCGTCCGCATACTCCACCGTCGCCGCCACCGCCCACAGCCCCAGCGCCCGCCGCGCCACCGCCGGCTCGATCTGCGCAATCGGAAACGTCGGCTGATCGCTCCAACTGAACAGCACCGGCAACGGCTCGCGCCCCCGCATCATTTTCTGAAACCGCCGGTCATCCGCCGCCCACGTCCGGTCCCCGACATACACCGGCTCGGGAAAAAACACCTCGCGCAATTGATCCCGCTGCACCTGCTGCGCGCTGCGCACCAGATCCGTCGCCGTCTCGCCCGCATTTTTCTGAATGCCCGAGCGCTCGCTGCGCGCCCCTTTCGCAATGTCCCCCAGCGGCACCAGCAGCCGGTTGAATTTCAAAAACGCCCCCGTCAGCCGCGTCGCCGCGCGATTCGTCACCACCACCGCCAGCCCCTCCGCGCCGACCCGCACCGCGACCATCGGAATCGGCGTCTCCACCACCGGCGCGCGCCCGAACACCAGCCGCAGATCATCCGCGCGCACCGCGAGATTCGTCACCGCCAGCGTCTCCTCAAACGAAAACCGCAGTTGCTCCGGCGGCGACAACAGGCTCTTCGCCGGCGCGAGCGACCCCGTGTCCGCCGGCAGCCGCACGGAAAATTTCGTCTCCTTCGGCGCGAACAATCCCAGCGCCGCCTGCACCCGCGCGCTCTCCCCGCCGCTCTCCGCCGTCGCCACGAACACCTCGTTCAAAAACGGCTGCGGCTGCGCTTTCCACGCCGCCGCGCCCACGACCGCTCCGCCGCCGCCCGCCAGCGCCAGCACCACCGCCACCGGCCAGCCCCACTCCGGCACGCGCGTGAAACGAAACGCCGCAATCGTCCCCAGCAACACCACCAGCACCGCGCCGAGATAAACCCCCAGCGCGCCGCGCCCCAGCACCTTCATCCCCGCCAGACTCGACAAAATCCGCTCGACCGCCGGCGCGCGCGCCAGCAGCCGGTCCGCATGATGAAAAAACTGCGGCACCGCGGCGAACCGCTCGCACCAGAACCGCCCCGCCCCCGGCCACACCGCGAACGATTCCTGCCCCGCATCAAACGCCAGCGCCGTCACCCGCCCCGTCCCCTCGCGCCGCGACACGACCAGCGGCCGCTCCCGCGCGCCCGCCTCCACCACCGCGCCCGCCCCCTCGCGCACGACCATGCGGGCAAACGTCACGCCGTTGGTGAACACAAACCCCGGCGCAATCGCCGGCAGCGTCTCCACCACGTTCGTCGAGAAAAAGCCCGCCGGCAGCAGCTCCGCCAGCGCCGGACTGAGCGCCGGCATGATCGACGGCAGCACGAACAACTGCCCGCCCAGCCGCACCCACTCGCGCAGCGCGCGCACCTGCAGCGGCGAAAAATCCGTCTCCCCCATGTCCCCGATCACCACCGCGTCGAAGCCCGACAGGTCAATCGGTCGCCGCGGAAAATTCCGCACCGGCAGCGTCGCCCGCGCCAATGGCCGCTTCTCCGGCCCGACCACGCCCTCGCGCAACGGATGATAGCCAAGGAACCGCGTATCAATCACCAGCGTGAAAAACGAATCCTCCGCCACGATCGAGCCGACCACATCCGTCTTCGACCACTCCTGAAACGCGCCATCCGTCAGCCGGACCTGCGCCACCTTTTCAAACTGCACCTTGCCCGGATTGATCCGCGGCTTGGCATCCGGCCGGAGGGGAAACTCAAAGCGCCGATACGCATTGGCCGGCAGAAAAACCGGGCGCGAAAAAACCACCGTCTGCTGCGACACATGCCCCTGGGTTTCCACCACCAGCAGCCCCGTCCGCGCCGGCCCGGGATTCTCGACATCCACCACCAACGGCGCCCAATGCCGGTTGCGAAACTGGCCGCTGAATCCCAACGCCGCATTGCGCACGCGCGGCGCAGTTTCCGCCGCGCCCGCCAACATTGCCCCGCACCAGCAGGCAATCATCACCATGGGAACGCGGAGCACGCGGCGTTTATAGAGTTCACCCGCCCCAATGCAAGCAGGCTGCCGGAAATCCCGCCGCCCCGGAGCGCGGACCGCCCGCCCGCATGCCTCTTGTAGGAGACGACGTAAGGAGACTCTAACCTCCTCTTTCCCCCCCACGCTGCTCCCGCCGTAATGGTCAGAGACTGCCAACGTCCCCCCCTGCCCACGTACCCCCCTCCCTTTATCGGGTACGATGGCCCCATGCTGCCCCGTTTCGGCGCTCGGGTTCTC
>BJHT01000507.1 GCA_014193395.1 Verrucomicrobiota bacterium
CGGGTTTGAAAGAACTGGCGGCTCAAGGAACCGCGGCGCAGGTGGTCGATCTGTTGAATCTGCGCGAGCACGGCGTCGCGTTGGGAACGGAGAGCTTGCTGGGAAGTAGGCATGGGTGTTTGTATCTCTACAAATACAATATAGCAACCCGAAAAAAGCACGCCCGACAAGGCGCGCCGCTTTTGGGTTACTTATTCGTCACACACCCTTCGCTTTCCGCGCGCGGCGAAGTTGCTGGCGGTCGCTCCGGAATCTGTTAGTTACCCATGGTGTCCCTTTGAAATCGCTGGCGCTGGCAGCATTGGAATCGTTCGATGGCGGTGAGTTCGCAGGGAAACGTCACAGTTCACACACACATCAGTCATGAAAACTTCTCAAAAACAACCGGTCTGGTCGGCGCGTTCACTGGCGCTGGTGATGGCGGCGAGCGCGAGTTTGGTGACGGTCTCGGCGGCGGACCCGGCGCGGGCCGAGGAACCCCGCAAGGAACGCGAACGCGAACGGGGCGAGGAGCCGCGGCGGGAAAATCCCCCGGCAGAACGGCGCAAGGAAGGCGGCGAAGAGCGTGCTCGCGAGGGCCTGCGGCGTGACGCGGAACCGCGCCGAGAGGGCGAAGTTCGGCGCGAAGGCGGCGAGCGGCGCGAGGGCGAGGTGCGCAAGGAATTGGAACGCCGGCGGGAAGCCGAAGCGCGCGGCGAGCGTGCGCCCGCGGAGCCGCGCAAGGAATCGCGCGAGGGTGTTCGTCGCGAGGGCGAGCCGCGCAAAGAGGGGGATGTTCGTCGTGAGAGCGAACCGCGAAAAGAAGGTGAAATCCGTCGCGAGGGCGAGCGACGCAAAGAAGGCGACGTCCGCCGTGACGGCGAGGCGCGTAAGGAAGGCGATGTCCGTCGTGAAGGCGAGCCGCGCAAAGAGGGGCGCGGGGAAGCGCAGCGACCGCCCGAGCCACGGCGCGACGGCGAGCCGCGCGCGGACGGGCGGGGCGAGTTTCAGCGGCCGGGACCGTTCGGACCCGACCTGAACGAGGCGCAACGCCGCGTGGTGCAGGAGGCGATGATGGGTTCGCGCGCGGAGATGCAGGAATTGATGGAGAAGAACCGGCAGGTCCGGCACGCGCTCGAGGAGGCGGTGCTCGCCGATCCACCCAGCCCGGAAATGATCGAGCAGCGGGCGCGGACGATTGGCGAAATCGAGGCGCGTCTGGCCGTTGTGCGCGCGCGGTCGTTGGCGAAAATCCGTCCGCATCTGATGGCCGAGCAGTTCGAACAGTTGCGCCGTTCGCCGATGTTCGGCGGGATGGGTCCGATGGCTCCCGGCGGGCCGCCGGCGGTGCGGGGCGAGGGGCGCGAGGGCGAAGGCCGGCCCGGCGACGGGCGCGGTCCGCGGCCCGAGGTGCGGGAAGATGGGCGTCGGCCAGCGGCGGAAGGTGACCGACGCGGGATTGAGCCTCGTCCGGCCCCGCGCGGCGAGGGTGAGCGCGGATTCGAGCCACCCCGCCGCGACGCCGCGCCCCGCGACGGTGCGATCGGCGAGCGTCCGCGGGGCGAGCGGGAACCCGCACCGCGTCGTGACGAAGCGCCGCCGCGCCGCGAGGGCGACCGTGAACCGGAACGCCGTCCGTCGCCACGCTGAGCGGTCCGGGTTGGGATCGACAAAGCCACCGTTGCACGCGTTGCGACGGTGGCTTTTTTATTTTGTCAGCAAAGTCTTCCTGCCATGCTGCCCGCAATGGAACCCACGGATACGGAGCTGATCAGCGCGGTGCTGAAGGGCGACGTAAACAGCTTCGAGCCGCTGGCCAAGCGCTATCAGCCGCGGATTTTCGCCACGGCGCGGCGCTATGCCCGGCGCGAATCCGAGGTCGAGGACATCGTGCAGGAGGTCTTCATCAAGGCGTTTCAGAAACTCTCTTCGTTCCGCGGCGAGGCGCCGTTTGAACATTGGCTCATGCGGCTGACGGTGCGGACGTGCTTCGATTTTTTGCGGGCGCATCAGCGGAACCGGGAAATGAATTTCAGCGAGCTGTCGGCCGAGGAAGGCGACTGGCTGGAGCGCGTCAAGGCCGGGCCGGACGACGTGCGCGACGATGTCAGCGCGGCCAAACAACTCGTGGACCGGGTGCTCGCGCAACTGTCGCCGGAAGACCGCATGGTCATCACGCTGCTGGAGATCGAGGACCGCACGGTGAAGGAGATCGCGGACTTGATGGGCTGGTCGCAGGCGCTGGTGAAGGTGCGCGCGTTCCGGGCGCGGGCGCACATGCGCAAGCTGTTGGAACGGGTCTCCAAGGAAAAGTATTTGTAACCCGCGGGAAGAGGCTGCCGTCTGTGCGATTGTTATGGAAATGGACCTGACCAAACTACAGCGAAAACTCATCGCCGCCGCCCGTGCCGACGTGCCCAGCGACCGCGTGCCGTATGCCTTCGAGAAACGCATCATGGCGCAGCTCAAGGCGCTGCCGCCGGTCGATGGCTGGGCCTTGTGGGGCGGGGCGCTGTGGCGCGCGGCGGTGCCGTGCGTGGCGGTGATGCTCACGTTGGGCGTCTGGGCGCTGGTGGTTTCGTGGGACGGCGCGGGCCTGGCGGAAAACGGCGCGATGGACCTCGAGGGCACGCTGCTCGCCAACGTCGAGCACGTCGAACAACTGGATCGCATGGTGGGCACCTGGTGAAACCGTGGAAGGTCATTCTCGCGACGTTGGTCATCTTCGGCGCCGGGGTCATGACCGGGGCGCTGGCGGTGCGGATCGCCGCGCAAACCAAGCAGCGGGTGGCCGCGCAGCCCGGACACGCTCCGAAGGCGAAGGGTGTCAAGCCGGTGCAGAAATCCGATTTTCTCAGCCGGTTGGAACGTGAACTGGCGCTGACGCCCGAGCAGCGCACGCAGGTGGAGAAGGCCCTCGGGGAAAGTCACAAACGCACCAAGGCCCTGTGGGAGCCGCTCCAGCCGCAGTTCCAGGCCGAGGTCGGCCGCGTCGAGGGGGAAATCCGCGAGTGTCTCAAGCCCGAGCAGCTCGTGAAATTTGAGCAGCTCATCAAGCCGCGCGTGGCGGCGAAAACCGACGTCACCGGGGAGGAGCCGCGCGGCAAAACCACCAAGCCGCTGCGTCCGCCCACGCTCAAACCGCCGATGATTCCCGCGCCCGCGGGTGACAAAAAGGGTGGCGGAACGAACGGGCCGGTGAAGGCGGATGCGCCGCCCGAGGCGGTCGCGCCGACGCCGACGCCGACGGCTGTGCCGCAGCCGTAGGAAGATTTTACGGTGGCAGGCGTGGAGGAGCGCAGGTGCGCGCGGTCGCGGGAGGGCACTTCTCCCTGAATCTGAACGCTGCTCCTCGAAACGGGTTTGGTAAAAGATAGGGGGGGGTAAAAGATGGGGGACGGGGAGACTTTTTGTCTTCATTCCCTTGCCTCCATTCCCTTGCCCAAAATTCCCCTGCCCCATTCCCGTGCGGCCATCGGTGCCGCGCTGCGCTCCGAGCGTGTCGCTACGGCTCAGCGACGCACTTTCGCGGGGGCGGACTTGCCGGGGACGAAGGTCGTGTTGTCGAGGAGTTGAATGCCCGGGGTGGTGAACTGGATGCGGCGCTGTTTGTAGAGCGCGCCGAGGGCTTGCTTGAACGCTTTTTTGCTCACGCCCAGCACCGCGCGGATTTCTTGCGGCGGGCTGTTGTCATCCAATTGCAGCCGGCCGCCGCGACGTTCGAGGGCCTGGATGATTTGTTCGGTGAGCGAAGCGACGCGTTGGTAGCCGGCGGCGTCGAGGCTGAGATCGAGTTTGCCGCCGTCGCGGATCGCGCGCACGAAGCCCTTGAGTTTTTGCCCGACAACGAGCGGGCTGGAGAGGTTGTCGTGGTAGAGCAGACCGAGGTGCGCGCCCTCGACGAGGGGGTTGGGGGGGGGGGGCGGCTGGCTCACGACGAGGAGCAACACGGGCTGTCCA
>BJHT01000508.1 GCA_014193395.1 Verrucomicrobiota bacterium
TCATTCGCCGCCGCGAAATCCTTGTAGGTCGGCAGATGCAACCGGTCGCCGGCATCGCCGCCGATGTTCCAGCTCGACACAAATACCAGGCCATCCCCCGCCACCGGCGACGCATTGGCCACACGCGCCATGCCGCGCACGGACCAGCGTTCCTTGCCGTCTTTCAGATTGTAACCGCGCAGCCAGACCGAGCCGCACACGACCAGTTCCTCGACGTCATCGTGCCGCCACACCAGCGGCGTCGAGAAGCCGCGACGAAATTCCGCACGCTCGGTTTTCCACACGGTCTTCCCCGTTTTCCGGTCCACGGCCAGTAGGTAGGAATCCACATCCGCGTCGCACAACAGCACCACCAACTCGCCCGCGACGACCGGCGACGAACTCGATCCGAACTCGACCACCGGCGTCTTGAGCGGATGTCGCCACTGCTCGGCGCCCGCGAAATCATACGCCAGCAAACCGAACGAACCGAAATAGACATAGATCCGCTCGCCGTCCGTCGCGACCGTCGGCGCGGCCGGGCTGGCGATGCGATGCGTTGGCTCGATCTTGTCCGTCGGCGCAGCCTGCCGCCACACGACGCGCCCGTCCTTGCGGTCGAGACAGAGCGTCTCCAGCCGGTTCTTCTCCACGACTGCGGTGAGAAAAATCCGGTCGCCCCAGATGCACGGCGACGAATGGCCCGGCGGCAGTTCCACCTGCCACCGCACATTTTTCTTCGGCCCGAACTCGACCGGCGGCGTGCCCTCCGCCGCGACACCCGAGCCGCCCGGTCCGCGAAACTGCGGCCAGTTGGCGGGAGTGGCGGCGGCGTTCGCCGAGACGGGAGCGGTGAACACATGGAGCGCGGCGAGCGCGACGACATTGGCGAAAATGGATTTCAGCATGATTCCGATAGGTTGCGGGTTGGCCGGGAAAACGCGCGCCATCAAGCCGCCGCACCGTGGAGGCGTCAAGGGGGGAACTAAAGAAAGCTCAAAGGATAAAGCTCAAAGCTCAAGGGAAGGAACAAGTGGTCCAAGCACCAAGGCGTCCGGAGTCATAATTCCCCATTGATCCTTGACGCTTGGGGCTTCCCTTGAGCTTTGAACTTTGAGCTTTTCCCCATCCGCGCTCACGTCTCGACCAACTTCGCAAAACTCTCCTCGATGAAGGTGGTGTTCTGAATGCGCGCAAGCTTCGCGTAGAGACCGTCGCGGGCGAGCAGTTCGTCGTGGCGGCCGCGTTCGATGATTTCGCCGTGGCGCATCACGAGGATTTGATCGGCGTTGCGAATGGTGCTCAGGCGGTGGGCGATGACGAAGCTGGTGCGGCCGGTCATGAGGCGTTCGAGGGCCTGCTGGATGAGTCGCTCGGTCTGCGTGTCCACGCTGGCGGTGGCTTCGTCGAGGATGAGGATGGGCGCGTCCTTGAGCAGCGCGCGCGCGATGCTGACGCGCTGTTTTTCGCCGACGCTGAGTTTCACACCGCGCTCGCCCACGCGCGCGTCGTAGCCCTCGGGCAGGCGGCTGATGAACTCGTGGCAGTTGGCCGCGGTGGCCGCCGCGATGAGTTCGGCGTCGGTCGCGTCGAGGCGGCCGTAGAGGATGTTCTCGCGCACGGTACCGTTGAAAAGAAACGCCTCCTGGCTCACGACGCTGATCTGCGTGCGCAACGTCGCGAGCGAGAGTTCGCGCGTGTCGCGGCCATCGATGGCGATGCGGCCGGCCGTGGCGACGTAGAAGGCGGGGAGCAGATTGACGAGCGTTGATTTGCCCGCGCCGGTCGGGCCGACGAGCGCTATCATTTCGCCGGGGCGCGCGTGCAGGGAAATGTTCTTCAGCACCACCCGCTCGGGGCCGTAGCTGAAGCCGACATTTTCGTACACGACCTCGCCGCTCGCGCGCCATGCGGTGAGTGGCGCGGCCGACGCGGGCGCTGTAGCGCAGGTTTCCAAACCTGCTGTGTCGCCGATTTCCAAATCGGCGCGGGCCGCGGATTGGCGGGCGCGTGCGTCAGGTCGAGGCGTCCCGGACGGTCGAGCGTCCGCAGGCTCGGAAACCTGCGACACAGCAGAATGGGAAGTCTGCGGCACAGGGGCGGGCGCGGATGCCGCGGCCCCGGGTTTCACACCGGGGTTCTCCTCAGTCGCATCAAAAATATCGAACACGCGCTCCCCGGCGGCGCGCGCGGATTGCATCATCTGGTTCAGGCCGTGCAGACGCCCGATGGGTTCGTAGAAGAGCGAGAGATAGAAAACAAATCCGACCAGTTCACCCACGGTCAGCGCGCCGCGGATCACCAGACCGCCGCCCACCCAGAGCACCAGTCCGGTGCCGAGCGCCGACGCGAGCGCCATCGCGGGCGAGTAGATCGACCACACGCGCATGACGCTGAGCGTGCCGAGGCGCAGGTCGTTGGCGCGCTGGGCGAAGCGGGCGTCCTCGTGCGCCTCGCGTCCGAAGGCCTTGATCTGGCGGATGCCCTGGAGGTTGTCCATGAGCAGCGCGTTCATGGCGCTGGCGGCCTGGCGTTGCGCGCGGTAGCGGCGGTGCGCGGTGAGCGTGTACCAAAGCGCGCCGCCGATCAGGAACGGCAGCGGCACCAGCGCCACGGCGGCGAGCAGCGGGTTGGTGCAAAAGAGAATCACCAGCGTGCCCACAATGCTGAGGAGCGCCACCGTTCCCTGCTCGGTGCCGTCGATCAATACGCGCTCGACGGAGTTCACGTCGTCGATCACGCGCGTCATCAGGTCGCCGGACGCGCGCTGATCGAACCAGCCGACGGGCAGGCGCTGGAGCCGCGCATACACGTCGCGGCGGATGTCGAGGATCACCTTTTGCTCGAACTCGTTGTTCACGCGGACGCGCAGGCTGTTGAAGACCTCGCGCAACAGGAACGCCCCGAGCAACGCCAGCATCACGGGCGCGAGCTTGGCGGCGTCGCGCTTGCCGATGACCTCGTCGATGGCGAACTGCGTGAGCTTCGGATACGCGAAAGCGCACGCGAGCGAGAAGATGGCGCACCCGATGGTCGCCGCCGCCATGAGCTTGTAGGGGCGCAGGTAAACCGCGATGCGCCGCAGGATTTCGCCGGTCGTGCGGGCTTTGGCGACGAAGGTCGGGTCGGTGGACGCGGCAAGGTGCGGATGGTGGGAGGACATGAGGTTGAACTAAAGCCGGCTGGGATGAGGAACCACGAAAGACGCGAAAGACACGAAAACGGAAAATGGGAACGAGGGTGGCATCCGAAGAAAACTCAGTCTCATCGTGTGCTGGGCACTTGATTCGGGTGCTTCGGTTTTCGTGTCTTTCGTGTCTTTCGTGGTTCCAACTTCGTCTTTTACAAGTTTAGCAAACAGCGGAAGTCGCCGCCTCACTTGAGGAAATCCCGCAGCATCACGCGCTTCAACTCGCGTTCCTTTCCGTCGAGCGACGGTGCGAGCAGGGCCGGAGCGGCGGCGGATTTGCTTTTGTTCTCGGGATTCAGGAATTGCACCATCGCCTCGCCGAACGCCGGGAGATCGCGCGGCGTGCGGCTGGAGACGAGGTTGCCGTCCACGACGACGGGTTCATCCACCCAGACGGCGCCGGCGTTTTCGAGGTCGTCCTTGATGCCGAGCGAACCGGTCACGCGGCGGCCCTTGAGGATGCGCGCCGAAATGGGAATCCAGCCGCCGTGACAGATGAACGCGACGAGCTTGCCCGCCTCGAAAAACTCGACGGTGAGCTGCTTGACCTTGGGATCACGGCGCAGTTTGTCGGGCATGAAACCGCCGGGGATCAGCAGGCCGCAGTAGTCAGCGCTCGAGACTTCCTTGAGCAGCGCGTCGGCGTAAGCGGGGTAGCCGTGTTTGCCGGTGTAGAGCTTTAGTTCGGGCGCGGCGAGCACCATGCCGTAGCCGGCGGCCTCAAGGCGCAGCTTCGGGTACCACAATTCGAGGTCCTCA
>BJHT01000509.1 GCA_014193395.1 Verrucomicrobiota bacterium
GCTCATCCTCGACCGGCGGGAAAAGGTCCTCACCGTCCCGCAAACCGCCCTCTCGCGCGGCAACCCGCGCACCGTGGGCCGCGTCACCGCCGCCGGTGCCTTCGAGGAACGCGCCGTGAAGCTCGGCCTCGAAACCGCGAATCTCGCCGAAGTGCTCTCCGGCCTCGCGGAAAAGGATCTCGTCATCATCGGCGGCCGCGGCCAGTTGAAACCGGGCCAGCAGGTGGAAACCAAACTCGTCGAAATGCCCACGGCGAACTGAACTCAGTCGCCTCACCACCTTCCAATGAACCGCACTTGCAGGAGACGACGCATGGAAATCCCGAGCGCCGAGATCGCGCAGCATCGGGCCGACATTGGCAGCAAACTGCGCGGAGCCGATGGGCGAACGGGCATTGGGCAGCGGAGTTTTGGGCAAAGGAATGGAGGCAAAGGAATGGGGACGGGGAAACTTTTTGTCTTCATTCCTTTGCCTCCATTCCTTTGCCAATTTCGTTGCCGGGATTGGGGTTCGGATTCCGGTGGGCCACGCGACTTTCGACAGATCGCTGTAGCCGCCGACGTGAGGAGGCGGATCGTACGTCGCTCGCGGTTTGTCCGCCTCCTCACGTCGGCGGCTACGAGGCTCGCGTCCCTCGCGCCCGTCCGCCACGCCCCCCACCCACCGCGTCCATGAACACCCCGCTCGCCTCCGAAACCCTCGCCGCGCTGCGCGCGCTCGACACCTGCACCGTCGCCAACGCCATCGAAACCTTCGGCGTCCGTCTCCGCAACGAGGGCTTCACCGACCCCAGCATTCGCTGCCTTTTCCCGCACCTGCCCTCGCTCGTCGGCCACGCCTTCACCCTGCGCATCCGCGCCTCCGGCCCGCCGGCGGACGGCCGCCCGCCCGTCGAACGCAACGACTGGTGGAACCAACTCCTCGCGCTCCCCGCCCCGCGCGTCGTGGTCATTCAGGACATGAGCGAACAACCCGGCCTCGGCTCCTTTCTCGGCGAAGTTCACGCGCACATCTTCAAAGCCCTTGGCTGCGTCGGCGTGCTCACCAACGGCTCCGCCCACGATCTCGCCGCCATCGAATCCACCGGCCTCCAAGTCTTCGCCGGCAGCGTCGCCGTGTCGCACGCCTACGTGCATCTTGTGGACTTCGGCCAGCCCGTCGTCATCGGCGGCCTGACCATCCAGCCCGGTGATCTCCTCCATGGCGACCGCCACGGGGTGCTGAGTGTTCCGCCCGCCATCGCCCCGCAAATCCCCGCCGCCGCCACGCGCCTGCGCGAATCCGAACGCCGCCTCATCGCCCTCTGCCAGTCGCCCGACTTCACCCTCGAGCGCCTCCGCGCCGCGCTGAAAGGAGCACCGCCCGCATGACCCGCTTCGCCCTGCGTTATCCCTACCTCACCATCGTCGCGTGCCTGCTCACGTGCGTCGTGGGCATTACGAGCCTGGTGCGGATGCCGGTGGATTTGTTTCCCAAGATCAACATCCCCGTCGTCGTCGTCGCCACGTTCTTCACCGGGATGCCGCCCGAGCAGATTGAAAACAACATCACCGGCCGCTTCGAGCGCTTCTTCACGCTGGCCAGCGGCATCGAACACATCGAGAGCCGCTCGCTCCCCGGCGTGAGTCTCATCAAGATTTATTTCCAGCCCGGCCAGAACGCCGACACCGCCGTCAGCACCATCGCCAACCTCGCCTCCGCCAACCTCCGCCGCCTCCCGCCCGGCACACTCCCGCCCGTCGTCCTCAAGTTCGATGCCTCCAGCCTCCCCGTCTGCCTCATCACGCTCAAGGGCGACGGCCTCACCGAAACCCAGCTCCGCGACACCGGCCAATACGCCGTCCGCAACCAGGTCGCCGGCGTGTCCGGCGCTTCCGTGCCGCAGCCCTTCGGCGGCAAATACCGGCAGATCATGGTCTATGTGGACCCGCTGAAACTCGAGTCCCACCAGCTCTCCGTCATGGATGTCGTCCGCGCCGTCAACGACTCCAATCTCATCCTCCCCGCCGGCGACGTGCGGCTCGGCCCGTTCACCTACAACGTCTATGCCAACTCCCAGCTCCGCGACGTCGAGGACGTGAACAAGCTCCCGCTCAAAACCGTGGGCAACTCCTCCGTCCTCGTCGGCGACATCGGCATCGCCAAGGACGCCCACCAACTGCAGGCCAACGTCGTCCGCGTGGACGGCCAGCGCTCGGTCTATCTCCCGGTCCTCAAACAAGGCGGCGACGCCAACACCATCGCGGTCGTGGACGGCATCAAGGAAAAGCTCGCGAGCCTCGTGGACGTGCCCAAGGAACTCGTCGCCAACGTGGTCTTCGACCAGTCCGTCTTCGTCCGCGACGCGATCTCGAATCTCCTCCACGAAGGCGCCATCGGCCTCGTGCTCACCGGCGTGATGATCCTCGTTTTCCTCGGCAGCCTGCGCGGCACGCTCGCCGTGTTCCTCTCGATCCCGCTCTCGGCGCTGGCCGCATTTCTCGCGCTCTCCCTCGGCGACTCGACCATCAACACCATGGTGCTGGGCGGCCTCGCGCTGGCCTTCAGCCGCCTGATCGACAACTCCGTCGTCGTCCTCGAAAACATCTTCCGCCACCTCGAACTCGGCGAAACGCCCGCCGTCGCCGCCGAAAAAGGCGGCCGCGAAATGGCCCTCCCCGTGCTCGCCGCGACGCTCACGACCGTCGTCGTTTTCTTCCCCGTGACGCTGCTCTACGGCGTGAGCCGCTTCCTGTTCATGGCGCTCGCGCTGGCGGTGATTTTTTCAATGTTCGCCTCCTACATTGTCGCGCTCACCGTCGTGCCGGTCTTCTGCGCCAGATTCATCAAGGGTCACAAACACGACCACGACCCGAGCGAAGGCGGCGGCTTCAATCATTGGTTCAACGTCAAATTCCACACCTTCCTCGGCGGCTACGACCGCGTGCTCAACCTCGCGCTCCTCCGCCCGCTCGCGACGGTGCTGACCATCGTCGGCGTGTTTCTGCTGAGCCTCGGGCTGTATCCCGCGTTGCGCGTCGCCTACTTCCCGCGCACCGACCCCGGCCAGTTCGTCATCAACCTCAAGGCACCCACCGGCACCCGCGTGGAAATCACCGAGAAATACACCGCCAAAATCGAGACCATCATCCGGGCCGAAATCCCGCCCGAGGACATCGACGTCATCGTGGCGAACATCGGCGTGCAGCCCGGCTTCAGCTCCATCTACACGAGCAACTCCGGCCAGCACACCGCGACCGTGCAGGTCAGCCTGAAAAAGCAGCGGAAGCACGGCAGCTACGAATACATGGCCCGCGTCCGCCGCCGGTTCCAGACCGACCTGCCCGAACTCAGCGCCTACTTTCAGGCCGGCGGCCTCGTCGATGCCGTGCTCAACCTTGGCCTCCCCGCGCCCATCGACATCCAGGTCACCGGCTCGAATCTCGACGCCACCCACGCTCTCGCGTCCGAACTCGCCGGCAAAATCCGCGCGCTCCCCGGCATCAGCGATGTGCTCGTGCCGCAGGACATTGATTACCCGGCGTTGAAACTCGACGTGGACCGCGCCCGCGCCGCCGAGCTGGGACTCAGTTCGAAAGAGGTCATCCAAAACGTCATCACCGCGCTCACCTCCGGCTCGATGATCGCCCCGAGCTATTTCGTGGATCCCAAGAGCGGCAACGACTACATCCTCACCGTGCAGTATCCCGAGAACGCGATCGGCGATCTCGGCGATTTGCAGGCCATTCCGCTCCGCGCCGCCGGCCAGAAGCGCGGCACCCGCCTCGACGCCGTCAGCAAAATCACCACCGCCCGCGCCCCCACCGAGGTCAACCATTACCAGCTCCGCCGCGTCATCAACGTCTTTGTCGCCCCCGACGGCGAGGACCTCGGCCGCGCCGCGCGCGCCGTGCGCCGGATCATCGCCGCCACGC
>BJHT01000510.1 GCA_014193395.1 Verrucomicrobiota bacterium
ATATCGCCTTCATCAGAAAAGGGCTCTGACCACTTCCCGCACCCCACTTTAACTCCTCGGCTGTAGCGCGTCACAATATTTCCGGAGGATTTTTTCATGATAAATTAGGAGGAGGCGCACGGATTTTGCGTTGTGGCCGAGGCGTGGATCATCGGTCCGTGCGGAACTCGGTTGTTTCTCGGTTTGGGCGAGCGGCGCGAACTGGTGGCGATCTTCGCGGTGGTTTCTGGTCCGCCGCCGCGGAGTCAGAACAGCGAGCGTTGCCGATCATCGCCGGTGACGCGGTTGGCGCGCCGGGCGTGGAGCAAGCGGTGAGTGGCGGCGAGTAAATCGATATTCCGGGCGTCGCGCTGCACCCGCTCGGCGAAGCGGACGGAAGCGAGTACTTGGCCGAGGGCGTTGCGGACGTGCTTCAATTCGGCGTCGAGCTCGTCGCCGTGGTGGTGGAACCAATCTTGGAGGCATTTGAGCAAATAGGCGGGAAAGTATCCGTGGTAGCGTGCGGGATCGCCGTGGGTGGCGACGGCCTCGAGTCGGTCGGCGAGCAGCGAGTGGTAACGCGCCGGTGAGCAGGTGAGCGCGCGGCGTTCGAGCCAGACGGCGGGCCAGGTGAGCGCATGCAGGAGCATGCGGCGATCGCGGTGGAAGTTTACCCGTCCTTCGGCGTGGGCGGCCGGCGGCGGCGCGCCATAGAAGCGCCGCTGGATCGATTCGAGGGTCTGGTGCACGGCCTCGTCAATGCTGGTCCATCCATCGGCGCGGTCCTGCGGCCCGGCGGCACCGGCTCGGCTCGCAGGTATCATGATTTTCATGACAAGGGGCGCGGGCGCGCGAGCCAGGGCAGCGCATCGAGGGCGGCCTGGATGTCGGTGGCCGTGACGGCGCGCCGGCCTGCCTGGGCGGCTTGTTCCATGGCGCGTTGCAGGAGCGCGTTGGCAGTACGCGGGATGCCTTGCGCAGATTGCAGGAGGAGCGTTTCAGCCGCGGACTCGAACGGGCTGACGTGGATGCCGACTTCGGCCAGGCGTTGCTGGAGGTAGTCGCGCAGCGCTTCGGTCGGCCAGCGGTCCAGGTGCAGGCAAAAACCCAGCCGGGACACGAGCGCCCGGTTGATGCCGAGATCGAGGCGGCCGAGCAGTTCCTCGTCGCCGCAGAGCAGGAGCGAGAACGGTGGCGAGGCGTCCGCGCGGGCGCAGGTCAGCAGACGCAGTTCCTCCAGGGCGGCGGTGTTCAAGTCCTGGGCTTCCTCAAGAATGAGCAGGGGCCAGGCCGGGGCCCATTCCTGCCAGAGCTCGGCGAGCAGCCGCACGTTGTCGCCGCGGCGGTAGAGGGGGATCTTGCCGCCGAGCCGGACCAGTTGGCGCAACAGATCGGAGCCCATGAGGGAACTGTGGGCCAGGCGCAGGCAGCGATATTGTTTGGGCGAGAGCCGTTCGCTCCAGCGGTGCAACAGGGTGCTTTTGCCCACGCCGTGGGGTCCGTGGAGGACGCCGCTGGCGTGCACCAGGGCGAGTTGATCGAGCCGGCGATACATTTCCTGCCACGCGGGGTGGGCGAGCACCACCGCGCCGCCCTCCAGGCCGGGCCAGCGGCTGGCCCCCCAGAGGGTTTTTAGCGCGAGCTCCAGCGCGGGAGGCTCAGAACGTGTCGTGGTCATAGTCGTTGCTGGAGAGGATTTGGCTGCTGCGTTGTTTGTGGCAGCGGATCGCCTGGCCGATCAGGCGCTCACCGATCCAGATTTCGACGCGGCGATAGGCGATCGGCTCGAAGTGCACGGTGACGATCTGGCCGCGCAGGTGCGGGGAGACCTCCCAAAACTCGCCCCCGAGCGAGAACGTGGCGTCCTTGCGCACGCGCCGCTGGACCCGCATCAGGAACAGCCGGTCGAGTTCGACGTTGGGCGCCAACAGGCGCAGCGCGGTGCCGAGGCGGGCGAAGCGTTGGGCGGGGGATTCCCCGGCGAGCGCCCCGTGTTCACGTTGATGATACGCGGTTTCGAGCCACTGCCAGAAGCGGCGGTTCAGGGCGTCGAGCGAACGCACCGGCTCGAACAACAGCGTCGGCTGGAACTGCGTCTGCACCGTGAGGAAAAACCGCTCGATCTTGCCCTTGCTCCAGCTGTGGTAGGGTTTGCAGTGCAGGAGCCGCAGGCCGAGGTTGGCGCAGACGATGCCCAGATGCTGGCTGCGAAACGCGGCCCCGTTGTCGGTGTAGATTTTGTCGGGCAGGCCGCGGGTCTGGATCGCCTGGCGCAGTGTATCCAAAAAACCCTCCAAGCGTTCGTAGGCGTAAAACTGGCCGTGCACGCACAGGCGCGAGCAGTCGTCGATGAGGGCGAACAGAAACGTGCGCTGGGTGGCGTCGCCCTCGGTGCGGAGCGACGGGCCGTGCATGCAGTCCGCCATCCACAGCAGATTGGGCAGCGGCAGCTCGAAGGCTTTCGTCGGGCCACCGACCAGGCCGGAGCCGGCGCGCAAGCTCTGCCGATCCAGGCCCGCCTGCGTCAGCCGCCGGTGCAGGGTACTCGCACTGAAGGTGCCGGGCGTGAGGACGCCCAGCCGCACGAGCTCCCCGGTCAGCGCCTTGACGGTGAGGAGCGGATGCTCGCGACGCAGTTTGCACAACGCTTCGAGCGCCGCCGGATCCAGCGCCCGGTGCTGGCCCCGGTCCCGGCGCGGCTGGTTTTGCAGCGCGGCAAACTGGCCGTGCTGGTAGCGATAGACCCAGTCTTCGATCGTCGCCGGGGAGTACAGGCGTCCGTCCCAGGTTTGCTGGGCGGCGTGGTGCAACGCTTGGGTCAACGTGCTGCCGTTCTGGCGCGCTTGGACCACCGCTTGCACGGCAGCGAAGCGTGCCAGGGCACGGGTTTCACGGGGATTTTCGTCGGAGGAGGCGATTTTGTTCATCGCCCGACGGTCTGCGCCTCTTGCGCCCGGCGGACCATGTTTAGGTTGTGTGGGGAGCGCTCCCCCGCCACTCTCCCGCTCGTACCACCGGGCCGAACGCGGGGCTTTTTACCCAGACCCGCGCCGGCTGATGGCACTGATAGCGATTGAAAAGAGTAATCCGAAAGTCCGTGACCAGCCGGCGTGTGGCAGAGCTCATGCTGCCACACGCCTCTTTCAGCCACGGCCACAGGCCCTCCGCTGCCACGGGCGGCGCCCGGCCAAAGCCGCAACCCACCACACGCACCACCGCCGCGGCATTGACCAGCGTCCGCCGCCGGTAGGTTTGCAGCACCGTTTCCCAGGTCTGCACATCTCGCCGCGCGCGTTCGCCGTCGAGAAACGCCTCGAAGGTCCGCGCCTGCACCAGCCGATAACTCAGCGCGAAATCGGGCAGGTAACTGATCGTCCGGCCGCAGCCCACACAGTGAAAACGCGCGACCAGAATCAGCACGACTTTCCCGATGGTCGCCGCGATCCCTCGTTCGTAGGTGCCGTGGCCGTGCAGCCGCCCGGCGCACCCGCACCCGAGGGGACAGAGCAACTCCGGGCGAACCTGCCGATGCGCCTCGGTCGCCACGTATTCTTCCGGCGTCAGTTCACAGGGAAAGATCCGCTGCATCCCCGTGGCCTAACAAATCCAGTCAGCCACGACAACCCTCTGCCACGGCGCGACTCGATCCCCACGCTCTTCCCGGAATCCTGACCACGCTCCGCCCGGCCCAACCAAGATCACCTCCGACCTGTCTCTGAAAAAACTCGTATCCGTTTTCTGATTTCAACGTGAGACACCACAGTAGGGAAGGACGAAAGGGAGGGACCACAGAGGAACACGGATAGACGCGGAGGAACACGAAAGAAGACGGATACCCGGGGCGGTAGAGCGCGGCCGAGCCGAAACGAGCGAGGTGCCCGCGGAACATACGGAGGGAACAGCGCAAGGGGCGCGGAGCAGACCAG
>BJHT01000511.1 GCA_014193395.1 Verrucomicrobiota bacterium
AGCCCGCACCGGCCTTGACCGCATCCAACCCACCGCCACCGAAGTTCCCCTGCGCCATGTCGATCTCGTCATCGAAGCCGCCGTCGAGCGCCTCGATCTCAAACAGGAACTCTTTCGCAAGCTGGCCGCGCAAGTTGGCCCCAACACGCTCCTGTTGACCAACACGTCGGCGCTGTCCGTCACCCAGCTCGGCGGCAGCACCAGCGTCAGCGACAGTGTGGCTGGCTTGCATTTCTTCAATCCCGTCCACCGCATGCAACTCGTCGAGGTCGTCGTCGGGGACGCCACCGCACCCGCGACCGTGCAACGCGCCGTCCGCTTCGCGCAGCAAATCGGCAAGCTCCCCGTCGTCGTCCGCGACCGCCCCGGCTTCCTCGTCAACCGCATCCTTATGCCCTACCTTCTCGAGGCCGGCCACCTCTTCACCAGCGGCGCAAGCATCGAGGACATCGACGAAGCCATGCTCGATTTCGGCATGCCCATGGGACCGCTCCGCCTCATTGATGAAGTGGGCATGGACGTTTCCCTCCACGTCGCCGGCACGCTCGCCACGGCCTTCGCGCCGCGTCTCACCGTGCCCGCCGTCCTGCAGCAAATGATCGACGCCGGCTGGCTCGGCAAAAAATCCGGCCGTGGTTTCTACGATCACAAAGGCTCATCCGCCGTGCCCAACGCGCTCGCCGCCCGCTTCGCGACCGACACCCGCAGCGCCGACCTCACGCACCAAGAACTGCAAGACCGCCTCGTCCTCGCGATGGTCAACGAAGCCGCACGCTGCCTCGAAGAAGGCGTCGTCGATTCCCCCGCCGACATCGACTTCGCGATGGTCATGGGCACCGGTTTCGCCCCGTTCCACGGCGGCCCGCTGCGCTACGCCGACGCCACCGGCCTCCGCGAAATCGTCACCACCCTCGACACCCTCTCCCGGAGCGCGGGCGGCCCGCCCGCGAGCCCCTCCACCGCCGAAACCCGCTTCACCCCCTGCGCCCTCCTGCGCGATCTCGCCAACTCCAACGGCACCTTCTACCCCGCTCCCGACACCGCAGGCGTCCCCGCCCGCGAGTTCAGGCACCGTCCCGCCGCAAGTTCCAAAAATCACGCCGCCCCCACCGCGCCCGCAGCCCTTCCCCAATTCGCAACTCGAAATTCCCAACTCGAAATTCCTATGAACACTCTCACCCCCGCTCCCGAGGCCGCTCCGCCCGCCCACACCGCCGAAGCCGCCCCCGTCATCGACACCTCGCGCATGTCCAGCGGCCAGCGCGCCGCGCTCGAGATGACCGAAGCCGCCCGCGACGCCACCGCCGCCCGCGCCAGCTTCGCGACCGATCTTTTCCTCGGCCGCCTCAACCTCGAGACGCTGCTCCCGTTCCCGCTCCAAAAACCCGCCGACCACGACCAGGGCGACGCCTTCCTCCAACGCCTCGAAGCTTTCCTCGCGGCCAATGTCGATCCCGACGAGATCGACCGCACCGGCGAGATTCCGCAAAAAGTCCTCGACGGCCTCGCCGCCATGGGCGCCTTCGGCATCAAGATTTCCCCCACGCACGGCGGCCTCGGCCTCTCGCAAACCAACTACTGCCGCGCCGCGATTTTGCTCGGCAGCTATTGCGCGAACCTCACCGCGCTCCTCTCCGCGCACCAATCCATCGGCGTGCCGCAACCGCTGATTCTCTTCGGCACCGAGGAACAAAAACGCCGCTTCCTCCCGCGCGTTGCCAAAGGTGAAATCTCCGCCTTCGCCCTCACCGAAACCGGCGTCGGCTCCGACCCCGCCCGCATGGTCACCCGCGCCGCCCCCACACCCGACGGCACCGGCTTCATTATCAACGGCGAGAAGCTCTGGTGTACGAACGGCACGAAAGCCGGCGTCATCGTCGTCATGGCCCGCACGCCCGCGAAGGTCGTCAACGGTCGGTCGCGCGACCAGGTCACCGCGTTCATCGTGGACATGGACACGCCCGGCATCGAGGTCACGCACCGCTGCCGCTTCATGGGCTTGAAGGCCCTCTACAACGGCGTCGTGCGCTTCACCAACGTCCGCGTCCCGCGCGAAAACATCATCCTCGCCGAAGGCAAGGGCCTGAAGGTCGCCCTCTCCACGCTCAACACCGGCCGCCTCACGCTCCCCGCCGGCTGCCTCGGCGCGAGCAAACGCTGCCTCGAAATCGCCCGCCGCTGGGCCGCCGAACGCGAGCAATGGGGCGCGCCCATCGCCAAACACGCCGCCATCGCCGACAAGCTCGCCCACATGGCCGCCGACATTTTTGCGCTCGAATCCATGACCCTCTACGCCGCCAGCAAAGTGGACCGCGACAAACACGCCGACGTCCGCCTCGAAGCCGCCATGTGCAAACTCTGGGGCTCCGAAGCCGCCTGGCGCATCGTCAACGAAACCATGCAAATCCGCGGCGGCCGCGGCTACGAAACCGCCGACTCCCTCAAAGCCCGCGGCGAAGCCCCGCTCGCCATCGAACGCTTCCTGCGCGACTGCCGCATCAACACCATCTTCGAAGGCTCCTCGGAAATCATGCGCCTCTTCCTCGCCCGCGAAGCCCTCGACCCGCATCTGAAGATCGCCGGTGCCGCGCTCAACACCCAGCTCCCCCTCGCCGAACGCGCGAAGGCTGCGCTCCAAGCCGGCCTCCACTACGCCGTCTGGTATCCGCAACAATGGCTCCCGTTCGCCACGCCCGACACCCGCGGCGCGACGCACCTCGATCCCACCTTGCAACGCCACCTCCGCTACGCCGCCCGCACCAGCCGCAAACTCGCGCGCTCCCTCTTCCACGCGATGGCGATTTTCGGTCCGAAACTCGAACGCCAACAAGTCCTTCTCGGACGCTTCGTCGATATCGGCACCGAACTCTTCGCGATCACCGCCACCTGCTGCCGCGCCCAAACCCTCCTCGACACCGCCGAATCCCGCGACGACCTCGTGCAGCTCGCCGACTACTTCTGCCGCACCGCCCGCGAACGCATCGCCGCCCACTTCACCGGCATCCACCACAACTCCGACCGCCCCGGCTACTCCCTCGCGCAGGACATCAGCGCCGGCAAACTCGAGTGGCTCGAAACGGGAATCTTGAATGCCAATCGGAGCGCAGGCGGCCCGCCCGCGAGTCTCGCGCCCCCCGAGACCACAGCCCTCCTCGCGCCAAAGTGAAACCCCTTTGGCGGGGCGCGCTTGTCCTCAGCGCGCCGTCAAAGGTGGAAACCGTCGGCTCTGGCACCCATTCGGTTGGCGCTACACAGACCAGTCGTCCACGCGCAAACCGGGAACCCGATTGAACTCACCGCAGTTGTGCGTCACCACCGTCAGTCCGTGGGTCAGCGCAATCGCGGCATTCAGGAGATCGTTCCCGCCGATGAGATCGCCCTGCCGTTCCAGCAGGTCGCGGACTCGGGCGTAGTGGGGCACGCACGTCGAGTCGAAGGGCAGCGATTGAAACGGCTCGAGGAATTCATCCAGCACCGCCTTGCGCCGGGCCGGACGACCATATTTGGTGGCCCCGTGGTAAAGCTCCGCTTCCACCATCGAGCAGATCGTCACGTCGCGGTGCGAACTCTGGCCGATTCGCAGAGCCGATTTTCCCTTCGCATCTTTGAGCGCAAAGATGATGGCGTTCGTATCGAGCAGGTAGCGCACGGTCAAATCGGGTTCGGTCCCGGCGGTGGATCGGCCGGCGGCTCCCAAGCTTCACCGGCCAGGCAGCCGGCGAATTTCTCGAAGTGCCCCACCGGCCAGCCATTCGCGTCAACCGCGACGGGTTTTGCCTTCGCCGGCTGCGCCAACGCCATCGCATCGCGCACCAGGCGTTCCAGTTTGATCGCCGACTCGGAGTCGAGTCCGTCGATGGTGGTTTGCAAGTCCGTTGCGAGCGTGCTCATGGAGAA
>BJHT01000512.1 GCA_014193395.1 Verrucomicrobiota bacterium
ATTGCGGCGCGGGGGTCGCTGGACATTTATCTGATCGCGGGATTGCTCCTGCTCGCGGCGATTCTCGGGGACACGGTGAACTACTGGGTGGGCAAGCTGGTGGGGCAGAAACTGATCGAGCGGTATCCGAATTTGTTCCGGCCGGAGCATCTGCGGCGGACGCATGATTTCTTCGAACGGTATGGCGGGAAGACGATCATCATCGCGCGGTTTGTGCCGATTGTGCGGACGTTCGCGCCGTTCGTGGCGGGGATCGGGAAGATGACCTACTCGCGGTTCATGGCGTTCAATGTGGGCGGGGGGCTGCTGTGGATTTTGCTGTTGCTGCCGGCGGGGTATTTCTTCGGCAATTTTCCCATCGTGAAGAAGAATTTCACGCTGGTGATTTTCGGGATCATTTTTCTGTCGATCTTGCCGGGGATTATCGAGTTCGTGCGGGAGCGGAACCGGTTGAAGCAGGCAGGGGAGTAGGGCAGCAGGGGCGGAATTGGCAGGGGAATTTTGGGCACAGGAATGGAGGCAAAGGAATGAAGACAAAAAGTTCCCCGGTTCCTATTCCTTTGCCATTCCTTTGCAAATTCGCAGCGGGCGGGTGCGGGTGCGGTGTGACGTGCGGAAGTCAGGCGGCGTGAACCACTCGCGCTGGCAGTTCCTCCGGCGGCACACCTGATTCTGCGGAACCGGTTGGGAGCGCCCGGTTGCGGATCGCGGCGACCGTTGAATGACGCCGGAAATACGCCATGCGCTCGGGGATGCTCATCCCGGCGGTTTGGAACGCCACGGACTCCTTCCATTTCCGACCCTCCGCCACGGTGTCGAAGCCGGGGAGCGGTTCAATCATTGGTGTGTTCGTCATCAATGATCTCACTGCGATTGGCGGACCAAAATTCAGTTCCAGATTCCATCACGGTTTCGGCGAAGCAGCCTCTGCGGCGGTCGTTTCCGGCTCCCGGCGCACGCGGGGACGCAGATGCGCGTTGAGCAGGGCCAGACGTTGCTCGCGCGTAAGCGGGGCGAGCTTGCGGCCCGTCGCCTCGCGCAGCCGGCGGGACATTTCCACCGCGTCAAACGTCTTCGTCATCGTCGTTTCCATAGATCAATTCCTTCGGGTTCACGATGCTCACGGGCGGGTAGCCCTGCAACAGGTTCACCGCGTTGAAGCCCGCCGCGCGCCGCACGTTCACGAGGTGCTTGAAATTCCAGCTCACCAGATGATTCACGCGATGCACCGTGCAGGCGGCGACAAGCCGCGCGTCGTCCGCGAACTTCACCGGCACCACGCCAGCCTGCAAATACTTCTGCGCGAGGTCTTCGGTTTCATCCGTCATCGTCAGCAGGTCGCACGAACGGTCAAACGTGTCCTCGAACAACTCCCGCACTTGCGGCGGTGCATCCTCGATCTCCTGCGCGACCAGACCGGAGGAGAGGAACTGCCACAGGCCGCTCCGGCGTTGCGCCCCCAGCTCGCGCGTGTCGGCCATCCATTCGGCATCGTAGTAGCCGCCGATCACGGACGTATCAAGGTAGAGGCGGGGTTTCATTGCGACGGGCACCGTTGCGCGGGCGGGCCGCCCGAGCTCCGGGGGGACTCAGTGCATCTCGACGTCGCAGGTGCCGAGGCCGCGGCGGTAGTAGTTGAATTGCACGTTGGGATGGTCGGCGAGGAGGGACATGGGGACGGCGGCGTCGGCGAGGCGCTGGGAAATCATGAAGGCGGTGAGGCGCTGGCCGAAGGGGTTGTCGTGCGTGCCGGCGTGCCAGATGGAGACTTTCTCGGCTTTCCAAGTTTCGGCCGGGCCGACGGTGATGGCCTGGGTGGGCACGAGGGTGACGTTGCCGCTGCCGGAGGTGCGGGCGTTTTGCGCAATGGTGACGGGGTGCAGATCGACGATGCGCGTGGTGAGTTTGCGGTAGTCGGCGGGGGAAGGCGGGGCGTCTTTGTATTTGCCTTTGCGCTGGAGCGGATCGTTGAAGGCCCAGTGCTTGATGTCGCCCTGGCCGCCTTGCATCACGACGCAGCGCACGCCGGCGTCCCAGGTCTGGCGGTAGGCGCGGGTGTCAGCTTTGGGGAAATGGAGGTTGGCGTCGGGCATCACGAGTCTGCGGTCGATGCGGTTGAAGCACATTTCGCGGTCGCATTTCTCGAAGGAGAGCGGGTGGGTGACGGGGACTTCGCGGCCATCGAGGACCCATTCGTCCATGCCCCAGAAATGACCGTCGTGCAGCGGGAGGCCGATTTCATTGGCGATGCGCGCGACGAGGGGCAACTGCTCGGTGGGGCCGATGGGGCCGCAGATGCCGGCGGGATTGTCGGGCGTGGCCTGTTTCCACGCGTGGATGTACTCGAGAGCTTCGGCGAGGTAGAAGTCTTCGAGGGTGTCGTAGAAGACGACCTTGAAGCCGGGGCGCGAGAGCTTCAGGAGCTTCTCGGGCGTGAGCTTGGCGGCGGCTTCGATGATGGCGGTGTCGAGGGTGGTATAATCCCACCAGTCGGGCGCGAGGCAGCTAAGTTTGCGTGGCATAAGAGTGATTTGGTTGAGGCGATTGTTGGCGGAGAAATGGGATGATGTCCACTTCTCAGGGATTACAAACGACGAACCGCAAAACCGGATTACGGATCACTGACTTCGATCTTTTCCGCAGATTGTCCCGGTTGCTTGGCCCCGGGTGCGGACAAGGCATTCCGGATATCATGAACGAGGAGATCGAGCTTCACGGGCTTGGGAATGAAGCCGAGGCGCTTCTCGTGAGAGTACGGGTTGCCGCCCATGCAACTGACGAAAAAGATCGGGGTGTTCCGGAACGCCGGTTCGGAGCGCAAAAGGTTGTAGAGATCGCCACCGTCCTGTTGAGGCATGACGACGTCGAGGAGAATGACATCGGGCTGGAACTGGCGGGCCAGGGCGGGGGCATCGAGCGGATTGGCGGTCGAGGCGACCACGAAACCGAGGCTCGTGAGGTTGGCGGACATCATCCGGAGGTATTGGGCGTTGTCATCGACGAGCAGGATTTTGGTTTTTTCGCTCATGAGAATCGAGGGTTAGCATTTGGGGTCAAGGGGGGCTAATCCCACCACTCGGGAGCGAGGCAGCTAAGATTGCGTGGCATAGAAGTGATTTGGTTGCGGGCATTGTTGGTGGAGAAAACGAAAGCTGTCCGCTTTTGAGGAATTACAGACGACCAACCGCGTAACAAGGATCACGGATCACCGACTTCGGTCTTTTCCGCGGGGTGTCCTGGTGCCTTGGCTCTGGCCGTTGCCACGGCGTATTGAATCGAGGCGATGAACCAATCGCGCGGCACGGGCTTGGGGCAGACATGCCAGTTGACCGGCATGGTTTCGTTCTCACGGGGCGGGTCCCCCATTGAATCGGTGATGATGAAGATCGGCGTGTTCGTGAAGGCCGGTTCGGAGCGCGCGAAGTGGAGAACGCAGATGCTACGCTGGGTGAGTTCATCGAGAATGATGATGTCGGGTTGGAACTGGCGGACCAGGGCGGGGGCGTCGAGCGGATCGGTGGTCGCCGCGACATCGAAGCCGTGCTTCTTGAGCACGGCGGCCAGCAGCTGGAGAAAGTCCCAGTTGTCACCGACGAGCAGGATTTTGGTTTTCTCGCTCATAAGAATCGGGGGTTAGGATTTGGGGGCGAGGGGGAATAATCCCAGCAGTCGGGAGCGAGGCAGAAAAGTTTGCGTGGCATAAGGTTGATTTGGTTGCGGGGATGGTTGGCGGAGAAGGGCGGCGCTGTCCACGCGCGGATTGGGGGGAAGGCAGGGACGATGAATTAGGAACCCGGCTTTGACACCGGTGGGGCGGCGGGCAGGGGACGCGAGGATTTTGCCGGCCAATTCACGGGACTGGCTTCCGTCAGGCGCGTGACC
>BJHT01000513.1 GCA_014193395.1 Verrucomicrobiota bacterium
CGGCGCTTGGTGCGCGATTACGAGACGAAGACCGAACACGCCGAGGCGATGATCTATGTCACCATGATTGGCGTCATGCTCCGCCGGCTGGCTTAAGACCAATTTCATGACTTTTAAAACACGCTCTCAGAACCGGGTGGGGGGGTTGTGACCGGCCGCGTTCTCCCCAAACTGCCCACGCCGCCCGCCGGCAAGGAGTTCGCCATCGACCGCATCCGCTGGGTTGTCGTGTTGGTGGACAAATGGGTGGGTCGCTTGGGAGAGCAGCGGAATTGGGCAGGGTAATTTGGGGCAAGGTAATGGGACGGCGACAATGGAGCGCGGTATTTATGCCCCTTCAGTGTGAAATGCTTGCTGTGGTTGCGAACGCGATGCGACGTGCGAACAGGGAAGCGCCGTAAACGTTGCGCGCCAGTCGGCCCGGCCGCACTACGCGGGCAGAGGGGTTCGCGGCGCGAGATGCTCGTGATTCTTCCACCCAGACGGGGATAGCACACAAGGCGCGCCGTCCTCTGATTTGGGGCTTCCCGATGCGGAGCTTGGTGTTAGGATTCATCCCGATACAGGAATGGATGAGCTATGCCACAACTAATTGTCAGAGAGATTGAGGAACAGGTCGTGAAGAAATTGAAACAGCAGGCCGGCGCGCACGGAGTTTCAATGGAAGAAGAGCACCGGCGCATCCTGCGCGAGTCGCTGCTCGGAAAGGCGGCGAAGAAGCCGTCGTTCAAGGATGCCCTGTTTGCCATGCCCAACGTCGGCGAGGACGCGGATTTCGAACGGCGTCCACAACTCGACCGCCCGGTTGAGCTATGAACGGCTACTTGCTGGACACGAACATCCTGAGCGAAATCCGGAAGGAGAAGCGTTGTGACCCCGGCGTGCGGGAGTGGTTTGCCGTCAACGCCGGCGAGGAATTCTTCGTCAGCGTGCTGGTGCTGGGAGAAATTCGCCAAGGGATCGAGCGGATCCGTCCGCGCGACCCGGAACAAGCGCTGGCGCTGGAGAAATGGCTGCTGTGGATTGCCACCGAGTTTCACGATCGGGTGTTGCCCGTGGACTCCCAAGTGGCGGACCAATGGGGACGGCTGGGTGTGCAGCAACCGGTTCCGATCCTCGACGCCTACCAAGCCGCAACAGCGTTGGTCCACGGCTTGAGGGTGGTCAGTCGCGATGAACCGGGCTTCCGCGGCACCGGAGTGACGGTGATCAATCCGTTTTCAAAGGCTAGATTGAAAAGTGGTTAGCCTCATTTCACCCACCTACTTCAATTTGAGCGTTTCAAACACAGGCTTCAGCGCCTCGGCCCATTTTTTGTAGCCGGCGGCGTTGGGGTGGAGGAGGTCGGGGAATTCTTCTTTTTTGGCGTTGCCGGTCGCGTCGGCGAAGGGGGTCCAGGTATCGACGAGGGTGACTTGGGGCGTGGTCTTGGCGAGGGCGGTCAGGAGTTCGTTGATGCGGGTAATTTGTTCCTTGGGGCGGCTCTTGCTGGCGTGGCTGGGCATGACTTGGCAAAGGATGACGGGCATTTGCGGATTGTGAGTTTGGAAGGCGGCGAGGAGGAGTTTCACATTGCTGACGACGGTCTCGGGCGTGGCTTTTTCCTCGAGATCATTGGTGCCGATGAGGAGGACGACGGCGCGGGGTTTCAGGTCGAGGACGTCTTCCTTGAGTCGGTAGAGGACGCCGCGCGAGGTGTCGCCGCTGATGCCGCGGTTGGCGGTTTTCAGGCCGGGGAAGCTGTTGCCGAAATTGTCGCCCCAGCCTTGCGTGATGGAGTCACCGAGGAAGACGACGGCACCCTGGTCCTGCGAGACGCGCTGAGACCAGGCGAGGCGCTTTTGCCGCCAGAGGTTGCGGAACCAATCGGCGCGACGGAGAGGCCCGGTGCCGGGGAGTCCGTCGTCGGTGTCGGGGATTTTCGCGATGGCGGGGAGGGTCGCGGGCTTGGTCTGGAGGACGAAGGTGTCGGGCTGACCGAGGCGCTGGGCGAAGAGCCAGGGGAGGAATTCGGGTTCGCTGTAGGCTTTGTTCCACGAGCCGTGGCCGAGGCCGAAGTACTCGAAGTATTTGGGCTGTCCGCCGGCGGCCTTCAGGGCGGCAATCATGTTCCGGGTGCGGATCACTTTGACCACGCCGTCGTCATCGGAGTGGAAGGCCCAGATAGGAACCTTGGCGGCGCGGGGCGCGGCGGTTTCATCGCCGCCACCGCAGATGGGCGCGCCGGCGGCGAAGCGTTCGGGAAAGCGGGTGACCAGGTCCCAGGTGCCGTAGCCGCCCATGCTGAGGCCGGTGACATAGATGCGCTGAGGGTCGATGGCGTGTTCCTTGGGGAGGGCGTCGAGGAGTTCGAGGACGATCTGCATGGGGGCGCTGGGCTGCGCGGGCTGGGTGCCGCGGTCGCCGCTCCAAGGCATGTCCACCCATTGTTTGCCGTTGGGGCATTGCGGGGCGATGACGTAACAGGGGAATTTTTCGCGGTTGGCGGGTTCGAGGTAGAGCTTGGTGCCGTGGGTGAGCTGGGCGGAGTTGTTGTCCCCGCGTTCGCCCGCGCCGTGGAGGAAGAGGACGAGGGGATATTTCTTGTCGGAAGCGACACTCGGCGGGACGAGGAGGCGGTAGGGAAGGGTGGCACCACTGCTATTCTTGAACACGCGCGGCTCGTAGTCAGCGGCGGTGGCAAGGTGGGTGGTGAGGGTGAGCAGGAGGGTGAGGCGGGGGAGGAGGTTCATGGGAGTGAGTGATGTTCGTTGAGATGGAGAGTTGATAGAGGGAGTGAGCGACTATGAAACGAACCAGGGACAGCAGGTAATATTGCCACAATAAGGCACAGAAGACTCAAATACGGATTTCAAAACTATTCTTGCTTTCGGTTTCGGAACCGAACTGGAACGGTCAAATGATGTCTTCGCCGAAGGTCTTAGCGGCAGGAATCGTAGATGGCGTCTTCCTGCGGGTCGTCACGGAGGAACTGCTGGTAGGCTCCCGCGCGCCAGTCCGCGTCGTCGGAGTCTGCGGCGGTGAGCACAATGATGCGCGACCGTCCTGACTTGGGTAATTGGGCGGCGATCTCGACAGGGATGGCGAGCACGGCAGTTCCGCTTAACTCGGTGGTAAATTCAACGGCGTTCATGGTTGGCAAGCTATGGCGGCAATGGAGACGGGGCTATTGGTTCGTTTTTGCAAGTCGCAGCTACCCATTGGTACGCGGGATTGGAAGGATTGTTCAGTGCGGCCGCGCACCATTTTCCCCGGCGAATTTCTTCACCAGGATCAGGTGGTTCTGCTCGTCACGGCGGTGGTATTCCATGTGGTCCACCATTTTTTTGACAAGGTGGATGCCAAGGCCGCCAATCTCGCGGTCTTCGATGGGGGCGGTGGTGTCCACTTCGGGGTGGTCGAGGGGATTGAAGGGGGGGCCGTTGTCGATGAGCGTGACGGTGAGCTGGCGGGCGACGAGATCGAGGTGGACGGCGACGTGGGGATCGCCGGCCTTGGGTTCGGCGTATTTGATGACGTTGGTGACCATTTCCTCGAGGACAAGGTTGATCTGGCTGATGAGCTTGGGGGCCTGGCCGTGGGTCTGGAGGAAGCGGGTGACGACTTCGTAGAGGCGCTCCAGTTCAGAGAAGTCGTAGCGGAGTTCAATCGAGCAGCGGGATTGCATGGCTAGTGGGGGTGGAAGTCGATTTTGACGATGGAGAAATCATCCTCGAAGGCGGTCTTGCCGGAGACGCCGCGGACGAAGCTGACGGTGTGGTCGAGGTCGTGGTCGCCGTGGGTGGCGCTGGTGAGGTGGGTGATGAATTCGTCGAAGTGCAACATGCCGCCGTCCTTT
>BJHT01000514.1 GCA_014193395.1 Verrucomicrobiota bacterium
GCGAGAAGTGCCAGGGCGACGGGTTGATCAAGATCGAGATGCACTTTTTGCCGCCGGTGTACGTGACGTGCGAGGCGTGCAACGGGCGGCGTTACAACCGCGAGACGCTGGAGATCGCCTACAAGGGCATGAACATCGCGGACGTGCTCGCGATGACGGTGGACGAGGCGGTGACGTTTTTTCGCGCGGTGCCGAAGCTGCACGACATCGCAGTGACGCTGGCCGAGGTGGGGCTGGGTTATCTCCGGCTGGGGCAGCAGGCGACGACGTTGAGCGGCGGCGAGGCGCAGCGCATCAAGATCGCGACCGAGCTGAGCCGCCGGCAGACGGGAAAGACGCTCTACATTCTCGACGAGCCGACGACGGGGCTGCATTTCCACGACGTGGCGAAGCTGCTCGAGGTGATCTACCGGCTGCGCGCGCCGGGTAACACGCTGCTGGTGATCGAGCACAATCTGGACGTGATCAAGTGCGCGGACTGGATCATCGACCTCGGTCCCGAGGGCGGCACCGGCGGCGGGCGCATCGTGGCGGAAGGCCCGCCGGAAGCGGTCGCGGCGAATGCAGCGAGCCACACGGGGAGATTTTTGCATCGAATCCTGAGCCGTGGGCGGGCATAGATGAGGGCCTTGAAAACGAATCGCGAGTTGCCCGCGGGCACGCCGGTAGCGCAGGTTTCCAAACCTGCTGTATCGCCGACTTCCAAGTCGGCGGGGCGCGAGACGGATCGGGGGCATCGAAGTTTTCAAGCGGACGCAGGTTTAGAAACCTGCGACACAGCAGGCTTGGAAGCCTGCGCTATAAGCGGCGGGCGCGCGCCGGCCGCGCGGTTCGGAGCTGGACGCTGCTTAGCAAAATCTCCAATCGCTGCCTTGTCGGCGCCGCTATCGGTCTTTGCGAAATTTCGTGCCCTCGTCACCGCGCCCTCCGTCTCCCTCTCTTCCGTTCGGGACGGAGGAGAGGGCCGGGGAGAGGAGGCGCTCCGCCACGGTGAGACCGTTCTCAATTGCGGGGCACCCCTCTCCATGAACCGGAGCGCCGAGCATTGCTCGGCCAGCGGGTGCGCCACCAGCATCGTGCCGAGCAATGCTCGGCGCTCCTCCCATCGGATGGTTCTGCGCGCATGAAGAGCATTGTGTCATTCCTCCTGCTCTCTGCGCTCCTGTTCACCGCCGCGGTGCCCAACTCCGTGCGCGCCGCCACCCCGGCCGAGGAGAACGCCTTCCAAGCCGCCGCTGGCGTTTTCCAAGATGAAAACTGGGCGACAGCGGAAAAGTGGTTCGGAGAATTCGTGCAGCAATATCCGCAGTCGCAGTATCGCGCGGAGGCGGTGCTGTTCCTGGCGCTGTCGCGGTTGAAACAAAAAAATCACGACGGCGCGGTAGCGCTGCTAACGACGGAGGAAAAGCAGGCGGGCGTGTTCGCGGACCGCTACCAGTTCTGGATGGCGGAGGCGTTGTTGCAGGGCGGCAAGGTGCGGCCGGCGGCGGAGGCGTATCACCGCGTGACCACGCAATTCACCAACTCTCTCCACGCACTCGAGGCGGCCTACGGCGAGGCCTACGCGCACTCGCGGCTCGGCGAGTGGGCGCGGGTGGTCGAGTTGTTGCAGGATCCGAACGGGGCATTTCGCCGCGCGGCGAAGAGCCGGCTGGCGGACGAGCCGTTCGCGCGCGGGCTGCTGCTGCTGGGTGAGGCGGCGCTGGAACAGCAGGCATATCGCGTGGGCGAGGAGGCGTTGAAACAATTGGCCGCGGCCAAGCTTGCGCCGGAGATCGACTGGCAGCGGCAGTTTTTGCTGTGCCGCATTCTGACCGCGGACGGGCGGCTGGCGGATGCGTTGCGTGGCACGACCAATCTGGTGGCGCTGTCGGTGACGCTCGGCGGCGGGCGTCCGCTGGCCGAGGCGATCCGGTTTCAAGCGGCGACCTTCGAGGGCTTGAATCGTTTCGCGGACGCGGTCGCCGCCTACGAACGCAATCTTGCAACCAATGCGCCGCCGGAATTTCGCCGCGCCGCGTTGCTCAAGACCATCGAATTGACGCTCAAGCAGGAGAAGCTCGCCGAGACCACGCAAAAGCTGGAGGCGTTCGTCGCGCAGAATCCGCAGGACCCGGCGATCGACGTGGCGTTATTCACGCTCGGGGAGCTGCGGTTGAAGGAATACTATCAGGTGCAACAGGCGCGGCTGACGAACAACTCGCCGCAACTGCTCGCGGCGGAAACCAACCTGCTGGCGCGGGCGCAGGCGGGCTTCGAGCAGGTCATCAAAGATTTTCCGAAAGGCACGCTGGCGGGAAAATCGTTCCTGAATCTCGGCTGGTGTTTCTGGAATCAGGACAAGCTCGTCGAGGCGCAGGTGGCGTTTCGCGAGGCGGTGCAGCGGCTGCCATTCACCGAGGACCAGGCGGTGGCGCGCTTCAAACTGGCGGAGACGCAGTTCCAGCAGCGCGATTTTACCAACGCCGTGCAGAACTTCAGCCGCGTGGTGAGCGATTACTCCGGCTCGGCGGCGGTGAAGGCGCGGCTGTTCGAGCAGGCGCTCTACAAGATTCTCCGCGCCGGCATCGAGATGGGCGATCTCGGCGTGGCGACCGATGCGCTGGGCAAGCTGCTCGCGTGGTATCCTGAGAGCAGCTTCGGCGACCGCAGTCTGCTGCTGCTCGGGCAGGCGCTGAACCGGCAGGGCAAACCGACCAATGCCCGCGCGGTCTTCCTCGATTTTCTAAAGCAGTTCCCCGCCTCGCCGCTCGTGGGCGAAGTGCATCTGGCCATCGCCCGGACTTACGTCGAGGAGAAGGACTGGGCCGCGGCGGTGGGGAAATACGACGACTGGTTCGCGAAATTTCCGACCAACCAAAGCCGGCCGCAGGCGGAGTTCGACCGCGCGTGGGTGAACTTCCTCGCCGGCCGCGAGACCAACGCGATGGCGATGTTCACCAACGTCGTCGCGCGCTATCCGGGCCACGTCAACGCCCCGCAGGCGCAGCTCTGGGTCGCGGATTATTACTTCAACCACGAGAACTACGTGGACGCCGAGAAGCACTACCAGATGCTCTACCAGAACTCGAACTGCCCGCCGGCGCTACATTTCCAGGCGCGCATGATGGCCGGCCGCAGCGCGGTCGCGCGGCAGAGTTTTCCCGATGCGCGCGCTTATTTCACGGCGCTCATCAAGGATCCCAAGTGCCCGCCCGAGCAGATGGCCGAGGCGCTTTTCGCCGTCGGCGACACGACCATTCTCGAACACGCCGGCGACGCCGAAAAGCCGCTGGGCAAATACGAGGAGGCCATCAACGCGTTCAACAAGATCGTCCAGTTGTTCCCCACCAACGCCATCGTCGCCAAGGCCCTCGGGCGCATCGGCGACTGCCATCTTCAGCTCGGCGCGCAGGATCCCAAGCGTTACGACGGCGCGCAGGCGGCCTACCAGGCGGTGATCGCGATGCCGTCAGCGATCGCCGACATCTCCGCGCGCAGCCAGGCCGAGATCGGCCTCGGCACCGTCACCGAACGGCTCGCCGAGAAAAAAGCCGCGACCGAACAAACGCCGCTGTTGAACACGGCCCTCGATCGCTATCTCAACGTCGTGTACGGAAAAAACCTGCGCGACGGCGAGCGGCCCGATCCGTTCTGGATCAAGGAAGCCGGCCTCGCCGCCGCGCGCGTCCTCGAGACGCGTGGTCAGTGGAACGAATCCATCAACCTCTACCGCCGCCTGCAAGACCTCGTCCCGTCGCTGCGCCCGATGCTCGAGAAAAAGATCGAAAGCGCCCGCCGCAGCCAGGCCGCGATCAAGCCCGCGCCGGGGGCGTGAGCGAAGGCGAGCCG
>BJHT01000515.1 GCA_014193395.1 Verrucomicrobiota bacterium
GGCTGGCACTCGAATAGAGCGCTTGCTTGCGCGAACGATTGTTCCAGCCCTGTTCGACAATCTGCCGCTCCACGTCATCAATCGAGCGGAGTGCGTCCTGCACAGCCGGGTTTTGCGGATAGGTCCGGAACTCGGCCGCAGTCTCCCGAAGCAACGTGCTGGCAGCAGATGCATCACCCGCGTCCATCCGCCGTGCGGCCTCCTTGAGAACTTTGCCGGCGCGCTGCACCGCCACCCAGCCGATGACCTCGCCGTTCTGCTTCACCTGGCCGGGATCCTGCGTGGCCTGGATGCGAACCTTTTGTGTGAAGGTGCGGGACACCACGCTGGCGGTCGTGAGTTCATCAAAGGCCACTTCGAGACCGAGCAATTCCTCACCTTCCAGCGTGGTCACCGGCTGGTTGTTGATGCACGGCAGCGGCAGCACCTCCAGCGCGAAGCAAACCACGCGCTCCTCCTCGCTCACGAAGTCGCCCAGCGCAAACTCCCAACTGCCGTCGGGCAATTCGGTGGCCGGATATTGACCCAACGGCACCATCGATTCACAGAAGTCCAGGCGCTTGAGCCGGAGACGGACATTCTGTGCTGCCAGCCGTTGCAGGCCGTCGAGTTCCGCCGTGAAGATCCCCGGCAGTTTCTCGGGCGAGTCGGCATCATAAAAGGCACCATTGGTCGAGCGCGCCAGTTCGGCCATGAGATCCTCGTTATAGCCATCGCCAAAACCGAGGCAGGCGGTCCGGATGTGGTCGTGTTCGAGGCCGGCGGCGACGAGCTGCTGAACCGCGGCGGGTTCAACGATTCCGGCGTTGAGATGACCGTCACTCAAGAGCAACAGCCGCCGGGCTACACCCGGAGGCGCCTTCCGAAGTTCATCGCGTCCCAAGAGCCAGCCGCCCGAGAGATTGGTGCTGTCCGCATCGCAAATGTCCGCGATGGCCTGTTGCACCGCGGGTTTGTCCTTCACCGTTTGGAGGGGAACGACCACCTGCGCTTCGCTCTCAAAAGTCACGAGGCTGAAGTGGTCCCCGGCGCGCAGGTGTTTAACCGCGAGCGCAGCGGCCTGTTTGGCGTGCTCCAAGGGTGGCCCGGCCATCGAACCGCTGCGGTCGAGCACCAGGCAGAAGGCCGCCGGGCGTGGTCGGGGCTGATTGAGGCAATCAGCGGTGATACGCACGGCAAAGAATACGGGCCGGGCCTGGTTGGCGAGGATGGTCTGGTGGTCGAGGTGGGTTTCAATCTTCATGCACGCAGCCTAGCAGACTGGCTTTGACATCCGTTGTCACAGGGGTGCAGAATTTTTTCACCAAATCGCCATGCCCAAGGTTGCCGACCAGCTCACCTGCCGCCCGCCCTTCGACCGGATGATGATCATCCATAAGCGGCTCCAGGCGGGCAAGTTTCCGAACTGCAGGCAGCTCGGCGACGAACTGAGCGTCTCCACGCGCACGATCCTGCGCGACATAGAATTCATGGTTGAGCGGCTCGGATTGCCGATCGAGTACAACTCCGGTCGCCACGGCTTCTATTACAGCAGGCCCGTTGAAGAGTTCCCGAGCATCGCCATGACGGAGGCCGAGATGTTTTCGCTGCTGGTGGCGCACAAGGCCATCAGCCAGTATCATGGCACCCCGTTCGAACAACCGCTCCGCGCCGCCTTCCACAAGCTCACCGGCCGACTCGACGACCAAAGCAGCCTGTTGGCAGGCAGTCCGGAGGAGGCGTTGTCGTTTCATCCGTTTGCGCCAGACGACGCCGACCTGAAGCTTTTCGAGATTCTGAATCGAGCCCTGCGGGAGCATCGGGTGGTGGCGTTTCTCTACAAGAATCTGGGTGCGGACAAGGCGCAGACCCGCCGCGTCCAGCCGTATCACCTCGCGTGTGTGGATAACCGCTGGTATCTGGTGGCGTTCGACCTCGTCCGGAAAAGCATGCGCAACTTTGCCATGACCCGGATGCGCCAGATGACGCTGCTTGCCGGCCGATTCAAGCGGCCGAAAGACTTTCGTATCGAGGACTACCTCAAGGGGAGCTTCGGCATTTTTCAAGCTGCGGACGATTTCGAGGTCGTCGTTGATTTCGACAAATGGGCGGGGGAACTGGTGCGGGAGCGCAAGTGGCATCAGTCGCAGGAATTGACGGACCTGCCCGGAGGCGGCGTGCGACTGCGGCTACGGCTCAACCATCTGACCGAGGTGGAACGCTGGGTTCTGAGCTGGGGCGCCCACGCGACGGTGGTGGGGCCGGAGGCGTTGCGGGAAAGTTTTGGGACGACGGCCGAGATACTGGTGGAACGGTACTGCAACCCAAAATCCGCCCTGTCAGCACCACCGCGTTGAGGCGGAGGAATTGCAGGAGAAAAGACAAACGAGATGAAAACCAAATTGCGGCAAGTGGTGGTGGGCGATGTTCATGGCGAACTGGCCGGGTTGCAGGAAATCCTGAAGCACGCGGCGCTGGTTGACGACCAGTTCAACTGGGCCGCAGGCGAGACGGTGCTGGTGCAGACCGGGGACGTAATTGATCGGGGGCCTTGCTCAGCGGAGTGCATCGAATTGCTGCGCCGGTTGCAGTCGCAGGCGGTGGCCGCGGGCGGGGAAGTAGTCCGTTTGTGCGGAAACCATGAGCTGATGCTGCTTCAGGGGAACCATCGGTATGTGAATTTCCCGAATCCAGAGCTGATCAGGGAGCAGTTGCAGGAGGAGATACTGAGCGACCGTGCCGTGGCGGCCCATTCGGATGGCGAGCGGCTCTACACTCATGCAGGATTGAGGACTTCGGTCCGCTGGGAAGTCGAGAAGAGCGCCCCTCCGTCGTCACGCCGAAGCAGTTTGCGGGTTCTGGCCAGGCGCTTGAACGGGATTTTCAAGAAGGCAGTCCAGACGGGCGAACTCAAATCGCATCCATCTTTTATGTCGATCAGGAGCGTGGGGGGAGTCATGAGGTGGGCGGTATTTTCTGGTGTGATTACTCGCAGATCAGCACTTCTGCGCAGGCTTTCGACATCCCGCAGATCTTTGGTCACACACCCACGGGAAGGTCTCGGGTTATGCATTGTCGCGGGCTGAAGCTGATCGACATCGATGCGGGGATGTGCCGGGTTTACGGCGGGCGCAGAGTTTATCTGGAGATCATCGCCGGGGGCAGGTTGATCGAGCACGTCCGGCGAGGCTCGAAGTGGGAGCAGTCCGAATTGAATGAGGGTGCCTGATTTCGAGGGCGGTTGATGGGGATTGCGCGAGCAAAAGGCAGGGAGTCCTCGGAGCAACCCAGATCACCTTTCGTTTCAACCCCGCATCTCGGCTCGCACATTGGCCATGAAGACCTGCCGTTCGATGCGATCCCGTTCGACCCACTTTTTACAGGCAGTCGTCCACGATTCGGATCAACCAGACTTGGCTACTCCGGGAAGTGCTGCGGGCAACGGATATCCGGCGGTTCCCATATGCGCCGCCATGAGGTACATCGCCGGCTTCAAGTTTGGGTTCTTGGTCTGCTCAGCGATGCGCCAATCGTTTCCAGCGAATCAAATGCTGGCGTGCCTTGCCTTGACTGATGAAGGCTGACAATTCCGCCGGTGCTCTCTATGCTGCCGCTGAATCGCATGGAACGGCAGCTCAACCCCGGTGCGGAGGAACCGCATGATAATTCGCCGGCTTGGTTGCGTTCCGCCCTGTTGCTTGATCTGGAGGTCTCCCTGCAAGGCAAGATTCTGAAGATCGGATGCGTACTCGGGGAAGAGACGTTTCTGCGTTCGGGTTCGTTTGCGATGGCGGAGGCATTGGCAGCGTTGTCCAGGCTGGCGCAATCCGCC
>BJHT01000516.1 GCA_014193395.1 Verrucomicrobiota bacterium
GCAAGACCAACACCCACGGCCCCGGCGAAAATTTCATGAACACCGGCTTCACCCTCGACGGCTTTCCCAGCATCGGCGCGTGGACCACCTACGCGCTCGGCAGCGCCAACGACAATCTCCCCGCCTACGTGGCCATCCCCGATCCGCGCGGCGTGCCGCAGTCCGCCGGCAACTGCTGGAATCCGGGATTTCTCCCGGCGGCCTTTCAGGGCACCGACTTCAACGCCGCCAAACCGCTCCGGAATCTTGCGCGGCCCGCCGGCATCAGCCCGGAGAAAGACCGCGCCACCCGCGAGTTCATCGCACGCCTCAACCAGCATCATCTGGCCGGTTACCCCGGCGACACCGAACTGGCCGCGCGCATCTCGGCCTACGAACTGGCCGCGCACATGCAATTGTCCGTGCCGGAAGTGAGCGACATCTCCTCCGAACCCGCGCACGTCCTCAAGATGTACGGTGCCGACGCCACCGGCGGTCGCACCCAGGAAATCAAGGCGGCCTATGCGCGCAACTGCATTCTCGCCCGGCGGCTGATCGAGAAAGGCGTACGCTTCGTCCAACTCCTCAACGGCGCGTATCAGGTCGGCGGCGAAGGCACGAGCAACTGGGACGGCCATAAAGTTCTGAAGACCCAATACACCGTCCACGGCGAGGTGCTCGACCAGCCCACCGCCGCGTTGCTCACCGATCTCAAGCAGCGCGGCCTGCTCGAGGACACGCTCGTCGTCTGGTGTACGGAGTTTGGCCGCATGCCGACCTTTCAGGCGGGGGCCAGCGGACGGGACCACAATCCCTCCGGCTTCACCGGATGGCTGGCGGGCGCGGGGGTGAAGGCCCCGTTCAGTTACGGCGCCACCGACGACTTTGGCTACAAAGCGGTGGAGAAGGTGGCCACCGTCTATGATTTCCACGCGACCATCCTGCAAATTCTCGGCCTCGATCACGAACGGCTCAGTTTTTACCACAACGGCATCGAGCGCCGGCTCACCGATGTGCATGGCGAAGTGCTGACCGAAGTTCTGGCGTGATCAGGCTCCGCGGCCCGGAGAGTGGCGCGGGCGGGAAGAAGCCCGAACGGCCAGAAGAGAGACGGAAAAGCAAAAGGCAAGAGAGGAGACGTGCGCAACTTCGACGGGCGGGTTCAACCACGGATGGAAAGGACGCTCCGCGCAATGACACCCTCAACCAACCCCACATCCCCCGCGCGCTCCGGTCCTTCCCATCCTTTGGTGGTTAGGCGACTCGTTCGATTGGAGATGACCTCCATACAAAGGGATACGCAGTGGCCATATGCCGAAACTTACCGCGCAGGTCTAGGGAGACGCTGAATAAAGCGATGTTTTCAATTTTCCCGGATTGCTGATGGCGCATGATGCTCAAGCGACCCGCCAAACTCGCCTGCCGGCTTGGTTCGGCTTCGCAGCTCTGGTTCGGTGGCGGTCTTGAACCGCCGTTTTCACTGCTTCAACCGGTTTGATCCATCGTTCTTCTTAGCTTTTTCAGGTCGCAGCGGTTCGGCTGCCGATGACCACGTTGGCCAGGCCAAGGAGCGTGTAAAGTTGATGCCCGTTTTTCGCCAGCCCCCGATACCTGACTTTCCGATGCCGAAATAAGTTCTTCACGATGTGGAACGGATGTTCCACAAACGCTCGCACCGAGGCTTTGGCTTTCTCCACGGCTTTGATCGCTTCTTTCTCCGCGCCTTCGGCCAGGGCTTTGATCGCACCGCGTTTGCCCGCGATCTGCCAGTCAATCTTCCGTTCCAGCGCCACGATCTCCGCACGTTTCTCCACGCCGGTGTAGCCCGCGTCCGCGTGGACTTGCTGCTCCGCTCCGTGCAACAGTTCCGCCGTCTTGGTGATGTCCGCAACATGGGCCGCTGTGACCACCACGGTATGCACCAGCTTGCTGTCCCGATCCGCACCGATGTGCGCTTTCATCCCGAAATACCATTGATTGCCTTTCTTCGTCTGGTGCATCTCCGGGTCGCGTTCCCGCTTCAGGTTCTTGGTGGAGGGCGGCGCGGCGATCAACGTGGCGTCCACCAACGTCCCTTCGCGCAGCAACAAGCCCCGCGCGGTCAGGTCGGCGTTGATGGCGCGGAAGAGGCCTTGGCACAGATCGTGCCTTTCGAGCAGGTGACGGAAGTTCAACAGCGTGGTGGCGTCAGGCACGCCCTCGGCACTCAAATCAATGCGGGCAAATTGTTGCAAGGCCTGACTGTCATCGAGCGCGTCTTCGAGGGCTTCGTCCGCCAGGCCATACCACTGCTGGAGGAAATAGACGCGCAACATCCGCTCCAACCCGACGGGCGGACGCCCGCGTTGTCCCTTGGGGTAATGGGGTTCGAGGACGGCGAGCAACTGTTGCCAGGGGATGACTTCCTCCATGCGGGCGAGGAACTTCTCGCGGCGGGTGGTCTTCTTTTGGGCGGCAAACTCGGCGTGCGTGAAACTGGTCTGGTGGGTCAGGCAACACAGACGAGAAAATCAGCCTCCTCGTTCAAAAGAAATCCCTGCGGATTAATTCAGCGTTTCCCTAGTCTGCTGTCCTCGAAGTGTCTGCCATTATTTCTTCGAGTTTAGCGCGGGCGCGCGTGATTTTTTCCAAGATGGCGGCTCCCTCGGCACGCCAGACATAGCGCTGTGGTTGGCGGTTGCGTTCGGCCAGCCAGTCTTTGATGGTGCGCACCAGCTCCGGCACGCTTTGGAAGCTGCCCTCGCGGATCACCTCCTCGGTGAGGTCGCGGAAAAATCGTTCGACCAGGTTGAGCCACGAACTGCTCGTGGGCGTGAAGTGCTGGTGGATGCGGGGATGCCGGGCCAGCCAGGCCTTGACCGCCGGATGTTTGTGCGTCGCGTAGTTGTCCGCGATCAGATGCAAGGTGAGTTCCGGCGGCGTTTCACGTTCGATCTGCCGCAGGAACCGCAGCCATACCACATGGGTGTGACGCGTTTCGGTGCGCGCAATCACCCGGCCATCCAAAGTGTTCAGGGCGGCAAAGAGCGTCGTGGTGCCGTGGCGCACATAGTCATGGGTCCGGGTGCGAATGTGGCCCATGCCCAAGGGCAGCCCTGGCTGGCTCCGCTCCAGCGCCTGACACTGGCTCTTCTCATCGCAGCACAGCACCAGCGCCCGCTGGGGCGGGTTCAAATATAGGCCGATGACATCCCAGAGCTTCGCTGCAAACTGCGGATCCTTGGAAAGTTTGAAGGTGCGCACCCGGTGCGGTTTCAAATCGTTGGCCTGCCAGAGTTGCTGCACCCGGCTCTTGGACAAGCCGGCGTGGCGCGCCATGCTGCGCACACTCCACCGGGTTCGTCCCTTGGGCGGTTGCGTCACCGTCGTGAGCACTTTGGTCACCGTGGCGGTGGCCAGCGATGCGGGCCGACCGGAACGCGGGGCGTCCTCCAACCCGGCCAGATGCTCCCGGATAAACCGCCGCCGCCAAACGCCCACGGTGTGCGCGGTGGTTTCCAGTTCGGCGGCAATATCCCGGTTCTCCCATTGTTGGGCGGCCAGCAAAACAATGCGGGCACGCAAAACCAACTGCTGGGTAGAACGGCGATTCAAGACGCGAGCATTCAGTTGCTGCGTCTCCGCATCGCTCAAGGTCAGTGGTTGGGCATGGCGTGGCATCACCCCATTATGCCCCGCAACCCTATAATGTAAATGACTTGTTGGACACTAGACTAGCTGCCCGGCCAGGCCGCGTTGGTGCCGGTTTTACGGATGAGCAGCCGGTAGGTTTCGAAGGTCTGCGCGTTGGGGAATCCACCGGCCGGCTGGTCGAGGATTTCCTCGATCGTG
>BJHT01000517.1 GCA_014193395.1 Verrucomicrobiota bacterium
CGCCCCCCACCCGCCCCCCGGGGAGGCGACAGCTTGTCGCCTCTTCCTCCCCACGCCGCCGCCACTCCCCACGGAGCGCGGCTCCGTCGCCACGTGCCGCCGCTGGAGCTTGGCCCTTGCAGCTTCCCTTGAGCTTTGAGCTTTATCCTTGGAGCTTCTTCCCCTTCACCCTCACCGCAAATTTCGCACCTCTCTAAACGCCGCCAACGCCACCTCCACCGGCAGCTCCGACAACCCCGTCGCATGTTTCAGCACCACATTCTTCCGCCCCGGCGGACGCCAGATTTCCTCCACCGTGTCGCCCCACAACAACACCGCCGGCACGCCGAGCGCCGACGCCAGATGCGAAATCCCCGAGTCGTGCCCGATGAACGCCCGGCACTGCTGGAGCAGTCCTGCCAGTTGCGGCAACGGCAGATTGAACGCCGTCCGCACGCGCTCCGCCGGCAGTTTCCGCGCCAGCCGCTGCACCTTTTCCCCGTCCGCCTCGCCGGCGATCAGCAACAGCCGCGTCGTCGGCTCCGCCGCGAGCAGGCGCGGCAGCAACTCCGCCCACTTCGCCTCCGGCCAGTTCTTCTTTTCGCTGCCGCTGCCCGGATGCGCCGCCACCCACTCGCCCCCGCCCAGCAAATCGTTCGCGTCCTCCGGCACGCGCAACTGCGGCGCGGTATCGGCATCGAAGATCGCCAGCCGCTCCAGCGGTTTCAAAAACACCGCGCTCGCCGGAACCAACACCTTCTCGTCCGGCCGATGCGGACCCGCAATGAACTGCGCCTTGTTGTTCCTCCGCACATTGCTCTGAAAAAACTCATCCGGGTCATATAGGTACGAAACGATGATGTGGAAACTGCAGAAGAACTCCGCCAACGCCGCATCCGGCTTGCCCCTGTTGATGAAAAACGACGCCAGCGCCCGCGCCTCAATCGACCGCACCTCGTCCACCAGCCCGCCCGCCAGCGCCAGACCCGCGATGTGCGGATACCCGAGCAACGCGATGTGCGTGTCCGGAAACTGCGCCCGCAACGCCGCCAACACCGGCAGTGTCAGCACAAAATCCCCAATCGCCCCCCCGCGAACCACCAAGATGCGCCCACTCTTTTTCATGCGCACAACGCCGTGAAACCGCCCTTTGGAGTGCGGTGACTCGTCACCGCTTTCGCGCAGGCGACTTGTCGCCGTCGAACCTCCGTGCGCTTCTGATCACGCGAGCACGCCACCGCTGGCGCGAGCCGTGAAGGCCCCTCTTGCAATCTCACACCCCTCGCCATCCGACGGCGACGAGTCGCCTCGAGAAAGCGGTGACAAGTCCCCGCACTCCACAGCACGCGTTGCTCGGGTCGCTCCCCCCATCCCCATTTTTGTCCATCCTTGTCCATCCGGGGTTGTCCCATTCCCATTTCCCCGCCGCCCTACAACACCGTCGCCCCCAGCCCCGCGACGAACAGCCCGAACGCCAGCCGCACCGCGCTCAGCATACGCGTCCGCTCCACCGTCGCCGTGGACCAGTCGATCAGATCCCGCAGCCGCCACGGCGACACCGTGAACCAAATCCCCGCCACCACCAATCCATACGCCCACACCACGATCACCAGCCGCCACGGCGTGTCCGACCACCGCGCCGCATCCACCATCACCTTCGCCAGCAACAGCAACACCACCGCCAGCCCGCGCACCGCCAGAAAATCCTTCACAAAAATACACGTCGCCACCCCCAGCACGCCAAACCCCCCCAGCATCATTGGCTTGTACGCCGCGAAATCCGAGATCGCCTCCTGCCGCAGGTTGTACAAAAACCCCGCCGTCCCCAGCAACGTCAGCACCCAGCCCCACGCCACCGACCGCGGGAACCGCCGCAACGCCTCGCGACACCGCGCCGGCTGCAACACCCCGAACAATTGCAGCGCCGCAAAACCCAGCCCCAACACGATTGCCAAAGTCGAAAGTTTCATTCGAAAAAAAGATAATCTGCGCCACCGCCCGCTAGTCCGTTTCTATGCAATGGAAACCGATGAGAGAACCACAGAGACACGATGAACACAGAGAAAAACAAGGGCCGGCATCGGCCCCGGGAAGTCACCAGTTGGTGACTCCTCGCCGGCCTGAGAATCTTTTGTCTTCTCTGTGTTCATCGTGTCTCTGTGGTCGATTAGCAGCGGCTCACTGAACGGTTACGGCTAATTCAGATTCAAAATCGCCGGGTCGCCATACAGCGTGAACGACCCCGCCCGCGTGATCCGCACGTCCAGCAACTGCCCGACGTGCCGCTCCGACCCCTCAAAAATCACAATCTTGTTGCACGCCGTCCGCCCCTCCAGCCGCGCCGCGTTCCGATGACTCGGCCCGCTCGCCAGAATCTGCATCGTCCCGCCCACGCACGCCTGATACTTGCGCTGCCCGATCTCGTTCACCGCCGCCAGCAGCCGCGCGTGCCGTTCCTCGATCACGTCCTCCGGCACCTGTCCCGGCATCTCCGCCGCTGGCGTGTCCCGCCGCCGCGAGTATTTGAAAACATAGGCGTTGTCGAACTCCGCCGCGCGCACCAGCCCGAGCGTCTCCTGAAAATCCGCCTCCGTCTCGCCGGGAAAACCCACGATCAAATCCGTCGTCAACCCCATCGCTGGCCGCACCTGCCGCAATTGCCGCACGATCTCGACAAACCGCTCCCGCGTGTAACCCCGGTGCATCAATTTCAAAATCCGATCACTCCCGCTCTGCACCGGAATATGCGCGCTCGCCACCAGCTTCGACAGCCGTCCATACGCCGCGACCAAGTCTTCCCCATACCCCTTCGGATGCGGCGACGTGAATCGGATGCGCTCCAGCCCCTCGATCTCCTGCACCGCCTCGAGCAGTTGCACAAACGCCGAGCGCCCGTCGCGCACGCCGATCTCGCGCTTGCCATAGCTCGTCACGATCTGCCCGAGCAACACGATCTCGCGCACCCCGCGCGCCACCAACTCGCGGCACTCCGCCACGATCTCCGCAATCGGCCGGCTCCGCTCCTGACCCCGCGTGTACGGCACGATGCAAAAGGTGCAGTATTGATTGCACCCCTGCATGATGCTCACAAACGCCGTCACCCCCTGCGCCTTTGCCAGCGACGCCCCGCCGCCGCCCACCGCCAGATGCTCGCGGATCGTCCCCTCGCTCCCCGCCTCCTCCGCCGTGTCCACCACCTTCGTCAGCCGCCCCGCCGCGATGTCCGCGAGATACTCCGCCGCGCGGTGAAACTTTTGCGTGCCCAACACCAAATCCACCTCGGGCTGCTGCGCGATCAACTCCTGGCCGCGGCTCTGCGCCATGCACCCGAGAAAACCCAGCACCACCTCCGGCCGCCGCTGCCGCACCTCCGCCGCGAGATTCGCCATCTTCCCCAGCGCCTTCTGCTCCGCCGCATCGCGCACGCTGCAGGTGTTCAGCAAAATCACATCCGCCGCCGCCTCACTCGCAGCCAGCCCATACCCCTGCGCGACGAGCTGCGCGGCGACCGCTTCCGAATCGCGCTCATTCATCTGGCACCCGTACGTTTTGATAAACACCGAAGGCATACCGCGTTTAAGGCGCGGCACGCTACGGCACACCCTCCGCGATGCAAAGAGTGAAGATGGTTTCACGCGGCGCTCGTACCGCAGGCGTCCCCGCCTGCGAGTTCGGGCGGCGTCCCGCCGCCCGCCCCGCCCCCCCCCGGAGTGCGGCCGTCCCGGCCGCAGCGACGTCCGCCCGCACGTGGACCGCGGAAATTCTGGGGAGGCGACAGCTTGTCGCCTCCTGCTACGTGCGCGACCTCCACCCGCACGAAAACC
>BJHT01000518.1 GCA_014193395.1 Verrucomicrobiota bacterium
CTGGTGAAGCGCCTCGCGCCAGACGACCCGGCGCGGCTGGCCGACCCGCCGTGGTTCGGCGGGGCGGCGCTGTTTTTCATCACGCTGATTTTCCCGATACAGGTCGACCGGCAATGGCTGACGATCAGTTGGGCGCTGGAGGGCGCGGCGTTGTTGTGGCTGTTTCACCGGCTGCCGCATCCGGGATTGCGCCTCGTGGGCGTGGCGTTGCTGGCGGTGTGCTTTGCGCGGCTCACGCTGAATCCGGCGGTGTTCAGTTATCATCCGCGCAGCGCGACGCCGATTTTCAACTGGTATCTCTACACCTACGGCGTGGTGACGGCATGTCTGTTCGCAGGCGCAGCGCTGCTCGCGCCGCCGCGCAACCGCCTGGCCGCGGTGGACGCGCCGCCGGTGCTGAACACGCTCGGCGTGGTGCTGGCGTTCCTGTTGGTGAACATCGAGATCGCGGATTATTTCACCGCGCCGGGCGCGGCGGCGCTGACGTTCGAGTTCTCGGGGAATCTGGCGCGCGACATGAGCTATTCGATGGCGTGGGCGGTGTTCGCGCTCGGGTTGCTGGTGGTGGGGATCGTGCGGAAAATCCCGGGGGCGCGGTATGCGAGCATGGCGCTGCTCAGTGTCACGTTGCTCAAGCTGTTCTTCCACGATCTGGCGAACCTGGCCGGGCTGTATCGCATCGGCGCGATCCTCGTCGTGGCGGTGATCGCGATGCTGGCGTCGTTTTTGTATCAGCGGTTTTTGGGCAAACAGGGGAAAGGGTGAAGGGTTAAAAAGTTGAAGGGTTGAAGCGTGAAGGGTGAAGGGTTGAAGGGTGAAGGGTTGAAGGGTGGGGGCGGACGACGCTTCAACTTTTTAGCCCTTTAACCCTTTAACCCCTCGACCCTCTAACTGTTCAACCGTTCCAATGCGGTCAGGAATAGACATGAAAGCGAAACATGATCGGAGCGGCTGGCAGTGCGTGCTGGCGGTGGCGGTGCTGTGGCTCGGCGTGGTCGGGGCGCGTGCGGCGTCGTGGGCGGAGTGGCGGCAGCGGCAGGAGGTTGCGGTCGAGGGCACGGGGTTGTTCAAGCTCAGTCTGCCGCCGGAGACGCTCGAGGCGGCGCGGCCGGGGTTGGAGGATTTGCGCGTCGCGGACAGCGCGGGGAACGAGGTGCCGTATCTGATTCAGCGTCCCGTGCCAGTCGGGCGGGTCAGCCGGAATTCGAAGTCGTTCAAGGCGACGCTGGCGACGGGCGCGACGGTGGTGGTGATCGAGACGGGGCTGACGCAATCGCTGGGCGGCGTGACGCTGGAGACGCCGGCGTCGGCATTTTTGAAGGCGGTGAAGGTGGAGGGTTCGGCGGATGGCGCGACGTGGAGCGAGCTGGCGCAGGGCGTGCCGGTGTTCCGCATGGCCAATGGCGCGGAGCAACGGGACATCAAGTTTGAGGCGGCGAGCTGGGCGTTTCTCCGCTTCACGCTGGATGACCGGCGGACGGCGGCGATTCCGGTGACGGGCGCGCGGGTTCACGCGGCCGAAGCGGCGGTGGTGGCGAGCGAGACGCAGTCGGTGCGGATCGTGGAGCGCGTCGAGTCGCGCGGCGAGACGGTGCTGACGCTCGATCTTGGCGCGGCTAATCTCACGCTGTCGGAACTGGAGATCGTGACGGAGGAGCCGCTGTTCGCGCGCACCGTGACGGTCGCGACGCGCGAGGTGAGCGAGGGCGAGATTCGCGAACGGTCGCTGGGGGGCGGGCTGATTTACCGGCAGGCGGTGGAGGGAATGGCGGCGCGCGCGGGCTTGTCGGTGCCGCTGGAGACGCAGTCGCCGACGCGCGAGCTGCTGGTGAAAATACGCAACGGGGACAGCCCGCCGCTGGTGATCAGCGAGGTGCGGGCGCGGCGGCGGCCGGTGTTCCTGGTGCTGCTGGCGCGGCAGGCGGGGCCGCACTTTTTGCTGACCGGTAACCGGAAGGTCGCGGCGGCGCGTTACGATCTCGCGGGCGCGGGCGCGAGCGCGGCGAGCGCGAAGGCGCTGGCGGGCGGGCTGGCGGGGCTGGCGCCGAATCCGGATTTTCGCGAAACGGAAACGCTGCCGGACGTGGAGACGCGCGGGGCGGCGTTCGACAAGAAGGGCTGGATGTTCCGGCGTCCGGTGACGCTCGCGAAGGCGGGCGTGGCACAGATCGAACTGGATGCGAAGGTGCTGGCGAACACGCAGGCTTCGCTGGCGGATGTACGGCTGGTGAGCGACGGGCGGCAGGTGCCGTTTCTGTTCGAGCGCACGTCGCTCGAACGCAAGGTGACGGTGGAGTTCAGCGTGCGGCCCGACCCGAAACGGCCGCGCGTGAGCCGCTGGCAGCTCAAGCTGCCGCTGGCCGCGCTGCCCGTGAACCGGCTGACCTGCGAGGCGCAGACGGCGTTGTTTCAGCGCGAACTGATTTTGTTCGAGGAGGTAAAGGACGTGGGCGGCGAACGGCAACGGCGCACGCTGGGGACGGGCCTGTGGCAGCGCACGCCGGAGCAGCCGCGCGCGCGTTTCGAACTGACGTGGTCGGCGCGACCGCAGACGGACACGCTGTTTTTGGAAACGGACAACGGCGACAATCCCGCGCTGGAGCTGGCGAATTTCGAGCTGTTCCATCCGGTGACACGGCTGCGGACGAAGACGGCGGCGGGGATGGCGCCGGAGCTTTACTTCGGCAACGCGGACGCGGGCGCGCCGCGCTATGACCTCGGGATGGTCGCGGGCACGCTGCTCTCGGCGGAGAAAGCGGTGGCGACCTTGGGCGCGGTGGAGCGCCTGAAAAAAGCGGCGCAACGCGACGGCGAGACGCTGGCGGGCCCGACGGCGTATGTGTTCTGGGGCGCGCTGGCATTGGTCGTCGTGGGCCTGCTGCTGGTGATCCGCAAGCTGCTGCCAGCGACGCACGACGGCGGGAAAACGTGAGGAAAGTTCAAAGTTCAAGGTTCAAGAAATGGCCCAAGCGGCCAAGGGGTTGGCGGGCGCGGGCGTTTGCACAGCTTCACGGAAGGCATGGGTGCGGTGGAGAATCCCGTTGGCTGCGCCCGTTCAAACGAACTGAAAGCCGCTCGCTATGCGGATAATGGGAGGCCACATTTCATTTCTGAACACACAGTCGGGTTCCGATGGGCCAGATTTTGACTGACGAATGGGGGCCGGGGAACACTGCCCGTATTCGTCAGGCCCCAATCGTCAGCCAAAATCTGGCGGCGCTATTCGGCTGACCGAACCGGGCCGCCTGCGATATTGCGCCCACATTTTATGAAACTAAAAACCCTCCTCCTTTGCGGCCTGTCTCTGCTTCTCTGCCCGTCGATGTTCGCGCAATCAGGCGTGCCCGACCCGGTCGCCGAGCAGCTTTTCACCCCCGAGTTCTTGCGGCAGCACCATGAGGCGGTGGGCCTCACGGACGAGCAGAAGAGCTGGTTCAAGGAGGCCTTCGAGAAGGTTCAGGCGCGCATCGCGGAACTGCAGCCGCGCCTGCGCGAGGAGACTGAAGCACTGGCCGAGTTGTTGAAAAAGGAGCGTCCCGACGAAGCCGCGGCGCTGGCGCAGGCGGACAAGGCGCTGAAGGTGGAGAACGAAATCAAGCGCGTGCAACTGGCCCTGCTGGTGCAGGTCAAAGGGAAACTCACGTCGGAGCAGCAGGCGAAACTCCGCGAAGTCAAAGGCCGCAGCGGGGCGATTCAGGAGAAGATGCGCCAGGCCCAGGCGATCGCGAAGCAGTGGCAGGCGGACGGGAAGGACCTCTCGGAAGTCCTGCAGTTGAAGGAGGAATTGGAGCG
>BJHT01000519.1 GCA_014193395.1 Verrucomicrobiota bacterium
GGCTCGTCATCCACCGCGTTGTACACCTCCCCCGCTCGCCCGCTCTGCAACGCCGCGATGATCAGCCCCACCACATCCTCGCGATGAATCATGTTAATCAGCCGCTCCCCCTTCCCCGACATCCGCGCCTCGTCCTTCAGATACTGCAAAAACAAATGCCCCCGCTCCGGTCCGTATATCCCCGCCACGCGCAACACCACCGCCGGCAACTTCTGCTCCCGCGCCGCGGCGAACAACAACTGCTCCACCTCCACCAACACCCGCCCCGTCTCCGTCACCGGCACCGTCGGCGACGACTCCTTCACCGACGACCCATCCACCTGCCCATAGACACTCGTGCTGCTCGTATAAACAAACTTCACCGGCGGACGCGCCCCCAGCCACTCGATCAGATTCTTAGTCCCCCGCAGATAAACCTCCCGATACTCCTCCACCCCGCCCTTGCTCGACGACACCGTATTCACCACCCAGTCAAACGGCCCCGGCAACCCCGCCAAATCCTCCGCCCGCGCCACATCCGCCACCAATGGTTTGATCCCTGCCGCCACCAACTCCTCCGCCCCCGCAGCCGACCGCCGCACTCCGAACACCTCATGCCCCAACCGCACCAACTCCGCCCCCAACGGCAGCCCCACATACCCACAACCCAAAATCAAAACGCGCATCGCGCGACGCTAACCGACCCCGCTTCCCCGATGGAAGCTTTGCCGCATCGCTCCCTCTATAGGACGCGTCTGCCCTCAGCACGCCACCAGAACATCCGCACATTCCGACGACACGCTGAGGGCAGCCGCGCCCCGCCAATCTCTCGGCCGCACCCATTCCCCTGTCCCAGATTCCCCTGCCTCGATTTTTCTGCCCCCGATTTTTCTGCCATCGCCCCGCCGTCCGCATTGCAACACCCGCCCGCCCGTGTAGCGTCCGCCGCGACCGACACATGCCCCTACAACCCATCTCTCCCGCCCCCGCCCCCGCCTTGCGCCGTCCTGAACTGCTCGCGCCCGCCGGCGATTGGGAGTGCGCCAAGGCCGCCGTGGAGAATGGCGCGGACGCCATTTACTTTGGCTTGGACCGCTTCAATGCGCGGATGCGGGCGCATAATTTCACGGCGGCCGATTTGCCGCGGCTCATGGAGTTTCTCCATCGGCGCGGAGTGCGCGGATACGTGACCTTCAACACGCTGGTCTTCGCGCACGAACTCGCGGATGCGGAAGATTATCTCCGCTCGATCATCGCGGCGGGCGTGGATGCGGCGATCGTGCAGGATGTCGGCATCTGCCGGCTCATCCGCCGGCTGTCGGCGGATTTTCCCATCCATGCCTCGACGCAGATGACGGTGACGAGCGTGGCGGGCGTGGAGTTTGCCCGCGATCTCGGGGCGAATCTGGTGGTGCTCGCGCGGGAGTGTTCGCTGAAGGAAATCGCGAAAATTGGCGGAGGCGAGGTCGGCGCGGTTTCTGCGATGCCGCTCGAAGTCTTCGTCCACGGCGCGCTCTGTGTCGCCTACTCCGGCCAGTGCCTGACTAGCGAATCCCTCGGCGGCCGCTCGGCCAATCGCGGCGAATGCGCGCAGGCGTGTCGCATGCCCTACGACCTGATTTCCGACGGCAAGAAAATCGACCTCGGCGACCGGCGTTATCTCCTCAGTCCGCAGGATCTCGCCGGTCTGGAAGTTCTGCCGGAGATCATCCGCGCCGGCGTCAGCTCGCTGAAAATCGAGGGGCGGCTCAAAGCCCCCGAATACGTCGCCAACATCACGCGCGTCTATCGCCAGGCCATCGACCGCGCGCTCGGGATCGCCCCTTCCGCCGTACCGCAGGCGTCCCCGCCTGCGAGTTCCGGCGGCGCCTCGCCGCCCACCCCGGGGCGGCGACAGCTTGTCGCCGCCGCCTCGCCGTCAGCATCAACACGGGGCGAGACGCCCCGCCCACTCGCAGGCGGGGACGCCCGCGATACCGCCTCCCCGGGGCGGCGACAGCTTGTCGCCGCCGCCTCGCCGTCAGCATCAACACGGGGCGAGACGCCCCGCCCACTCGCAGGCGAGGACGCCTGCGGTACCCACTCCGCCGCGTCACCCGACCCCGACCGCTACGCCCTCGAGATGAGTTTCTCCCGCGGCCTGTACCCCGGCTGGTTCGGCGGCATCAACAACCAGCAGCTCGTCCACGCCCGCTTTGGAAAAAAACGCGGCGTGTATCTCGGCCGCGTCGAGCGCATCCACAACGGCCGCGTCGCCCTCCGCCTCGAAGCCCCCGCCAAGCCCGGCGACGGCGTGGTCTTCGATGCCTCGCACCCCGATGAAAAAGAAGAAGGCGGCCGCCTTTACGAAGTCACCCCCGAGAAACCCCGCCCCGGCGCGCCCGCGCTCACCACGCTCGCCTTCGGCCACGGCGACATTGATTTCTCACGCGTCCACGTCGGCGACCGCCTGTGGAAAACCAGCGACCCCGAACTCGACCGCCGTCTCCGCGCCAGCTTCGAGGGCGACCAACCGCGTTTCCAGCGCCCCGTCTTCGCCGAAATCCACGGCCACGCCGGGACGCCGCTCACGCTGATTCTGCGCGATGAAATCGGCCACGTCGTGCAAGTCGCCTCCGCCATTCCCCTCGCCATCGCCGAGAAACAGCCGCTCACCGACGAGCGCCTCCGCGACCAACTCGGACGCCTCGGCGGCACGCCGTTCAAACTCGACCGCCTCGCCAATCATCTCGAAGGCCCCGTCATCCTGCCGATGAGCGAACTCAACCGCCTCCGTCGCGACGCCGTCACGCAGCTCGACGCCCTGCGCGCCCAGCCCAAGCGCTGGCAACTCACGAACCTCTCCCGTGCCCTGCCCACGCTGCTTCCCGCACTGACCTCCGCCGTGTCCGCTCCATCCGCACCCACCGAATCCACGTTGCCCGATCTTCCCCGCGAGGAAGCGGAGCGCCGAGCATTGCTCGGCATGGACCGCCCATTTCCGTTCGTGCCGAGCAATGCTCGGCGCTCCGAAGACGCTGCAAAACAATCCCCTGAACTCATCGTTCTCGTCCGCTCGCTCCCGCAGCTCGAGGCCGCCCTCCGCTGCGGTGTCAGCACGCTCTACTGCGAACTCGAAGACCCGAAAAAATACCGCGACGCCGTCCGCATGGCGCACGAATCCTTCGGCTGCGCCGGCCCGCAGAAAACCATCTGGGTCGCGCCGCCACGCATCACCAAGCCCGGCGAGGAGTGGATTCTGAACATCGTCCGTTCGAGCAACGCCGACGGCTACCTCATCCGCAATTACGACCACCTGAAATTCTTCGCCGCCGACCGCCGCATCGGTGACTTCTCCCTCAACATCGCCAACGCCCTCAGCGCCGCGCACTTCCGCGAACGCTTCACCCTCGAACGCCTGACCGCGTCTTACGACCTCAACATCGCGCAGCTCGAGGGCCTCCTGCGCACCGCCCCGCCCGCGTGGTTCGAGGTCACGATTCACCAGCACATGCCGATGTTTCACATGGAGCACTGCGTCTTCTGCGCCTTCCTCTCGACCGGCACCGACTACACCAACTGCGGCCGCCCCTGCGACAAACACGACGTCCGCCTCCGCGACCGCGTCGGCGCCGAGCATCCGCTCAAGGCCGACGCCGGCTGCCGCAACACGCTCTACAACTCGCAGGCCCAGACCGGCGCGGAATTCGTCACCACGCTCGTCGCCGCCGGCCTCCGCCATTTCCGCATCGAGTTCCTGAACGAA
>BJHT01000520.1 GCA_014193395.1 Verrucomicrobiota bacterium
GATTCTGGCCTGAGCAATGCGGCGGACGAGGGGCCCCGGATATTTCATGCTCACTTTGTAGCGCAGACTTCCAAGTCTGCTGTATCGCGGGTTTCCAAACCCGCGGGGCGTCCGGCGAGGCCGACACCCTGCCGACTTGGAAGTCGGCGACACAGCAGGTTTGGAAACCTGCGCTACAAGGGCGGGCGGCCGGTGGAGGCAGCGGGCGTGGGGGGACGGTTGTTGGCTCGGGGTTCCGTTGGTGGCGGGTTTCGCGTGGTTCTGGAGGTATCCGAATGTTTGTGTGTGGGTCGGTTTCATTTTCCTACCGTTTCTTCGTCGCCACGGGTGGGGAGGTAAACCGTACGCCAAACTTCAGCGCGACCTGCAGCGCTACTGAGCACATCGGCGCGAGGTTCTGCCGCTCCGGTGCTCGGATTCTCTGCGCTCGGCGACCGCGACATGGAAGCTCAGTGTTGCCGTGCCCAGCCTGAATCAAAACCCCGATCCCGAAACTGATTTGGCAATGGAATGGAGGCAAAGGAATGAAGACAAGCGCTTTCCCCGTCCCCGTTCCTTTGCCCTGCCTCTTTTGCTCATCCTTCCGCTGTCGCATCCGCGTGCGCCCGTCGGCACTGGAGCACTCGCTGCCAACTTCCCCGCGAACGTAGCGATGATTTCCGCGAGCGCGGTTTCCCTGCCGCCAGCGCCTCGGCTTTACTCCGCCTTCTTCACCAGCAGCACGGGCCGGAGGATGCCGCCGAGGGACAGTTCGGTGATGCGCGAGTGATCGACGCGCAGCGCCACGACGTTCTCACCCGCCTTCACGGCGGCGGACACGTCCACCTCGAAGGGCTGACGGGCCTTGGCCTGGCCATCACGCAGGCTGGGGACGGCGGGCTTCGGCGTGACCGCAGGCGCGGCGGCCTTGGCGGCGGGTTTCTTGGGAGCGGGTTTACCAGGCGCCTTGCCGCCTGCGGGCGCGGCGGGTGCGGCCGGCCAGACAATGTTTACGCGCTGCCCGTTCACATACACTTCGCTGGCCCCATCGACCTCGCCGAAGAATAGCGAGAGCTTCGCCGCTCCGGCGGGCGCGGTGAATTTCGTGCGATACCAGAAGACCGTGTTGCGATCGAACCCCTGCGAATCCAGCGTGCGGTTGAGCGTGGACACCGTGGCCCATTTCGCGTCGTCGAAATTCGCCGTGTGAAAGCCGAGCTCATTCCCGCGGTCCGCTTCATCAAAGGCGAAGCGCCACTGGTCGGGCAGGACCTGGAGAAGCTGGTTCGGCGGGGCGAGGAGCGTGGCACCCTGCACCACGGTCTTGCGGAGGAAACGGTTGAGATAGGACGTGTGGTACTCGGAGTTGGCCCAGCCTTTGGCCGCCAGTCCCGCGAGCCGTTCCGACGTGGTGTCGAGTTGCCTGAGCGCGCCCGCAAAGTCGCCGCGATTCAGCGTGTCCATGATCGCGCGATATTCCACCGCGCTCTGGAATCCCTCGGTGTGCAGCGCGACGCGTTGCTCGTAGATCGCGTCACCGCGCGCGGCGTTGGCGGCGTCGGCCAGGCGGGTCGCGCACTGTTTCAGGAACTCCGGCGTGTAGATTTGTTGCAGGCCGAAGAAACAGCCCGCGTGCGATTCCAGCCGCCCCTGCGCCGCGTCGATGCCCATCCAATATTCTTTCATGAACGGCGCGGCTTTCGGCCCGTAAAACTTCAGCCAGTAATCTTCCATGATCGCCTTTGCATCCGCCTTGGGATCGTAGGCCAGCCGCAAGCCGAGGTGCATCTGCGGACCGTAGATGTGCCAGTTTGAGAGCATCTCGAGGGTCATGTGCGTCAGCCCGCGCGCGTGCAGCCAGGGAAATTCCTTCTCGCACGCGGTGAACTTGAAGAACGGCAGCGTCGCGTCGGCCAGGTTGTACATGTAGTTGTAGTAGCCAATCCGGCTCGAAATGGCGGCCCAGCCCTCGATCATTTTCACCGCCTGCTCTCGGCTCGTGCAACCCGGATGGCCGATCTCGTGCAGGCGGCAGTAGCGGATGGGCGCGATCACGGCGCAGAGGTTGGGCGAGAGCTTGCGCTTGAAGGTCGGCGGCTGCGTGTAATCGGCGTAGCAGTAAAAACTCAGGATCGAATCCGGATGCACCGCCGCCACCAGCCGTCCGACCGCATCGAAGAAATCCGCGTAGCGGTTCGAGATCGACACCGTGCCGCTCGAAGGCTCGACGACGCTCGGGTCATCCTGCGTCTTGCACGGCCCGCACTGGCAGTAGCCGCGGCCGTCCGGCGGCGAGATCGAGGGATTCCGGCTGCCGCCCGCGATCACGTCGCAGAGCCGCGCGGCAAAGGCCTTCCGCATTTCCGGATTCGAGGTGCAGAGCCAGTTCCCTGGTTTGCGCTGTCCGTCCGCCCCGAGGGCGAACCATTCGGGATGTTGGTCAAACGTTTCCTTCGGGAAATAGCCCCACGAATGACTGTGCCCGATGCCGTCGCCGCCCGCGCCGTTCCACTGCCGCCAGGTCGGCGAGCGCCACGACGGGCCTTTCGGGTTGCGCCAGCTCAGGCCGGGCTTTTCGGTGATCGCGAGTGCGCCGACGGCGAGGGTTTTCGTGCGCGGAAAAACTTCGCCGAGCGGACCGTCCATGAACACGCGGCAGCCCAGTTCTTCCAGAAACCGCGCAACCGCCCGGTAGGTCGCCGACTCGCTCTGACCTGCGATGAGCACGCGCTGCCCGTCGGCGCTGATCCGCACGCCCTCGTGGCTCGGGCTGGCGATGTCATCGAGCTTGAGGCCGGCGGCGAGCGCGGCTTTGCCGACGTAAATGGCCGGTGCGCCCGCCGGGGCCTGCTGCGCGACGGGCAGTTCGGCGTCGGTGATTTTGCGAACCCATTCGATCAGCAGCTTCACCGCGGCGGCCTCGCCGGCTTCGTTCGGTTCGAGCGCCGCGGTTTTTTTCGCGCCCTTCGCGGGCCGCGCTGTCGTCGCGCCGAACGCGTCCGGCGACGCGGTGGTGACGATGGTCGCGACTGGCCGGCCCTCCTTGACGAGGTCGAGGGCGGAAGCGGTGAAGCTGGAGGCGACGAGGACGAGTGCGGTGACGCAGCGGAGGCGAAGGAACGAATCGAGGAAGTTCATGCGCTGAATTATGCCGCGAGCAGTGAGGGGCGGAAGGGGAAAGGTGGGGACCCGGGGGATGCGGGCGCTGCACCGAGCTGCGAGTGAGGAGAGAATTAGCGGTTGTCGCACTGACCGCCGGACCGTATCACAACCGCGCGTTTTTCGGCGTTCGTGATGCGCACGACAACGCCACATGTTTTCACCATGCCACCCATTTTTTTCGACACCCACGCCCACTTGGACGATCCCGTTTTTGCCGCCGACCTGCCGCAGGTGATCGAGCGGGCCGCGGCGGCGGGCATTACGCAGATCATTTCCATCGGCACGGATTTGGAGAGCAGCGCGAGCGCGGTCGCGCTGACGGAAAAATATCCCGGCGTGTTTGCCGCGGTGGGCTGGCATCCGGGGCAGGCGATGGACGCGCCGGAGGACATTCGCGCGGAACTGCGGGCGTTGGCGGGGCGGCCGAAGGTGGTCGCGATCGGCGAGATCGGGCTGGATTATTACCGGCTGCCAACGCCCGAGGTGGCCAAGCCGGGCGAGGTGGAAGGGATCAAACGCAAGCAGGCGGCGCTTTTCCGCCAGCAACTCGACGTCGCGGTGGAGTTGGGGCTGA
>BJHT01000521.1 GCA_014193395.1 Verrucomicrobiota bacterium
ACCCTGGAACTGGGCGGCAAGGCCATCGAGCTTTGGGACGGCTCGCTGAAGACCGTGGCGGATGCCGAGCTCGCCGGTCTGCGTAAGCGCCTCGAGGGCCTCGGCTGGACGCGCATCCTCAGCACCGGCCTCCAGCATTGCGACATGGATATGCTGCTCCGCTGCGCCGAGGCGCTCGACGCGCGCTTGATCCGCTTAGCTCTGACGCCGATCCTCTGCGGCGATCGCGCCGCCGCGGGCCAGCGCTGGCACGAACTGGTGCAGTCCGTGCATGACAAGCTCTCCGCCTATGCGCCGCGCGCTGCCGGGGCAGGCGTCACACTGCTGATTGAGAACCATCAGGACTTCACCAGCCGCGAGCTGGTGGCGCTTTGCGAGCAATACGGGCCATCGGTACGTATCGCCTTCGACATGGCCAACACCATCCCGGTGGCCGATGCGCCGCTGGACTTCACCCAGATCATCGCGCCCTATGTGCGGTTCTGCCACTTGAAGGACTATCGTGTGCAGTTCACCGAGGACGGCCTCCGGTTGGTGCGATGCCCCACCGGCGATGGCTGCGTGCCGCATGGGGAGATGTTCGACATGCTCGCCGGATACCATGACGAGATGCTCGCCTGCATCGAGATCGGCGCCCTCGAAGCGCGCCACGTCCGCCTGTTCACGCAGGGCTGGTGGCAGGGTTACGCGCCCGTCGCTGCGGAGCAGCTCGCCGCCTGCCTCCGCGCCGCGCAGCGCAACCGCCTGCCCGAAGGCGCCGATTGGCGCACGCCGTGGGAGCGTAATGCCGATGATGAGTTAATGGAATACGAGCTGGCGCATTACCGGCGATCCGCCGAGAACATGAAGGCCCTTGGTCTGATGTAGGCTCGCGCAATAGCTGCGCCCTGGTGCCCTGGATAGGACTCGAACTTCCACGACTTGCGTCACACGGTCCTGAACCGTGCGCGTCTATCAATTCCGCCACCATGCTATGCCGAGGACGCTGGTCCCCAGCGCATGGCCTAAACCCTATCAATCGCAGCCTCGACAGCTTCCGACGCTTCGCGTTAGAAGCAACCAGCCCTCGTTCAGCGCCCGCAGAGCCGCGAACGGACCATCCCCAATTGGTCACGGTTTTCGGCGGCGACGAGTACGTGGGCACGCAGATCGAGCAGCTCCTCGCCTAGGCCGGCCATCGCGTGCTGGTCGCGGTGCGTCGGCCCGATCTCGCCGTGCATCTGAAGCCGCTGGGCGGCGTCGGGCAGATCGTCCTGATCAATTTCGCGCCCAACGGCGAAGTGTCCGCCCATAATTGCGTAAAGGGAAAATGAACATTGAAACATCTCAATCTTGCTTTGCGATGGCCGATGCCGGATGGCACCGAGGCGGTGAACGAATTTGCATTTAGCCCGGATGGCAGTACCTACGTCGGCAGAAACGCCAAGGACTTAGATATTCGGGGCTGGAACAACAACGGCAGCCGAGCACTAGCCCACAATCAATCTCGTCTTAGCCAATAAACTTGGACCACATCGTTTTTGGGGTTTATCTATTGATTATCGCTGTCGTCAGATTTTTGACCTCACGCAAAAAGGAGGAATCTGACGCCTACTTTCTCGCCAGCCGCAGCCTGACCCGGTGGATCATTGGCGGCTCGATGGTCGCGGCAAACACAACAAAAGTTATCGTTGACCATTAGGTAATGGCGGGGTGGAAGTTAGTGCAGAGTGGGCCTTGACCACTGGGGGGCCAACGCTCACCATTTGCCGGTGCTTGGGGGCTTGAATTTCTTATCCGTCGTACGCAGGGTCGGTTCAAAGTCCGACGTCGGTCCACGCCACCAAGCCGTCAGGCATGCCCATCACCGAGGTAACGGGGAGGAAACGTTCCTCGATGACAAAAACGGATTGGAGAAACTCGATGCCGATCATGTGCGAAGGTGGCATTCCGGCCCAATCAACAATCCTCCTGACGAGTGGTGACGCCAAAGTGATTCGCGCAGACATGGTTGATGTGATTATCTAACGGGCGTCGGAGTGGGATGCGAATTGGAGCGGTGCCCCCCCCGATAGCATCGTTGTCGCGACATGAGATTGCCACTCTGGCGAGCTTTGTGCGCTACTGGCTTGACGATGACACTGAAGGTTTCCGTTTCTCGTCTGAAACGCCAAAAATGTCTTTCCGAAAATAGGCGTAACGCGACAATTCGTACAGTAGACGGCCGCGGACTATAATAGTGTGATCATGACAATAGAAGTACGGCTTGCCCTCCTCGGATGTGGTGCGGTTGCACGCTTTCACCTGGATGCCATCAAGGCGCACGTACCACTGGTACGGGTGACGGCTTGCATCGATTCGGACGACGCTCGAGCATCTGCGTATGCCCACCAGACTGGCGGAACCGCGTTCACGTCCCTCGATGACGCGATTTCTGCTGACGCGTTCGATGCGATCAGCATCCTCTTGCCTCCCGACCTCCATGAAGCCACGGCCCTGAAATGCCTTGCTGCCGGCAAGCATGTGATGCTGGAGAAGCCGATGGCACCGACGCTCGAGGCCTCGACCCGGATCCTCGATGCTGCTCTTGCCAGTGGCCGGGTATTCATGCTTGCCGAGAATGCCCAGTACTGGCCAGAGGTCGTCGCCACGCTCAACCTCATACGACAGGGAGAGATTGGCGACCTCGTCACTGGCCGGGCGGCTTTCATTTCCGAGTACAACCCCTATTGGTTCACTGGGCAGACATGGCGCCTATCTCAGGCCAGAACCGGTGGTGGAATCACGATCGATGGTGGATCACACTGGGTCAGGCCGATGCGGATGTGGTTCGGCAACATCAGCCGGGTGGTGGGGGTTGTTGGCTACCCGATGGAAGAAATGCAGGGCGATTCGCTCATGCGGTCCCTCCTGCAGTTCGAATCCGGGATCTACGCCTCGTACGACGGCCTCATGGTGAACACCCCTCTCGGTCCGCAAGAGTCGTGGCGTGTCACGGGAACAGATGGTGAGATCGTGATCGGCGGCTTCCCGGAAAGCGGGGTCACATTGTACAACCGGAAACATCGCGGTGGGCTCGCCCTCGATGGCAATTGGGGATATGCAATGAGCTTTGTTGGCGAAAATCAGGATTTCGTAAACGCAATTCTCGATGGCGCCCCGCTCGCAGCGGGTCCCGAGGATTCGCTTCAGGAACTCCGGGTGGCGCACGCAATCTACCGATCGGCAGCGTCTGGTAGCTGGGAAAACGTTTGAGCCTCTAAACCCACGCCTCGTCGATCAGGTGCGGGACTTCGGATAAAGATCGGCTCACCGCCGTGCCTGTGTTCAGTTCAGGCGGGTATCATTTAACACGGTCCAGAAGGACATGCCGCACCCCCTCGGCGCGCGCACCCTCAACATCGGCCGCCACGCTGTCACCAACATGAATGGCAAGATTTGAGTTGGCCCGGGCGAGCCCGCCGCGGGAAAGCGCTGCATTAGAGATGGCCTCGGCGGGCTTCTCGGAATTTACGACGCCCGATGGCATCAGGAAATCGAAATGGTGGGGCAAGTCCTGGTGGATCAAGAGTGGTTCAAGCCACTCCTCCCAGTTGTACTCGTCGGCAACGCAGATCCGCGTTGCTGTTGAAGCGGGCGTGGGTGTGGTGTCAGAGGGTCGCGCCCGGCTGCTGGAATTTCAACTTGGGCCGTGAGTATGTGCCGCGCTGCTGGTGTGCCGGGGACACGCGCAG
>BJHT01000522.1 GCA_014193395.1 Verrucomicrobiota bacterium
GGCTGGGGCCGTGGCGGTGCTGGTGGGGTTGGTGATGGTGACGCCGAACAGTCCGATGGCGTTGGGGGTGGTGGGGATGGTAGTGTTCGTGCTGACGCTGCCGGTGTTGTTGCACTGGCACCGGCCGTTGTTGTTCTGGAGTTGGAACGCGGCGGTGCAGGTGTTCGTGCTGCCGGGGCATCCCAGCCTCTGGATGTTGATGGCCGGGATCAGTCTGGGGATCACCATTCTTGGCAACACGCTGGGCCGCCGCGTCGCTCTCCAACATGTGCCGGTCGTGGCGTGGACGCTGGGGCTGTTCCTGCTGGTGGTGCTGATCACGGCGGAGTTGCGTGGCGGCATCGGCATCAAGGCGCTAGGGAGCCAGACCTTCGGCGGGAAGCGATACATTTTTATCGTGGCGGCGGTGCTCGGCTATTTTGCAATCAGCATGGTGCGCGTGCCTGCGGACCGGGTTTTCGCCTTAATGCGGGGCTATTTTCTCGGCTCCCTCACACTAGTGATGAGCAATGTGGCCTTCCTGTTCGGCCCCGGCTTTTACTGGCTGTTTCTGGTCTTTCCAGCGGAGTACGCCATGGACCAGGCGGCGGCGGAATATGTGGGCGGCTCAATGTTGCGGCTCAACGGCATCGCCTTCGCCATGGTGGGCCCGTTCTGCTGGATGCTGCTGCGCTACGGCATCCAAGGCTTGCTGGACTGGCGGCACGGGTGGCGGGTGGTGGTGGTGGGGGCGATCGTGGTGGTGAGCACCATGGGCGGGTTTCGTTCGCTGCTGGGATTTTACGGTTTGCTGGTGCTGTTCCAATTCTCCCTGGAGGGACTGTGGCGCACGCGGTTCGCTGCCATCCTCGCCGCCGCGGTGCTGCTGGGGGCGGTGGTGGTGGTGCCGTTTGCGCGCCAGATGCCGCTGCCGATCCAGCGCAGTTTGAGTTTCCTGCCGATACCCGTGGATCCGCATGCGCGGATGGACGCGGAGGGGTCGTCGGAATGGCGGTTTCAGATGTGGCGGCTGCTTTGGGCGCAGGTGCCGCAGTATTTGCTGCTGGGCAAGGGCTACGCGCTGGATCCGGTCGAACTGTACCTAGCGCAGGAATCGCGGCGACGCGGATTTACCGAGAGTTACGAGGCGGCGATGGTGGCGGGTGATTTTCACAGCGGGCCGCTGTCGCTGCTGATCGGCTTCGGTTTGCCGGGGACGGTGACGTTCATCGCCTTCCTGTGGGCCAGTTTCCGGGTGCTGCGCTCGAACTATCAGCGGGGGCCGCCGGAGCTGCGCGCGGTGAACACTTTTCTGTACGCTTATTTTCTGGGCCGCACCGTGTTCTTCTTCCTGGTGTTCGGGGACATTTCGTCGGATCTGGCGCATTTCACGGGAATGGTCGGGGTGAGTGTCGCCCTGAACGGGGTGGTGCGGTCCCGCGCCGCTGTGCCGGCGCCCGCCGCGGTCCTGCGGCCGCAACCGGCCTAGCGCATGTTGTTTTCGATCATCACGCCCAGCCGCAATCAGTCCGCGTGGCTGCGGTTGTGCGTCGCCTCGGTCGCGGATCAGGGCGTGGCGGCAGAGCACCTCGTGCAGGATGCCGGTTCGACCGACGGCACGGCGGAATGGCTGGCTGCGGACCAGCGGGTGCGCGCGGTGAGCGAACCGGACGCAGGCATGTACGACGGCATCAACCGCGGTCTGCGGCGCGCGACGGGCGACGTGCTCGCGTATCTCAATTGCGACGAGCAATACCTGCCGGGAGCGTTGCAGGCCGTGGCGCGGTTTTTCACGGCGCAGCCGCAGGTGGACGTGGCATTTGGGTACACGGTGCTCGTAAATGCGTCCGGGGAGTTTCTCAGTCAGCGCAAAACGCTGGTGCCGCGCGCGTGGCACACGCAGGTGGCGCATCTGACGACCCTGACGGCAGCCACGTTTTTTCGTCGCCGGGTGATCGAGGCGGGGCATTATTTCAATCCGGAATTCCGCTGCGCCGGGGATGCGGAGTGGATGCTCCGGCTGCTGCGTGCGGGCGTGCGGATGGCGGTCGTGGGCGGCAATACATCGGTGTTCACCGTCACCGGCGGCAACCTGGCGCGCACGGAACGGATGCGGGAGGAAATGCAGCGCCTGGCCGCCGGTGCGCCGTGGCTGGTGCGGCGGCTGCGGTGGGGCGTGAAGCTGCACCACTGGCTGCGGCGGCTGGCGGGAGGCGTGTATTTTCAAACGCCGTTCCGTTATGCGCTCTACACGCCGGCCAGTCCGGGGCGGCGGGTCACGCACGAGGTCGCGCGGCCGACCTTTGGGTGGAAATGGTGAGGGGCCTGTCATGTCATCGCCGCGCTTAAGTTTGACCGTGTCGCTGGCCGACCAGAATTTCGCCCGCACCAAGTCGGTGGGAATCTTCAACCTGGCGACCGGGCTGGTGGAGCGACTGGCGGCGCGCACGGATCTGGACGCACTGACGGTGCTGGGCGGCGCAGGGAGCGACGACGCGCGGTGGCCGGATTGGGTGAAGCGCGAGCGTCATGAGGCGGCGGCGGCCGGTCGGCTGGCGCGGCTGTGGTGGGATCAATGGGGTGTCTATTCCGCGGCGCGCCGCAGTGGCAACGAGTGGTTGCTGCTGCCGAAGGGGTATGCGTCGTTCGTGCGCCGGCCGCCGGTGAAGCTGGCGGTGTATGTGCATGACGCGATGCTGGATTTTTACCGGCGGAATCATCCGGCGGGGTTTGGCCGGGCGGAGGAGCTTTATTTTCGCTGCGCGCTGCGCGGGTCGCTGCGGCACGCGCGGGTGATTTTCACGAACACGGCCTTTACCGCCAGCGAGGTGCAGCGGCTGGCGCGCGAGGCGGGGATGCCGCCGGTGGCGACCGTGGTGGCGGGGATTGGTTTCAAGCCGACGGCCCCGACGACGGAGGAGCGCCGCGGGCTCGTCGTGCTCGCGAGCCCCTTCCCGCACAAGCTCACGGGCCGCGCGGTCGAATGGCTGGCGCGCTGGCAGACGGAGACGGGGTTCGACGCGGGCGTGACGTGGGTCGGGCGGCTGCCGGACGGGCTGCGGCTGCCGGAGTTGCGGGGCTGGATGCGGCACGAACGGCTGCCCGAGGCGGCGTATCGCGCGCTGCTCGCGCGCGCGCGGGTGCTGGTGTTTTTTTCCGAGTACGAGGGTTTCGGCATGCCGCCCGTGGAGGCGGCGATCGCCGGAGCGTGTCCGGTTTTCTCGCGGATTCCGCCGACGGTGGAGGCGATGGGCGCGGGGGGGGAAGCGTTTGACAATGGCGACTACCAGTCGTTTTTCGGCGCGTTGCAGCGGGCGCGGGAGACGCCGCCAGAGCGGATCGCGGCGTGGCGCGCCGAGTTGCTGGCGCGGCACGACTGGCAGACGGTGGCGGGACGGGTGGTGGAGGCGTTGCGGGAGCGGGGGTGAAGGAGGCGGAACGTTCAATGGGTTCCAGTGCATTTTTTCCGGGAAAAGCTCAAAGCTCAAAGCTCAAAGCTCAAGCGAAGCTGCCAAGGACCAAGCTCCATGCGAGACGACGATATCTTCACGAACGGCAACAGCGCGGGCCGGGGCACTGGAGCTTGGATTTTGGGGCTTCCCTTGAGCTTTGAACTTTGAGCTTCGCGTTCGGAACTTCATCTGGCCGGCCGCGGCTGGATGGCCATGAGCGATTTCGTGAGGGAGCCGATTTTTTCGGGACGGATTTCGGCGGTGGGGAAGAGTTGG
>BJHT01000523.1 GCA_014193395.1 Verrucomicrobiota bacterium
GAGCGCGCGATGGACTTGGCGATGCTCGTCTTGCCCACACCAGGCGGGCCGGTGAAAAGCAGGATCGGCCCCTTGGCCATGGCCCGTGCCTTCGCTTCCTTCTCGTTCGTGATCGAACGGCCCACCGCGTCCTCGCCCTTCTTCAGCGACGGCGTCACGGTGTCCTTGGCGGTTTGCGGCTTGGGCGCAGGGAACTCCCCGGTCGTCCGGATTTCCTCGGACATCTGGTGCGCGCGGAGCTGGCGCACCGCGAGAAATTCGAGAATGCGGTCCTTCACATCCTTGAGGCCGTAGTGGTCGTCTTCGAGTACACGAATGGCATGGGGCAGGTCGAGCTGGTCGTCCGAGCGCTTGTTCCACGGCAACTCGGCGATCCATTCGAGGTAGGTGCGGATCACTTGCGCTTCCATCGACTCGCGGCCAGAACGCTCGAGGCGTCCGAGTTCGCGCGCTACTTCGGCGCGCGCCTCCTTGGGGAGCTCGAGTTTGGTCAGCTTTTCGCGAAGTTCTTCGATCTCCTTGGCCTGGTCGTCGTCGCCAAGCTCCTTCTGGATGGCCTTCATCTGCTCGCGCAGGAACATTTCGCGCTGGCGCTCGCCGAGCTCTTCCTGTACCTGCGACTTAATCTCTTCTTGGGCTTCGAGGAGAGAAATCTGTCGCTGCACCTGCACGAGGACGCGGCGGAGCCGCTCCTCCACCGACAGCGTTTCGAGTAGACCCTGCTTTTCGGGAACGGGCAGTTCGAGGTAGCCGGCAACGAGGTCGGCAAACTTGCCCGGCTCGGTGACCGCATCGAGCACCTGGTGCACGACTTCCTCTGGCAGACCGCGCTTTTCACCCAGCTCGGCGGCGCGCTCGCGGATTTCCTTGTGCAACGCCTCGAATGCCGGCTCCTTTTCGTCGAGCGGAAGCAGGTCCTCGGTCTTCGTGACGACCACGGAGAGGTAGCCATCCGTTTCGGAGTACTGGAGCGCCGTTGCCCGTTCTTCGCCCTGGAGCAGCAGCTGGACGCCGCCCAGGCCACGGTTCACCTGTCCGATACGCGCAATAACGCCCATCGAATAGAGGATGTCGGGCGTCGGTTCGTCAGCATTGTCGCGCTGGGCGACGGCAAAAACGACGCGATCGCCTTTGAGGGCGGCTTCAATGGCGCGCAGGGTCCCCGGGCGACCGGCGGCGATTGGGGCCGCGAGGCCAGGGAAAATGACCGTCCCGCGAAGCGGAAGGACGGGGAGGGTTAGGCGTGTGGTCATGAGCCATCCAGTTGCAAGTGCCGTTCCACTCTGACATACGACAGTTCGGCGGGCTTTGCAACATCCACCCGCCTCTCTGACGTAGTGTCTGACAGAATCGACAAGAGCCGTCGCGGGTAGCGCGTGAAGGTGCTCACGGACTCGCCAGGGGCGGTAGAAGGCGGCGAACGAAGTGCGAAAGCAGTAGGCGCCAAGTCGGGCCCAAAACACCCTAGCGTTTCGGCGGGAAAGCTGTATGCTTCACGGCGCGATGATTTGGCCGAGCGGCCAGCTTCGTAACATGTTGGTAATCAACGGGTTATATGTTTGATAAGCCAGATGTGACAATTGCACCGGCGCCAACTGTCGCCAGTTTCCGGCCACCGCAGCCACCGCCGCCCCTCGCGGCGATGGTCTTTCCGCTGGGCTGGTTGCTTGACCACGCGGCAGCGCCGATCAAGTATCGCGCGGCCGTGGAGGTGGCGCGGCTTTCGGCTGGGCCTAGCACTGCCCTGTCACACCTTCCGTACTCGTTCGCGCCTGCCATACGGCTCGCGGTGATGCAGTCGGCTGAGGGTATCTGGAACAACTCCATGCTCACGGTACCGCCGCAGCGCGGCGACGATTTCGAGCATATCGGTACCATGCACGCGATTCGGCGGTTGATCGAATACGGCTGGGACAAGGAGTCGCCGCCGGTGTACCACGCGCGCCGGATTCTCTTCCGGTTGCTCGCCGAAGACAACGACCCGTCGCTGCTGTTTGAGTTGACGCCGCCTGAAGGAAAAAAAGTCGATCGCGCCACGGTCGCGGGTTACCGGCTGCACCTCCGCGAGGCGGCGGCGGCAACACTCGCGCAGGCGGGCTTCGAATCCGATCTGCGCCTCCGCGGTGCGGCGAGCCGGATCCTCGAAAAGATCTACGGTTTTCTGCGTTCGCCACTCGCCGAAAAGCCGTGGATTCGCGTGGGCAACCAGCAGGTGTTGGCGGCTGATGTGCATCCGCCAACAGTGGCCGCGCTGCACATGCTGGCCCACATGCCGCTGTTCCGGAACGAGCACCACGAGGAAATGGAGGCGCTCTACCGCTGGCTCATCCGTCCCCTGCCGCGCCAAGAGCAGGTGCAGGTCGTGGGTAAGCGGCTCGTACCGGTTCCCCTCTACGTACTTGGTGACAAGCTGCCGCACCGAAACGCCGTGGAAGAAGACGTGCCGGCGGCGCTGGCGTGGCTGGAACTTGTCGCGCGGCTCGGATATCTGCGGCGGAACGAAAACTGGATGAAGATGCACGAGCGGTTTATCGACGATTGTGGCCGCGACGGTGTGTGGCATCCGCATAAGGGCATGTCGCAGCCGCGCAGCTCGAATCCGTGGGTCTGGGCGACCTACCCGCTCGAGGCATCGCACGCCGGTGACGATCGATGGACAGACGTCACCTTCCGTACGGGACTGATCGCCCGGCTGTCGGGGCGTCCCATCACCATTCGCTAAACGCACCACGAGTCCGGCAATGTCGTCGCAACGGCTGGCGCCATCGGAGTGGTTTCCTGCCGGGTGGGACGGCCTGACTGCGCGGCGTGTTGCGGTGGCCGACGGTACGACGCTGCGGGTGGTTGAGGCGGGTCCGGCCGATGGCGTTCCGGTGGTATTGCTGCACGGCTGGGCCGTGTCAGCGTATTTATGGCGTCACACGCTTGGCGCGCTCGCGGCGGCCGGCTACCGCGCGTATGCGCCCGACCTGCCTGGACACGGGCTATCCGATGCTCCGCTCGCCAAGGGCGACTACACGCTCGACGCGTTCACTCGTCGGGCCGAACTGCTGTTCGACGCGCTCGGACTCGTCCGGCCGCTGGTCGTGGCGCAATCGATGGGCGGACGCGTGGCGGTGGCGCTGGCGATGCGTGGACGCGCGGCGCGGCTCGCGCTATTCGGGTCCGTGGGATTCGGGGAGGTGTCGCCTGCCACGGCCTTTGCGCCGCGCATTCCCGAGGGGCTGGGCCAGCTCGCCACCGCGCTGGTCACTCGGCGGATAGTGGAGATCACGCAACGACGCGTCCATGGCACGCTGGGGTGCTTCACTGATCGTGACGTCGACGAGTACTGGGCGCCGACGCAGTTCGCGGCGGTGGTGCGGGCACAGGCGCAAATGTTGCGCGAGTTTTCGTGGAAACCGCTGGCCGCCGCTGAGCTGGCGGCAGTCGACGTCGCAACCCTCGTGGTATTCGGGACGACCGACCGAACCGTTCGGTCCATGCGAACGGCGGAACTTGTTGGCGCCCTGCCACACGGCCGGCTCGAGTGGATCGAGGGGGGCGGCCACGTGGTAATGGAGGAGATTCCCGGACGAATTAACCCGCTGCTCGTAGAGTTCCTGGGCCGCTCTGGGTAGCTTCAATGGGTGCTCAAAAGACGAAGTGGACGCGGCGTGCGCCGCGCGGTGCCGCCGAAGGACGGCGAAGAGGCA
>BJHT01000524.1 GCA_014193395.1 Verrucomicrobiota bacterium
GTGATACCACTCACCGGCCATCTTGTTGATGCCATTGACATCGACGGGTCGCAGCAGGTGTTTTTCGTCCACGGGCAGATAGTCCGGCTTGCCATAGAGCTGGCGGGTGCTGGCAAAGACGATTTGTATCTCGGGGTTGTATTTCCGACAGGTCTCCAGGATGGACAATTGTGCGCGACAGTTGATCTCCAAGTCCGTGTAGGGCTCCTGCATCGAGTCCAGATGACTGGTCTGTCCGGCCAGGTTGAAGAGATAGTCCTGTCCCTGCACCAGGAAGCGCATGCTGTGGTCGTCGCGCACATCCGAGATGTTGACCCGCACGCGGTCTTGGAAGCCGGTTAGGTTGAAGAGATGGCCGCCATACTCCGGGATCAAGCTGTCCACCAGAGTCACCTCCGCATCGGCCGCAACCAACCGCCGGGCCAGGTTGGAACCGATGAAGCCCAGGCCGCCCGTGATGAGGACGCGCTTGTGAGCCAGATGAGAGTAGGCATTGGCAACATTCATAGTCAGGCGGGTTTCAAACATTCCATGATGAACGAGTCGGGTTTATGCACCGCACCGTCGGCACCGACTTCCAGATGATACTCCGGCCAGCCGGGAATCTGACTGGTCCGGGGGGTCATGAGTTGCGGTGAGACAAAGCCGGTGGCGGTCATAAGTCGGGCGAGTGAGAAGCGGTCATACATCCATTGATGCACCTCGCCGCCCAGGCGGAAGCGACCGATCTTCAACGACGCCGACGCATCTTCGCCCAACAGCCTCTCTGCGCAACGCCGGAGGAACGATTTGAGATTGATCCGAAATCGCCGTCGCTTGCGGGACGCGGCGTCGCGCGCGGACTGGGAGCGAAGGGCGTGGATTAATTCCCGGCCTTCGTCGCCGATGCGTTCGATGATGAACTCTTCCGCCGGCAGGGGGTTTTGCGCCAGATACTCAGCCATGCCCCCGCCGCTGTGCTCGCGCACGGTCTGATCGAGCATCTCGAGCATCATCCAATCATAGCGGGCGGCGGCTTCGGGCTGTTGCTCGCAGGAGCGTTGCAGATTCTCGAGATAGAGGCGGCAGATTTGTTCCAGGTCCGGCACGGCCACCCGAAGGATGCCGCGTGGTTTCAGAATGCGGCCACACTCGCGCAGGAAGCCGGGCGCATGTTCGCGGCGAATGTGTTCGAGCACATTCGAGTGGTAAACGACATCGAAGCTACCGTCGGCAAAGGGGAACCGCTTGCTCAGGTCGCAGGCGGTGACCGCAGGATCGCGCGGGGCGATGTCCACGTTCACCCACGCCGGATGAAAGCGGCTGCCGCAGCCGAGATTGATCAGCGGTGTGAAGTCTGCTCGCTCATAAGTCAGCCGCGCCATTCATAGATAAACCCTTTGAAATAAGCCTTCTCACCCTCGGGCGAGATGTCATCCGTGCCTGGGAAATCCGCGACCAGTTGGTAGCCGGCGGCAGTGACTGCCGAGTGGAACTGGCTCTCACTAAAGAACCAAGCGGGATAACTCGCGGGATAAATGGCGCTGGGCACATGCTGCACGGTCAGCCGCTCGCGGTCACTCTGCAGGAAGGCGGTGCGGTCGATGATGACATGACTGATCTTATGCCGCAGCAGACTCTTCAGCAGTCCGTAAGGATCGGACACATATTGCAACACACTGGAAAGCAAAAGGGCGTTGGGCTGGTGGCGGGTCAGACACTCCTCGATAGTTGGATGGAAGTGCAACTGTGCGGAGGCGAAGTGCTCCTTGCCACAGGTGACATGGGCGGCCTGCTCGACTACCAACCATTCGAGCTGGCGAATGACTTTGAGAAAGCCCCGGCACTGAAAATAGGAACTACCGAGCGCCCCACCAAAATCCACGACACACAGCCGGCCGTCGTGGGCCTGCGCGGCGCGCAGCAGGCCCGCGAGCACCGGGAAGGCGTGCTGGATTTTGTCGAACAGGACCGAGTCACGTTCGTAAACTGCCTCGCCGTTCTTTACCTTGAGCAACGCCGCCTTGGTCTTTTCGAGAATGATGACGGCATCATAGCCGGTGGCATCCTGCGTGGCCGCCGCCCAGGTGGGATAACTCCCGACAAAACGAATCTCCCCCGAGTTGGCAGCCGGGGCCGACCTGCCACGGGCCGCGCGGAACCAACGTTTTAGTTTGCGGAGACTCATGCGGGCGGGGATTGGGTCTTTCTCACAAGTAGCATTTTCCGCACTGCTGGCGCCGGACGGAGAGCCGGGGACTGCGGGCGGTCAGAGTAGGGGATAAGTTGCATGTTGGCGGAGTTACGAACTCTGCGACGGGGGTGATACTGAGTGCCTTGCCATGAGAGTGGATTAGTTCGGTTGGATTGGTCAGGCTTCGATCATGGTGGCGGGGACCGCGCTCCGTGGGAAACCATCCATGCCGCGAAGATAGACCCGCAGGAGTTGCTCCGCCTCGGCGGGGAGGTAGTAACCGCTTTGCACCTGCGGCCAGGTGGGTAGCTGCGCCAGCGCCACGGTATCAATGGGTAGCTGTTGAACCAGAACGTCCCGGACGCCGAGGGCGACCAGGGCGCTGAGGCGGTGGTTGCCATCTTCCACCAGATACGCCCGGCTCTGGCCATCGGTCATTTCCCGGACTTTGAGGTAGGAATGGGCCTGCGGTTGGTAGTCGTGCTGTTTGATGGATTCGTACGCGCGGTGCAGCCAGGAGTATTCTTCTTCGATCCGTGACCGTTTCACTCCAGCAGCGCAAAAGTGAGTGAGAATGTCAGGGATGGCATCCAGTCCGAGATGCCAGCCATGGTTGGGCGGCACGGGACCACTCCACGGATAGGACCAGAGTGGAATGGCCGGATTGATGGTAATACCAAAGGTCTCGGCGAAGTTACGGGGGCGGTACCAGCAGATGAAGTCTTCAAAGCGCCGCCGCAATTCCGCCGTCGGGATACCTTGGTGGAGGCCCACGATGTAATTTTCGTAGGGATTGAAAGAGTCAGAGCCGTAGCGAAAGCCGCAGTAATGCCGACACAGATGGACGGGGACGCGCAGCAGCTCGGTGCGCGGGGGCGGCGGGCGGACCCCGGCCCAGCGCTTAATGCGTCGGCCGATAGATCGCCACCCTGACATCGCACCCGGTGTATTCATCGAGAAACTGGACCTCCTTTCGCTCCCAGCCTGCTTTGGCGAACAGAGCATCGAAGTAGGATTGCGGATGATAATAGGCGGGAATGTGACTCCACGGCTTGGTGGGCGGGGGCGCGGCCTTGCGCACGGACTCCCGGGCCACGTGCTCGGTTGGTTGCGGACGCAGGCCGAGCTTCACGCTGAGCCGGTGCCAGCGGCGGTCCCAGAGGTTGGGCAAGGTGTAGGTCTGAACGACCAGTTCACCGCTGGTAACCCGGCAGAGTTCCTTGACCGCTTGGGGAAGAAACTCGGGCGGCAACAGATGCAGGAGCCGCCAGACGAGGGTCACCTCGAAGCTGTGAGAGGGATAGGTCAGCGCGAAGACGTCACCTTTTTCCAGCCGGTAAGTGGTCGTCGTGGGGAGTTGGTCGGCCTTGGCGCGGGCCTCGGCGAGCATTTCGGTGGAGATGTCCACGCCGGTGACCTCGCCCACGGTCTGGTAGTGTCGAAAAAAACGGCCCGTTCCCACCGGTAGATCAAGGAGAGTTTTGACCGGGCGGTTCTGAAAATAGCG
>BJHT01000525.1 GCA_014193395.1 Verrucomicrobiota bacterium
CGAAGGTGTGACCGGCGTGGCCCGGCAGCAGGCCGTGGCCGGTGGGAATGTTCAGCGTGCCGGCCGCGTGGGCGGCGGGATCCGTCGTGCCGCCGAGCGTCGCGAGCGGATCGCCAGTGAGCTGGTCGAAGGTGGTGACGAAATTGGCGAACCGCAGCGTGCCGGTGAGCGCGAGCCAGTTCGCGGGCATGGTGTTGCGCGTGCTGTCGAGGGTGAAGACCGCGTCGCCGGGATGGCCGGCTTCGACGCGCAATTCGTAGGCGCGCAGCGGATCGATGTCCGCCCAGTTTTGCGGGACGACATCGACATTCGCGGTGAACAGGGTCTCGACCGGCGTGCGGGGCGTGGCTTCGGCAAAGTCCGCCAGCGTGGCGGCCGCCACGCCGGCGGTCGCAACGAGCGGCACGTCGAGATTTCCGGAGAGATCACGGAGGGTCCACCGCAGCGGGATCGTGACATTCGCACTGCCGGGAGAGGCGGCGAGAAAGGCATCGTACCGCCGCGCCTTGCCGCCGATCACGCAGCGGAAGAAGCCCTGTCCCGCCACGCTGCGGATGATGTGCTGGCTGTTCAGCGCCGCGGTGGTGAGGCGCACGTTGACGTTCGGCGAAACATCCGTGCTGTTCGTGCTCGCGAAGTGCCAGACGGTCCCGCCGGCAGACTGGGTGAACGTCCCGAGCAGCGTCCAGCCGCCGGCAGACTGGCGCTCGACCGTGACGCGCACGCGGAAAACATCGCCCGGCAGCAGGCGTGCGGTGGGCTGGAGCGTGGCGGAAAAAGTCTTGCTGCCCGTCCACGAGCTGCTCGGCGGGAGGACGGTGACGATGGGGAAGGAAACGCCGGCCGTGACTTCTTCAAACGTGTCGGTGCCGCCAGTGGTTTTGTTCAAGAGGCGCGCGATGTCGTTTTAATCGATCAGAAAAAACCGCGCGCGCAGCGTGGCGCTGTCGAAGCCGGGAGCGGCATCCGACTGGGTGTTGACGGTGATCGACGTGGTGAGGTGATCGCGGGCGGCGTCGGAGGCGATCAGATCGGAGGTCGTGGGAATGCCATTGAGCGTGTTGAGCGAAACCGTGACCGCCGCGTGCCCGTTCCCGACCAGCATCAGACACAGGGAAGCTGAGAGGAAGACGAGTGTTCGGAGCGGCAGGGGCACGGGGCCAACGTCGATCCGCCTATACCGTGCTGGCAAGCTAAATGACCGCAGCGGGAGAAAGCCCAATGTATTCCGCGTCATTTGGCTGAAGCAGATTCGGTTTTGCTGGGAAAAACCGCGCCCAGTCGGCGGAAATCCCCCCGACCGTCACCCTGCACCCGCTAGAAATCAGCCTAGCCATGCCCAAAAGGTTGCGCGCACGACCTGCCGGTCCTGGTCGCCCCGCAAAAGAACCACTGCCGCCGCCCAACAGCCCGCCGTCCCCCGGCCCACCCGACGCTGGGCCAGGTCAACAGTTGGGTGGCGATGCCGGGCGCCATCTCGAGCGCGCCACCGACGGCCCGCCAGGCACCGGGACGCCGAGCGCCAGCTCATGACCCTGGTTCTAATGCGCGTTCAAGATGAGGTTAATTCGCTGGTTCTTTTCGCGGCTGGCGCGTTGCTCGTCAGTCACAGATCCCGTTTGGATATGCTCCATCCTCGCGCCTTGCCAGCCGCGAAAATCCCGGCGCGACTTAGCCTCAGCTTGAGCGCGCATTAGAATTAGCCAGCAACGAGGTCACGCGGCTCCATCCTCAGTCTCCACGCGCCCAAAGGCGAGGGTTGGCGGGCAAAAGGTGGGCGTATCGTAAGCCCGCCCCCGACTTCGCGCGAACCGCTCGCGTGCCAAAGCACCGCCAAGCCATCCGCCCGCTCAGCCGAATAATTCCCCGATGGGCCGGCCGCCGTTGACGATGTGGGTGGGGCGGCCGGTGAGGTCGTTGAGGGTGGTGTTTTCCCAGTCGATGCCGAGGTGCTGGTAAATCGTGGCCAGGAAATCGCCGGGGCCGCAGGCGCGCTCGGCGACGTCTTCGCCGCGTTTGTCGGAGGCGCCGATGACGCCGCCGGTGCGGATGCCGCCACCGGCCCAGAGATTCGAGAACGCGCGCGGCCAATGGTCGCGCCCTGGTTGCAAGGTGCCCGCCGCGCCGCTCGCGGGATGCGCGCCGGTGCTGCGGTCGAAGCTGATTTTCGGCGTGCGCCCAAACTCGCCGGTGACGACGACGAGCACGCGCTTGGCAAGGCCGCGCGCGTAGATGTCTTCGATAAGCGCGGAGACGGCCTGATCGTAAGCCCAGCAGCGGTAACGCAGGCCGTCGAAGACGTGCGCGTTGACCGCGTGGTCGTCCCAGTTGTTGCCCGCAGTGCCGCAGAGAGGGCCGTCCAGATTGCTGTGGATGATCTCGACGCCCGACTCGACGAGCCGGCGCGCGAGGAGGAGTTGCTGGCCCCAGCGGTTGCGCCCGTAGCGGTCGCGCGTGCGGGCGTCTTCCTTCGCCAGATCGAACGCGTCGCGCGTTTTCGGATTGGTGAGGAGCGTCACGGCCTGCGCCTCGAACTGATCGAGCGCGCCCAGTTCGCCTTCCTTGTCGAAGGCGCGTTCGAGGGTGTCGAGGTTCTGGCGCAGCACGGTGCGGTCGCTGAGGCGGCGCGCTTCGGCGGCGCTGGCCAGTCCGACATTCGGCACTTCAAAATTGGGGCGGCTCGGGTCGCCGGTGATCGCGAACGGCGAGTAGGCGTTGCCCAGATAGGCCGGGCCGGCATAACCGCCCTCGATGGGATTGATGGCGACGTAGTTGGGCAGCGGGCTGGTGCGACCGGATTGTTTGGAGCGGAGGAAATTGGCGACGCACATCCAGTCCGGGTAGCGCGGCGCGGTCTTGTCGCGCTCGTCGGGGTCACCGGAGAGCATGCGGAGATGGCCCGCGGGATGGCCGCCCGAGCGGTGGGTCATCGAGCGGATGAGCGTGAACTTGTCGGCGATCTTCGCCTGCAACGGCAGGAGTTCGGTGATGTGCGTGCCGGGGACGTTGGTGGGGATGACCTTGAACGGCCCGCGGTATTCGCTGCCGATGTCGGGCTTCGGATCGTAGGTGTCCACATGCGAGAGGCCGCCGATGAGCCAGACCATGATGACGGCGGTTTTCTCCTGCGGCGGATTGGTGGCGTTTTCCGCGCGCAGGCGGAGCAGGCCCGGCAGGCTCAGCGTGCCGAAACCGGTGAGGCCGATTTTCATGAAGCCGCGGCGGTTCAGCGGGCCGGTGCAGGGGCGGAGGGAGGAGGATTCTGGTTGGGTGTTCATGGGGTTGTGTAGGCTCGAATGCGGGGCGCACGCGCTCCGGTTTGGAGTCCCGGCTTTAGCCGGTCGGACGTGGTGCGAACGTGCCTGGACAAAATGTAGCCTGCCGGGTGACTGGACGGTTCGCCGCCTAAAGGCGGAACTCCGAACTGGGGCAGCGGGCGGGCCGCCCGCGCTCCGGTTTGGAGTCCCGGCTTTAGCCGGTAGGACGTGGAGCGGACGCGGCTGGACAAAATGCAGCCTGACGGGTGATTGAACGGTTCGCCGCCTAAAGGCGGAACTCCGAACTGGGGCAGCGGGCGGGCCGCCCGCGCTCCGGTTTGGAGTCCCGGCTTTAGCCGGTAGGACGTGGAGCGGACGCGGCTGGACAAAATGCAGCCTGA
>BJHT01000526.1 GCA_014193395.1 Verrucomicrobiota bacterium
CAGGTCACCGGCCGCATCGTGAATCTGGGCGGCGACGGCTACCGCGTGAACACGAACATGTTCGACCCCGACGAACAGGTCGTCGTCAACGCCGGCAAAGTGAAAAGCATCGAACCCTCAAAAGTCTCGATGATGCCCGAGGGCCTGCTGAACATGCTCAAGCCCGACGAAATCGCCGACCTCGTCGCCTACCTCATGTCCGGCGGCGATCCGAAGCACGCGGTCTTCCAGTAAGGCGCGGTCTGCCCCGGAGTGCGGTCGTCCTCGGCCGCAGCGACGTCCGCACGCACGAGGGCCGTGGAATCTGCCGCATCACCCGCCGCTCCACCCTGCTGCGCCCGAGGACGGGCGCACTCCGGCGACGCCAGCCGCGGAGTGCGGCCGTCCTCGGCCGCAGCGACGTCCGCACACACGAGGGCCGTGGAATCAGCCCGCGTCACCCTCCGCTCCGCCCTGCTGCGCCCGAGGACGGGCGCACTCCGGCAACCGCTCCGCAGCGCGCGAGCTGCCGCGGAGTGCGGCCGTCCCCGGCCGCAGCGACGTCCGCCCGCACGAGGGCCGATGCGGGCCGCGCACCGCCCTTGTAGCGCAGACTTCCAAGTCTGCTGTATCGCGGGTTTCCAAACCCGCGGGCCGCACGAACACCCGCAGCGCCACAGCTTGACGCGAGCGCCTCTTGCTTCGCAGCCCCTGCCGATTTGGAAATCGGCGACACAGCAGACTTGGAAGTCTGCGCTACAAGAGGCGGCGGCGCGCTGCGCTACTAGCCCGCACGCCCGTTCCCGCAAAAAGATTCTTTGACACCCCCCACCTCTCATATCATCCTATCCACATTCGTTGATGAAACGAATCTCATTCAGAGTGGCTGAGGGACTGGCCCGCTGACGCCACGGCAACCGGTTGGGGAACGCTGCCCCAATGTTTAGGTGCCAATTCCAGTCTGCGACGGGTGTCGTGGAGAAAAATGAGAAGAGTGCGCGAGCTGGTTCCCCTCTTCCCATCCTGATGAGCCGGGGTTGTCATGCCCTGATCACAGCGCGTCGGAAGATTCTATGGAAAAGCACGAAGGTTTCATGAAGGCGCTCAAGTGCCGCGAGTGCGGCCGCGAGTATCCCCTCGCCGCCACCCACGTCTGCGAGTTTGATTTCGGCCCCCTCGAGGTCGCCTACGATTACGACCGGATCAAAAAATCCCTCACCCGCGCCCTCATTCAATCCCGTCCGCAGACGATGTGGCGCTACCGCGAGCTGCTACCCATCGCGCACGAACCCACCGTCGGCACGCAGGTCGGCTTCACCCCGCTGGTCAAGGCCGACCGCCTCGCCAAACGCCTCGGCATCCGCGAGCTGTGGATCAAAAACGACACGGTGAATTACCCGACGCTGTCCTTCAAAGACCGCGTCGTGAGCGTTGCCCTCAGCCGCGCGCGCGAGCTGGGCTTCAAGATTGTGGCCTGCGCTTCCACGGGCAATCTCGCCAACTCCGTCGCCGCCAACGCCGCCGCCGCCGGCCTCAAGGCCTACGTCTTCATCCCGTCCGACCTCGAACAGAGCAAGATCGTCAACTCGCAGGTCTATGGCGCGCAGGTCATCGGCATCAAGGGCCACTACGACGAGGTGAACCGCCTCTGCGCCGAGATCGCGGGCAAGTTCGGCTGGGCCTTTGTGAACGTGAACATGCGCCCCTACTACGCCGAGGGTTCCAAGAGCATGGGCTTCGAGATCATCGAGCAGCTCGGCTGGCACGTGCCGCAGCACACCGTCGTGTGCATGGCCTCCGGCTCGCTGCTCACGAAGATTTACAAGAGCTATCAGGAAATGATGAAGCTCGGCCTCGCGCCCGAGACCAAGTTTCACGTCCACGGCGCGCAGGCGACCGGCTGCTCGCCCATCACCACCGCACAAAAGGCGGGGCTGGATTTTTTCAAGCCCGTCAAACCAAACACCATCGCCAAGTCCCTCGCCATCGGCACGCCCGCCGACGGTTTCTACGCCCTGCGCGCGATGAAGGAAACCGCCAGCAACAGCGACGACGTGACCGATGACGAGATCCGCGAGGGCATCAAACTGCTCGCCGAATGCGAGGGCATCTTCGCCGAAACCGCCGGCGGCGTGACCGTCGGTGTGGCCAAGAAACTCATTGCCTCGGGCCGCATCCCCGCAAATGCTTCCGCCGTCCTGTGCATCACCGGCAACGGTCTGAAAACCTTGGACGCCGTCGTCGGCCACGTCGGCCGGCTCCGCGAAATCCGTCCCAACCTGCGCGAATTCGAAACCCTGCTGCACACCGAAACCGAAGCGACCCCCACTCATTGAACCTATGCCCAAACTAGTCCGCATCCCGACCCCGCTGCGCAAACTCACCCACGGCGACGACACCGTCGAAGTCGTTGGCGCGACAATTGGAGAAGTCTTCAGCGAACTCGAAACACGTTACCCCGGCATCAAAGAACGCCTGCTCGACGAACAAGGCGAAGTGCGCCGCTTTGTGAATGTGTACGTCAACGAAGAAGACATCCGCTTCCTCGACGGCCAGAAGACCGCGCTGAAAGACGGCGCTGAAATCAGCATCATCCCCGCCATCGCCGGCGGCTGATGCGGCCCCGTACCCAACCCTCGACCTCCCATGGCCACTCCGAAAAAATCCCCGAAGCCCAAGGCCGCTGCCACCGCGCCGGCCACGCCAGGTGCCCGGCGCTTCTGGCTGATGTATCCGCCCAAGCTCATCACCACGCCGGTCATCTGGCAGCTCTCCCAGAAATTTCCCGTCGTCACCAACGTCCGGCAGGCGAGCGTCACCGACGAAATCGGCATCGTCTGCCTCGAACTCGACGGCCCCTCCGAGGCCGTCGAAGCCGCCGTCCAATGGCTCGAGAAAACCGGCGTCAAGGTCGAACCGGTGGAGATCAACGTGATCGAGAGTTGAGCACCGTAGGGACGCGTTGCCGCGCGTCCCCCGTTCGGAGTTCCGCCTTTAGGCGGCCCTGATACGGTGATGCTCGCGATCACGCCTGACGGCGGAACTCCAAACGCAGACGACGTCACGCTTCCCCTCGCACCGCCTTTCGCTACACCGCAATCGGCACACCCGCGGTCCCGGCCCATCTCCGCCCGCCCATGACCACCCCCACCCTCACCGGAACCGACGGCGACTGCCTCATCTGTCGCGAGAAAACGTGGCGGCTCGTCGTGCGCAGCGAGGACCTCGAATACCGCTGCCGCCCCGGCACTTGGGACCTCGTCGCGTGCGCAGCCTGCGGTCACGTTTATATCCACCCGACGCCCGCCGCGGAGGACGTGCCCGCCCTCTATCCGGCGACTTACTACACCGTCAATCGCAACTCCCCGATCTATCTCGATGGCGCGGTGGTGGAGAAAAAAATGGTGCAGGACGCGCGACGCCTGCGCGACGCCGTGCGTGGCGTCAACGTCCGCTCCATCGTGGACATCGGCGGCGGCAACCTGACGCGCCTGATGAAATTGCAGGAAGTGTTCGGCGCGGGCACCGAAGCGATCTGCCTCGATTTCCAATTCGACGCGGCGGCGCTCGCGGCGGCGAAAACAGCGGGCCTCCGCCTGGTGCAGGGCAACGTCGAGACCGACCTCAGCGCCCTGCGCGACAACGGGCACGACCTGATCATCATGCGCCAGCT
>BJHT01000527.1 GCA_014193395.1 Verrucomicrobiota bacterium
CACTGAAAGCAATCTGGCCGCGACCAAAGCCGCCGCCGAAGCCGCCGCCAAAACCAAGGCCATCGCCGACACCCGCGCCGCCGCCGACAAGCTGGCCGCCAAACTCGCCACCGAAAAAGCCGCCGCCGAAGCCGCCGTGAACCTCGCCAAAGCCGTCGCCGAAAAAGCCGCCGCCCAACCCACCGCGCTCCCGAAAGTTCTGAAGACTCTCAAACTCACCCCCAGCCACACCTGGCACCGCCCCGACCCCAACGCCCCCGAGCCGACGGTGGAGATTCAGTTGCCGTAACTGCATGCGCACCGCGAGCGCCGGCCGCACAGGCCGTGCGTTCTCCAGGAGCGCGGCGTTTACGCCGCTTCAACGTGACCGGCACGAGGGCCAACGGATTTACCCAACGCTCCCGTGCGAAGCGAACGCCTCTGCGGCGTGAACGCCGCGCTCCTCGCGGGTTTGCCGCCTTGCCTTCACCCCTCGCAATTCTACTCTCGCCCCATGAAATCCACCGCGAACCGCTACCAATCCGCCACCGAACGGGACACCGAACTCCGGCTGGCGGCAATGAAACGGGCTTCGGAGAGAGCCGATAAGGATCCCGCCTACTCCCTGAAACTGCTGATCGGAACCGGGATGTACACCAAGACGGGCAAGCTGAAAAAGCAGTTTCGCTGACGCTCACACCTCGCCTCCAAAGATCACTAATCGGCTACCATCGCCACTGATCCGCCACCGAGTTCCCGCCTTGCCTTCACTCCCACCGATTTGATTCTCGCCCCATGAAATTCACTGCGAACCTCTACAAATCCGCCGCCCTACGCGACACGGAGGCATGTCTCGCCGGCATGAAACGAGTTGCGGCCAGGGCCGAGAAAGACCCCGCCTATTCACTGGAATTGCTGATTCGCACCGGCATGCACACGAAAACCGGCAAGCTCAAGAAGCAGTTCCGCGACCCTGCCGATTCTCAGACCGCAGCCCCGAAGGTCGCCACTGAGTCGCGACCACCGCAGACCCACAGCCAAGTTGCCGCCTTGCCTTCGCCCCTTTCGCGATCGTATTCTCGGCCCATGAAATCCACTCCAAACTTCCTCTATGAGTCGGCGACCAAACGGGACACAGACCTCCGACTGGCGGCCATGAAGCGCGTCACAGCCAGGGCCAAGAAAGACCCCGCGTACTCCTTGAAGCTGCTGATCGGAACCGGGATGCACACCAAGACGGGCAAGCTCAAGAAACAGTTCCGCTGACGCTGATGCTCACGCCCCGCATCGTCTTCGGCTACCACGGATGTGATGAATCCACGCTCCGGATGGTTCTTGATGGCGGCACGTTGCGCCCCAGCCAGAACGCTTATGACTGGCTCGGTCACGGCGTGTACTTTTGGGAGAGCAGTTCGGCGCGAGCCTTGCGTTGGGCCGCGGAAGTGAAGCTGCGGCCGAAGGGGACTATCCAGCGTCCGGCCGTGCTGGGTGCCATCATTGATCTTGGCCACTGTCTGGATCTCATCGATCCGGACCGTGCCCAACTCGTGCAAGACGCGTACGTCGAATATCTCCGCCAGTGCAAAGAATTCGGCGTTCCACCCGCGAAAAACAAAGGCCCCGAATCCAAGGCGCGCTTCCTCGACTGCGCCGTGATGAATCTTCTCCACAAGCTGAGCAGCGAGGAGGGAATGCCACCCTTCGACACCGTCCGCGGCTTCTTCGTCGAGGGCCAGCCGCTCTATCCCACCGCCGGACTCCGCAGCCTTGACCATGTGCAGATTTGCGTCCGCAGTCCCGAGTGCATCGCCGGCTTCTTCCGCCCGAATGCGATGCGTTGAGCAACCGCCCCGCTCCACCGTCCCGCGCAAGAATTTTTACCGCCCGCCTTTTTCCATCCCAATTGCGCCACCGCACCACAACCAAATCCAACCGGCCCGCGGCCTCCATACCGACATTTCCCCGCCCAAAAAACCGGCCTCAGTAATCCTCCCCGCAAACCAATAAACCACCGCCACCTCACGTCGAAGACGCCCATGCAACCGGCCGCAAAAAAATTCCTCGCACGACTCCGCATCTCCGCGCGCCGTGCGCCCCACGTCCTCGGCGCGTCCCTGCTTCTCACCCTGCTCGCCCTCCCCTGCCCCGCCCTCGCCCAGCGCCAGGTCAATTTCCCCCCCGCCCAAGGCAAGCCGCCCGCGCCCGCCAAAGCACCGCCTAAAACTCAGACCGGCGGCGAAGAAACCGACGTCCTCCCCGACCCCGGCCCCACGATGCGCAAGACGCAGGAGCGCACGCCGCCGCCGCCCACCACGCTCACCGTCATGTATAAGGTGGAATACGGCGAGAAGCTCAAATACGTCCACCCCGACGGCACGGTGCAAATCTTCGAGCAATGGCAGAGCTACCCCGGCGACGCGCAGAAGCTCATCGTCGCCAGCAACGAGCGCCTCGCCGACGGGAACAATTACCAATACGCCACCAAGCCCCTCTCCAGCTCCGGCTTCGACCCCGTGGACATCCCGATTCTCTACATGACGGGCGACTACGACTTCACCCTGACGCCCGCCGAGGTGGACAACCTCCGCAAATACCTCACCGCCGGCGGCACCATCCTCTTCAACGCCGCGCGCGGCATCGACGAATTCTCCCTCGCCGTCGCGCGCGAGATGCGAAAGGTCTTTCCGCAAAAGCAATTCATGCGGCTGCCGCTCGACCATCCCGTCTTCAACTCCCGCTACCGCATCCAGCAGGTGATGACGCTCGTCAACGGCGTGCAGTTCCAGCAGCCGCCCGAGATTTACTCCATGGACATCGGCACGCGCGCCGCCGTGCTGCTCGTGCCCACGGGCCTCGGCGCGGCGTGGAGCAGCGCAAAGTATCATCCCGCCGGCAAGCACATCACCGGCGAGACCGCGTGGCGGCTCGGCGTGAACCTCGTCGCCTACGTGCTCGGCAGCACCGAGTATGGCCGCTTCCTCGCGCAGCAATTCCCGCTCTACGACGGCCAGTCGCGCCCCGGCGACGTCTTCCGCCACGCCACCGTGATGTATCGCGGGAGCTGGGACCTGCACCCCGGCCTGCACAACAGCATCGCCATCGGCCTCAACGACAACACGAAGATTGACGTGGACTACGCGCCCCACCGCATCGCGCTCGACGATCCGCAGCTCGGAAATTTCCCGCTGCTCTTCATGACCGGGCACTACGACTTCGAGCTGACCTCCAAGGAAATCGAGGGCCTGCGCCGCTACCTCGAACGCGGCGGGATGCTCGTCGCCAGCGCGGGCGCGGGGCTGAAGCCGTTCGACACCGCGTTCCGGCGCGAGCTGAAAAAAGTCTTCGGCAAGAATGAACTGCTGAAACTCCCGCCCACACACCCCATCTTCACTGCCGGCTGGAATCCGCTGGAGAAAGTCACCTTCACCGCGCCCGCGCTGCGCGACGACCCGGCGCTGGAACGCCCCGAGTTCCACGGCCTCTTCCTCGACCAGCGGCTGGCGGTGCTCTACACGCCCTTCGATTTCCAGAGCGCGCTCAACCGCGAGTCCAACGCCTACGCCAAGGGCCTCGAACCCACCGACGCCCTGCGCGTGGCGCTCAACGTCATCACGTATGCGTTGAGTCATTGAAGCCGAGCTTCAACTTAGGCCCCTTCCTAGAATGCAGACC
>BJHT01000528.1 GCA_014193395.1 Verrucomicrobiota bacterium
CCAATCCGCCACCACCCCCACCACGGAGCGAACTGTTTCAAATCCGCCACACCCGCCCGGTGAACCAAATCACCGTCGTCGTCCGCTCCCCTGATATTGTCCCAAGGACAGAATGCTAGCAGGCCGCAGTTCCACATCCGCTGAGATAAATGCGCAACGCCGTCCGGGGACAAAAGACCAAGTCGTAATCATGCGCTGAGGCCGCGCTCCGGTTGCGTTCCCTGCAAAGTTCCGACTAAGTCGCGGCCGCGCAGTGAGCGCGACAGGAACCCGACCTTCACGGCCGCACCCCGATTGCATCGTTGCGGGTCCATGGAACGTCCCCGGCGATTGCGATCAATAGCCGCCCCGCGCGGCGGCACACAGCCTTATCGCCGACAACCGGGATCGGAGGCGCCAGCCTGGGAAACCCGAATCATGCAAGCGGAGCGGAGGTTTCGAGCCCGCTCAGGCCGCCCTCACGACGAACCGGCTCGTTTGGTCGGGCGCGTGCAATGGCCATTGAACAGGGAACCGGCGGGTGGGCGCCGATTCACCGCATCCGCTCGTACAGCGAGACGCCTTGCAACCCCCGGGTATCCTCCCATCCGTGTCCATCGGCGATAAGCGGTGGTTTAATTTCCCGGCCCGGCTTTCCCCGGACTGGCAGGCTTGGTCTCGACGAGGCCGGCGAGGCGCTTTTCCAACTCCATCATGCCGGGCGTGTTGCGGCGGGCGGGAGCGAGCGCGCGCACGGCGGTCAGGGCCTGGGTGAACGCCTGCCGCGCCTCGGCTTCGCGGCCGGCGAGCATGAGAATTTCGCCGCGACGGGCGAGCCAGGTCTCGCTGTGGGCGGATTGCGCGGCGACTTTGTCCAGCCGTTTGAGCGCGTCATCGAAGCGCTGGCTGCGGGCTTCGAGATCGATGGCGTAGAGCTGCAATGTGAGGAGCGGGCCGTGGCGGCGGATGCCATCCTCGATCACGCGGAGGGCGTCGGCAGTGCGGTGTTTGCCGATGCTGGTGAGGGCGTAGGCGTGCTCGATGAACAGCTCGGGGCCGGGCTTCGGCGAGGCGCTGATGGCTTGCGCGAGATCGTCCGCGGCGGCCTGCGGTTGGCCGAGCTTCAGATGGGCGCGCGCGCGGGTGACGAGGCCCTCGGGATGCGCGGGGCGGCGCTGGAGGAAACGGTCGATGGCGACTTTGCCGGCGAGCGGCCAGTTCGCATCAAGCAGCAGGTGGGCGGTGGCGAGATCCACCGCGACGAGCGACGGGTCGATCGCGGCGGCCTGTTGCAGGTCGGCGAGGGCGGCGTCCCAGTTTTTCGCGGCGCGGTAGATTTCGCCGCGCTTGAGATAGAGATCGGCGTGTCGCGGATTGCGCTCGATCTCGCGCGTGAGCTGGGGGAGGGCGTTGGTGGAATTGGCCGGGGCTGCGGCTGGGGCGGCCTCGGCGGTCTCCAGGGCCGCGAAGCGAAGCGCGGCAAACAACCACCCGGCGAGACTGGCAAAACGCACGTTAGCTTACTCCTTGAAGTCCGTATCCGGCGTCTTCAGGTCCAGTTCCTTGATCCACGCATTGCGGTAGCGCACGTCGTGGCCTTCGCATTGGAGTTTCAATCCGGCCGGGGAATCCGTGATGCCTTTGCCGCCGTCGTTGCCGCCGTCAATGCCCGACCGCGCTCCGCCCCAGACCTGCGTGATGGGTTGATTGGTGTGACATTTCACGCCGTTGAAAAACATCGTGACGAGCGCCTTCTCGACGCGCTTGCCGTCCGCGAACCGCGCCGCGCGGAAGGTGATGTCGTAGGCGTTCCATTTGCCCAGGCCCTTGTAGAGGTGATACGGGGACTCGGTTTCATTGATCACCGCGCCCATGCCGTGCTTGGTCTTGTCGCCGTCCATGATTTGAATCTCGTAGCGGTTTTGCAGATACACACCGCTGTTGCCGCGCGGGTTCATGACGAGGAATTCAATGTGCAGCCGGAAATCGCGATAGGCCTTCTTGGTGACGATGTCCGCGGTGCCGAACTTGCCGCCCGCAGCGACGGGATCGTCGGTCATCACGACCGTGCCGGGCTTGTCCACGGGGTCCTCGACGATCTTCCACTTAATGGGCAGGGCGGACTTGAAACCGGGGCCTTCCCAGTAAATCCATTTGTCGTCCAGCATCTGCCGCGTGCCGTCGATGATGACCTCCGCGCCCGGTGCCGGACGCGCGCCCACTCCGACCTGCGCCACGACCACCGACGTCGTCGCCCACGCGCCCACCGCGAGAATGGCCACCGCCCACCGACGAGAAAACGAGTTCATGTTGTTTGCTGTTTGATTGCGAAGTTTGAGTTGTGTTTCGGAATGCGCGGAAGATGACGACACGGCCGGCGAATCGCAAAGCAAGATTCGCTGGAGCGCGGCGCGGGCGGGGACGAGGCGCTTGAAAAAAGCTCCAAGGACAAAGCTCAAAGCTCAAGGGAATGACCAAAGAACAAGGAATAAGCCGGGCGCGCCGAAAATGATCGATGTCGTCCCCATCGATCACCGAATCACCAAACTCGCTGGGCAGCCCGATCCTTGGCGATTTCCTTGAGCTTTGAGCTTTGTCCTTGGAGCTTTTTTCCGCGCCCCGCTACGCTTGGGCCATGAGTGCGATCCCGGTACCCACTGACGACGATGACCAGCTTGCCCAACGCATGACGGCGCTGGGCATCCGCGCAGAAGACCTCGAGGAGACGTTCGTTCGCTCGGGCGGGCACGGCGGACAGAACGTCAACAAAACCTCCACCTGCGTCCTGCTCGTGCATCGGCCGACCGGTTTGCAGGTCAAGTGCCAGACCACGCGTCATCAGGGCCAGAACCGTTTCCTCGCCAAAAAACTGCTGCTCGAAAAAATCGCCGCGCATCTCGAGAAGCACCGCGCCGCCGAGCAGGCGCAGCGCGAAAAACTCCGTCGTCAGAAGCGCGGCCGCTCCCGCGCCGCCAAGCAACGCATCCTCGCCGACAAGTCCCACCACGCCGCGAAGAAAAGCGCCCGCCGCCGCACTGCTGATGATTGATCTGGCGCATCGCCGAGGCCACCCGGCGCCCGGCGGACGGACGCCTTTGTAGGAGTCGAGGTAACGAGACTCTAACCATTTCTGCGCGGGAGGCGGACTCAGTCTCGCGGGCTGACTTGGGCGAGACGTGTGGGATCGGAACTTGGTTTCAAGACGTGGCTGGGGATGCTTTGGGGCGGGCCGCTCGTGGAAGAAGGTTAGAGTCTCGTTACCTCGACTCCTACAAGGACTGGCCCGCGCAGACCGCGCCCGCGATTTTCCTCCCGGTGCAACCGGACCCGCGACTATGTTGGTCGGGCATGGCAACCATCGGCAAACGCAACACCCTCACCGTCAACCGGCTCGCGGAACCGGGCGCATATCTCCAGTGGGGCGAGCAGGGCGAGATTCTGCTGCCGCGCCGTTACCTCACCAAAGACCTCGGCCCCGGCGATCGCGTCGATGTGTTCGTTTACCTCGATTCCGAGGACCGGCTCGTCGCCACCACCGAGAAGCCGCTGGCGATGGTCGGCGAGTTCGCGTGCCTGCAGGTCGTCAGTGTGAATCCGAATGTCGGGGCGTTTCTCGCGTGGGGTTTGTCCAAGGATTTGCTGCTGCCCTTTCGCGAGCAGCTTGACCG
>BJHT01000529.1 GCA_014193395.1 Verrucomicrobiota bacterium
GCGCCCCTCCTGCCGGGGACACCGCCGGTGTCGCTTGCGCTTGGCGCGGGGAAGACTCTGCCACAAAGTCCCACCTCCTTTGGCATCGGCGTAGATGTGCTTGTAGATCGTCTCCTTGCACACCCACGGTCGCCCCTCCCGGCGGGCGCGTTGGCCAATCATCTCCGGCGTCCAGCCCGCTTTGAGCCGCGCCTCGGCATCGACCCGCACCGTCTCCGTGAACCGCCGGGGGCCAGACCGCCCGGCCTGTGCCCATGCCTTCTCGTGGGCCTGCTGCGGCCGGTAGCCTCGCCCGCCGGTGTTCCCGCGCGATCTCGCGACCGATGCTACTGGCGGCGCGCCCCTGACCAGCCCCCAAACTTAGTACCATTTGCTATGAGAGTTTTTGGGTGTTGGGTTTCTTTCGGTTGTTTCTACCTTTTCCCTCCCCCGAGGGGGAGGGAAAACTTTTTCGGCCACGGCACGCCGCCGCAAATTCCGCCGGCGTCTGATATTCCAAACTGCTGTGTGGTCGCTCGTGATTGTACCGCTGCCGCTGCTGCGCTCCGAGAACTTGGGCTTCCGCTACGGTGGTGAACTCTTCCCGATTCAAAAACTCATCCCGCAGCTTGCCGTTGAAACTCTCACTGTACGGGTTCTCCCACGGACAGCCCGGCGGGATGTAGATCGTCGCCACGCCGACCCGCGCCAACCACTGTTGCACTTCCCGCGCGATGAACTCCGGCCCGTTGTCGCTGCGCAGGTACGCCGGCGCACCCCGTTCGGCCACGCAGCCGGCCAAGGTCCGGATCGCCGCCGCGCCGTTCAGCCGCCGTTCCACCGTGAGCGCCAAGTTCTCGCGGGTGAACTCGTCCACCACCGGCAGCCACTTCAACGGCCGCCCATCCGCGGTCTGGTCGTGCACGAAGTCGTAGCTCCAGACTTCGTTGGGCCGCGTCGCCCGCCGCGGGTAGTCCGTCGCGCTCACCCCCAAAGCGCGGCGTTTGTGGCGGGAAGGCGGCACTTTCAGTCCCTCCTGCCGCCAGAGACGTTGGACGCGTTTACGATTGACGCACCAACCCGCGCGCCGTAACAGCGCCGTGATCCGCCGATAGCCGTAGCGCGGGTGCGCCCGACTCAGTTGTTGGAGGCGCTGGATCAAGCGCCGTTCCTCGAGGTTGGGTTGGGGTTCATAGCGTTGGGTGCTGCGCGGTTGCTGCACGGCCCGACACGCCCGCCGTTCGGACACGCCCAACTGCTGTTGAGCGTGCGCGACGGCAGCGCGCTTGCGCGGCGGACTCAGTACTTTCCCTGCACCGTCTCTTTCAGAATGCTCAAGTCCAACGCCTGCTCACCGACCAATTTCTTCAGGCGTCCATTCTCCGTTTCCAAGTGCTGGAGCCGCCGCAGTTGATTGGGTTGCAAGCCGCCGTACTGCTGCCGCCACCGATGAAACGTGGCGGCACTAATGACCAGCTTCCGGCAAATGGCGGCGGTGTCCAAGCCGGCTGCTGTGTCCACCTCGGCCTGCCGCAACTTGGTGATGATCTGTGTAACCGTATGTCGCGAACGCTTCATTGCGAGTCCTCCTGGCCCGCTCCGGGCCGTTCAGACTCTCATAGCAGATGGATCAGTTTTCGGGGAGCAGGTCAGCATCTGTACGCGACAAGTGATCTCGGCAGTGAGAGGTGGCGGGTGGGGCTGGGCATCAATGTGCCGTTTGGCAGCGATACCAAGTGGGATGAGAATGGACCGCTTCGATACGTGACAACCAAGAGCAGTTTGGCGGTTTGGAATATAGCTCCAACGGCAGCGTGGCAAGTGACTGATGAACTGTCAGTCGGTAGCAGCTTGAATATCTATTACGGAGAAACCGAGTTGGAACGCCACGAGGACTTCTCGGCATTCGGAGCACCCGATGGGCGATTCCGATTGGAAGGCGATGGCATGGCGGTGGGGGCAACCGTGGGGTTGATGTGGCGACCGCATGTGCAACATACGATTGGCATCGTCTATCGCAGTCCGTTTGCGATTAACTTTGAAGGCACTGCGCGGGTGAACGGAACTCCATTAGGCAACGTCGGTCCGAGTGACCTAGAGGCGGAGATTACTTTTCCGCAAATGGTCACGGTCGGCTACGCATACCGGCCCGTGCCGCGATTGAAACTGGAGGTGGATGTCCAGTGGATAAATTGGGACACCTTGAACGCAGTCCGGTTGCATTCGCCAAACCCGGCCTTTGACGGCGGAGTTCTGGAATTTGACTTCAAGGACAGTGTTCTTGCCGGTGTCGGTGGCGAGTACCGACTATTGAGACTCGTGTAATAGGCTGACAGATACGGTGGGCGGTGTTATAGTTTGGGCATGGTAACTCAACGAGATCATCTGGCGATGGAGAAACGGCGGCTCAAGGCTGCTAAATTGTTCGCGAAAGGACTCAATCCCAGTGCGGTCGCCCGCCAGCTCGGTGTTCGTCGCCAGTCGGCTCACGCGTGGCAGCAGGTCTGGCAGCAGGCGGGAGCCGACGGCTTACGCAGTAAGGGTTCAGCCGGTCGCAAGCCGCGCCTGACGCCCGCCCAAGAGGAAGATTTGGCGGACGCGATTCTCGCGGGACCCGAAGCCGCCGGGTATGCCACCGCCGTGTGGACCTTGCCGCGACTGGCACGCCTGATTCAGCAACGCCACGGGATTGGCTATCATCCGGGCCACGTCTGGCATCTGTTGGATCGGCTCGGGTTCAGTTGCCAGCGTCCCAGTCGCCGGGCGCTGGAGCGCAATGCAGCCGAGGTGCGGCGCTGGCACCGCCAGCGCTGGCCGGCTCTCAAAAAAAAGCCCGGCGGGAAGGGCGCACCATCGTCTTTGTCGACGAGAGTGGACTGAGCACCCGACCGCATCGCGTGCGGACTTGGGGGCGGCGTGGCCAGACGCCGGTGTTACAGGAGACGTTCAACTGGCAGAGCGTATCGCTGATCGCCGGGTTGAGCTTGTGGCGATTCTACTTTCGGATGCACCCCGGCAGCATCAAATCACCACAAGTGGTGGAATTCCTCCGGGCCTTGTTGCGGCATTTGCCCGGCAAGCTGCTGGTCGTTTGGGACGGTGCTCCGATCCATCGGTCGGCTCTGGTGCGGGACTTCGTGACAGCGCAAGGCGACCGGCTGCTGGTCGAGCGGTTGCCGGCCTATGCGCCGGAACTGAACCCGGTGGAATATCTGTGGGCGCACCTCAAGGAGCACGAACTGGGCAATCTGATTGTGCGCCAAGCGCACGAGTTGGGACATCATGCCACCCGTGCCTTGCGACGGATGCGCCGTCGTCCTGCCATAATCCGTGCCTGCTGGAAACAGGCTGAACTTTGGCTATGATGTCAGCCTATTACACGAGTCTCAATAGATTGCACCGAAATTACGTTTGGCTGTCGGCGGGAGAGCAAAATGAGACTTGTTGTGCGAGCAAAATGAGACTCGGTCAAAGTGAGAACTTTCCAAGGATGTCGGGCCAGCGATTTTGGGGTGGTTTGGGAAGCTCGGACACCACCCAGAACTGGCTTTGCGGATGATGAATGATCGTCACGGTCTTGCGGGCGGTGGCACTGATGGGCCAACTGCGACCTAG
>BJHT01000530.1 GCA_014193395.1 Verrucomicrobiota bacterium
GGAGATCATCGGCGATCTCATCAAGGATCGGATCGCCAACACCTTGTGGCCCACCTTGGAGGCCCTGGAGGAAGCCTTGGGGGAGGAATTACGGCCCATCTACCAAAGTGCCGAGCGCGTGCGCGACCTGGTTTCGCATCCTTGGCTGGCGGATCAAGTAAACGCTACCGCGTCGAGAAATAGTGCAATTGTGAAATAGACGTGGTATGAGCCTGTTTTCGACGGAGCAACGGGAGCGCGGCGTTCAGGCCGCAGAAACGTGCGTCTTGTCGAGGGTTGGCGAGTTTCTCGACCATCTCTTTGGCTCACCAAACCGGGCCTGGTCGGAAGCGTTCGGGTTGTTTTCGACGCTCGCTGCGGGCGGACGTTTCCGTGGTCGGGGGGCCGCCCTCCGCCAGGGGGGCAGTCTTCACAAACGACAATATCTTTGCTCCGCGCGTTGGTGGGAGACGGAAATGGCGCTGCCGATCGCCAGGCGGCGAACCATCGCTGCGGCCCGGTCACTCCGCCAGCCGTGCTCCAAAATCGGCCGCGCGGCGGGCTGGGCATGGCAGTATTTGAACTCGAACGGCGGGCGCGGATGAGACTCATTTGTCAATTGTAAGGACTGCCCCCTGTGCCATGATCGGCCCACAAACTAAAGTCTCCGGCAATACCGACTGATCATTGAGCCCCATCCGTCACGCCAACTCATATTTCAGGTCCGCGCCCCGAACCTTCTGTGTCAGAGCCGGACCGGGAACAACATACTGGTACAGATACCCTGACACTTCATACCTATGACCACCCATCCTCCGCATCGGAAACCCTACGGTTCAATCGTAACTTTGACGTCCATGTTCGCCCTGGCGGCGCTCGGAACTCAGCCGCTCGCCGGCGCGACTGATGAGTTCACCGCTTCACCCGAGCGCCGCGCCAAATTGCTGGCGATGGTGCAGGCCCGCAATCAGGAGCGGGTTGCTCCCCGCGGACAGGGAGTGACCTTGGTGGACAATGGGCAACCGGCGGCGGTGATCGTCTGCGTGGACGACCTGCCGGCCGGCAAGATGCTTCAGGACTGGGTGCGGCGCATGAGCGGTGCCGAGCTTCCCATTGTGGATCAACCGGCGGCGGGCCGGGGCAGCATCTATGTCGGCCAGACGGCGGTGGCTGCCGGCCTGAATTTGTCCGACCTCGCCAGCCGCTCGCATGAGGGACTGCGGGTCAAGTGCGACGGCAAGAGTGTTTATGTCGCCGGTCAGTCCAGTTCCGCGACGATGCGTGCGGTCGGCCGTTTTCTCGAAGAGGAATTCGGATGCCGCTGGCTGGCCGACACCGAGTGGGGCCGGGTCTATCCGGAGTTGAAGACCTTGAGAGTCAGAGTGGGTGAACTTAAGGAGACTCCGGGCTTTGTGTATCGTCGCATCTGGGGGCCGGAGGGGGCGTTTCACAACACCCAGTGGAACCTCTGGAACGGCGACGGCGGACTGGGCATCCCGATGAGCCATAGCTGGAACTTCCTTGGCAAAGAGGACTTCAAGCAGCACCCCGAATGGTTCCGCATGGACGAGACCGGGAAACGCATCAACGGTTCGTGGTACAACCTCGGCCACCCGGAGGTCCGCAAACGTTTCCTCGAGTGGGCGCTGAAGGCGAGCGACCAGGGAAAGAAGGGCATTTCGCTGTCGCCGCCCGATGACCATCGGGAGGATCTCAGCCCGGAGTCGAAGCAGTACGACAATCCGGCCATCATCGACCCGACTTCCGGACGCGTCTCGATGACTGATCGGTTCGTGGGCATCGCCAACGAGGCGGCGACGGCACTTCATAAGTTGAACCCTTCCATCCTGTGCGGTTTCTATGCCTACTCCGACTACACTTTGCCACCCACCAGGCCCGAGCTGGCGAAACTGTCCCCGGCCTTGTGTGTCTGGGTCGCTCCGATTCGCTATAGTCGTTACCATCCACTCGGCCATCCCAACTCACCCTCCATCCAACAGTTGAAACAGATCATCGACGACTGGAGCGGACACGCCACCTCGATGGGGCTGCGTACTTACAACTACAACCTGGCGGAAGTCCTGACTCCTTACTCCAAGCTATCGACCTGGGCGCACGACCTTCCTTACCTGCGCCAGCGCGGCTTCATTGGCGCGAGTCTGGAGTCGTTCAATGACTGGGAACTCTATGCGCCGCATCTCTACCTTTCGATCCGGCTGGCGTACGATCCCCGCCTTGATCCTTGGGAAATCATGGCGGACTACTGGGACAAGGCCTACGGTCCGGCGGCCGGCATCATGGAGAAATACTGGATGGAAGTGGATGCGGCCTTCATCAATCTCAAGACCGAGGCCGGTTCGATTCACGCCCTGCACCATGTGTACACCCCCGAGAGGCTCAAGACCCTCGACGGCTATCTCACCGAGGCCGAGCGTCTCGCCAAGGGTTCCAAAGGCGACGCCCACCGGGTGAGCCTCGCCCGGCGCGGTCTCACGCGCGCCAACTTCTGGCGGACGTGGTATGACTCTTTGAACCGCGGGGACATTGACGGCGCGGCGGACATACTTACGAAATGGGGCGAGTTCGTGAAGGAATCCATCGCGACCAGAAATGCGAACCTGTACGCCAACACCTATCTCCAGCGCTTTGTCGGCAAGAACACCTGGTCCGCGTGGGGAGCCGTTCATCCGAAGCAGGGCCAGCCTCGCAAGCCGCTTGGCGTGCTGCCAGATGAATGGAAGACCGCGACCAAGGAGGAGATCGAGAAGTCTGGAGTCGCGGGCAGTCCGTTTGATCCGAAATTCAGTGACACCGGATGGAAGGCGATCAAGACCTACACCGACACCCGCAACGCCCAGGGGCTGCCGGAATACTTCGGCGAAATGTGGTATCGCACGACTTACAAGGCACCGCAGAGTTCCGCGAATCTTCTGCTCCACTTCGTCAAGGCCGACCGGAAAGTGTCGCTCTATGTCAACGGGGCCAAGATAAATGCAGCCGAGGTGGAAGCGTTCACCGGAGCGACCATTGATGTCTCCGGTCACTTGAAACCTGGCCAGGACAATCAGATCACCGTCATGGTGCGCCATATTCCACTGCCCGAGATGTACCTGGGCGGCCTCGTCGGCCCCATTTATCTCCTTGAGCAAACCCAGTAGGTTCAGGGGGCAATCTACACGGGCGCAAAATGGCTAACTCTGGCGTCAGGGATCCCGCCTGACGCTACCCCGGCCTCGGCGTGGCCGCTCGCCGCGTCTAACCACGGGGCGGTGACTCGATGCGGTGGCTTTAATTTGCCGCTGGGGTTTTCCTGAAGTCGGCTGCGGGGAGTGAAGGCTGGGCGGGAAGGAAGTTAGAGTCTCCTTACGTCGTCTCCTACAGTGGGGTCCGCCTCCTCACGTTGGCGGCTACGAGGGGCGCGTCCGGCGGGACGAAGTAGAGTCTCCTTACGTCGTCTCCTACAATGGGGTCTGAGGTGCTCTATCTTTCTGGACCAAGAACCTACAGAATCAAAAAATCATGAAACTAGCACCACGCAAGCGCTACACCCCCGAGTTCAAAACCCAAGCCGTCGAGCTGCTGACCACCGGCAAGCCGG
>BJHT01000531.1 GCA_014193395.1 Verrucomicrobiota bacterium
CGCCGACACAGCTGTCCTTGGAACTACCGGGGGAGGACGCGCCGTTGTTTTGAGGCGGCATTTTTGCAAACACGCGAAATCGCCAATGAAATCAACACCTCGCACTTTCCCTTTCGCAACACCCTCTTTAAGCTCCATTCTTGTGGCTGTGCAGACCAAAGAATCGTTTAGGTGGAATGATCCATCAGCGATACTGTCGTATCACGCCGATTACGGCCCATCTCACCTTCAGCCGTTTGGTGAGCGTAGGTTTCGCCTGCCCGTGCCCATCTCACCGATTCCACATCCTTGGAGGGTCGTGGTTGCTTGCTATATCGAAAGTCGTCATCTGGACAGCTCTGAGAGACTGAAATGGCAGATTTATTCCTGGTTCTATCCGAGCGATACTTACCACTATTATTTGACCAGTGCCGAGATGCCACCGAACGAACCGCTGAAACGGCTCTGAGGGTGGAATATCGTGTCCCGTAATTGCGCCACGTGTCTTGTCCTTCTCCTGCGAGATGCCTGTCGGCGGGAAACCAGTGCCAGCGGACGGCGGTCGCGGACGGAGAACGCCATCGGTGTTCTGTTTTCGGCGGCCCGCCGAAAACCTTGTTCGACACACTCCCTTACGCGGGCAAAAAATTTCTCGCCCAGTCGAACACGAAGAGTAGAAACGCCGCCATGTCCACCAACCTTTCCCCAAGCGACGGCAATGCCCGCAACGAGCGGGGGTTCACCCTCATCGAATTGCTCGTCGTCATCGCCATCATCGGCATCCTCGCCGGCATGCTGTTGCCCGCCCTTGCTTCCGCAAAGAAAAAGTCGCACCAGGCCTACTGCATCAACAGCCTCCGGCAGCTCGGCATTGGCATCCAGCTCTACGCCGCCGACTGGGAGAGCCGCTATCCGCTCTGCCGCAACTGGGGACGCCAGTGAAACCCGGCCGATCATCCGCTGCGGGCGGACTTCAATTATCTGCCCGAGATGATCGCGCAATATCTGGGCAGCAACACGCTGAACGTCGCAACCAATCCGGCGGGACTTCGCCCCGGCATGTACCACTGCCCGGCCGGCATCAAGGTGCTCACGATGCAGAACCTCATCGTCGCCAACCAGACCTCCTACGTGTGGAACCACATCTACTGGATTCCCGGCGTCGGCTACGGCACGGCCAAGCCCGTGAGCGGCCGCCTCGACGCCGACGTGCTCGACAACTCGCGCGCAACGCTGCTGTGGGAAGTCCCCTACTGGACGCCGACTCAGAACATGCCGCACAACCTTGGCATCAACACCCTTTACGCCGACGGCCACGCCGCGCGCTTCCCGGGCAATCCCGCCGAGGCCGACTGGTGGTCCTACCACTCGAGCGACGGCTGGGAATAGCCCGCGGTTTTCATCCGCCGGAGATGGCGCAACCCGTCAGCCGCCCACTTCGTTCCCTCCCCATTCCCCTGCCCCAAATTCCCCTGCCAAACCTGGCCGCGCCCACGAGCAGACTTCACCAGCGCGGGACGGCGCAGGGATGCCGCTGGGTAAACTGGGTTCGATCCGCCTCCGCCAAGCCCGCGCAGCATAATTGGGGAACGCGAAAGATGCTGCCCGCCTCGCCCACGATTTGCAGCCCGTGAGAATCCGCCGTGCGGCCGGTGGACCGCCACGACCGACAAGTCGAACCGCCAGCGGTCTGCGCAGGCCGACTCCGCTTACCCGAGGAACCGCTTCGCCGCCACGGTGGCGTTGTGGCCGCCGAAACCGAACGAGTTGTTCAGAATCGCCTCGATGCGCATGGGGCGCGCGGTGTGCGGGATGTAGTCGAGGTCGCACTGCGGATCGGGGTTGTCGAGGTTGATGGTCGGCGGGGCGATCTGGGTTTCGAGGGCTTTGCAGCAAAGCGCCATCTCGACGGCGCCGGCCGCGCCGAGCATGTGGCCGGTCGCGCCCTTGGTAGAGCTCACGGCGAGCTTGCGGGCGTGGTCGCCGAAAAGGGATTTGATCGCGAGGGTTTCGCAGATGTCGCCCTGCGGGGTCGAGGTCCCGTGGGCGTTGATGTACGAAATGTCGGTGGGATTCAGGCCGGCGGAGCGCAGGGCCATTTTCATGCAGCGGGCCGCACCTTCGCCGTCGGGAGCGGGGGCGGTGATGTGGTTGGCGTCGGCGGTGTTGCCGTAGCCGACCATCTCCGCGTAGATCCGCGCGCCCCGGGCCTTCGCGTGCTCAAGCTCCTCGAGGACGATGACGCCAGCGCCTTCGCCCATGACGAAGCCGTCGCGGTCTTTGTCGAACGGGCGCGAGGAGCGTTTGGGATCGTCGTTGCGCGTGCTCATGGCGCGCATGGCGCAGAAGCCGCCGATGCCGAGGGGGACGATGGTGGCCTCGGTGCCGCCGGCGAAGATGACCTGGGCGTCGCCCATTTTGATCGTGCGCCACGCTTCGCCGAGGGCATGCGTCGAGGTGGCGCAGGCGGAGCAGGTGGCGACATTGGGGCCGCGCAGCCTGTGGTACATCGAGAACATGCCGGAGGCCATGTTCAGGATGAGCATCGGAATCATGAACGGCGACAGGCGGCCAGGGCCTTTGGCGAGCAGGACATTGTGCTGCTCCTCGGTGGTTTGGAGCCCGCCGATGCCGGAGCCGATGAAGCAGCCCACCTCGTCGCGATTGACCTTTTCAAGGTCCAGACCGGAATCTTGCAACGCACGCCAGCCCGCATACACGCCGAGTTGCACGAAGCGATCGGTGCGCCGGAGTTCCTTCGGGGACGGCAGTGCCGGGGTGGGATCGAAGTTGCGGACCTCGGCGGCGATCTTGCAGTCGTATTGGGTGACGTCGAACGCGGTGATACGGTCGATGCCGCACTGCGAATGCAGGATGTTATCCCAGAAGGACTGGATGTCGTTCCCCAATGAGGAAACGATCCCGATTCCCGTCACGACCACACGGCGTCCAGCGCCAACCGATGACATAAAAAGAAAAGGGCAGCCGGGACCAAAAGGAGCGCTGCTGCCCTGGGCAAACTGGGGGAATTACTTGGCGTCGTTACTGTGCTCTTTGATGTATTTGATCACATCGCCGACGCACTGCAGTTTCTCGGCTTCTTCGTCCGGGATCTCCATCCCAAATTCCTCTTCGAGCGCCATCACCAATTCCACGGTGTCCAAGGAATCGGCCCCGAGATCTTCGATGAACTTGGCATCCGGGATGACTTGCTCGGCCTTGACGCCCAACTCCTCGACGATGATTGCTTTGACCTTTTCTTCGATCGTTTGTTTTTCAGATGCCATGATGATTCCTGTATTTTTTCGAGTGTCTAAGTAAGGGCCAAACCAGCGTCAAGCCCGGTATATTCGCTGCCGTTTCCGTGCTGGTTTTGACGCGTTTTCCAACCATGCGCCAACCAAAAGCGTGTTCTCTGTAACGATGCTCCGGTACTCCGTCCAGCACCATTTTGCGTTTTCAACCCCCGCGGGCGCATGACAGAATTCTTCAGTCACGCCGCGAGGGCCAGGCAGTCGTTGCGGGCGCTGTGAGCATTGAGGCGTTCTTTCCAGAACGCCGCGAGTCGGCGGCTGGCGTGGAGGCAGCGCAGCG
>BJHT01000532.1 GCA_014193395.1 Verrucomicrobiota bacterium
GGGAGTGGGTTTGGGTTTCATTGGGGGAATGTATATGCCATAAACATATACTTAGCAACGAAAAGCACCGGAATACCGCACTGACCAGAATTTTGTCTTACGCCCGATTCCGCGCGTTGCCCGCCGGGGCCACGCCACCCGGTTGCGTGGAGCCGGGGACGGCGGCGGTCCACGGGGCAACGCCCGAGCACGCTCCTCGTTTTTGCAGCGCCTGATTTCACCTTGAAATTGCCGGGACCGGGGACGAACCATCGCGCCATTCCACCCGCCGACGGGCCGTTGAATTGCGTGGGGTGGAAATCCGGATACAAACTATGCGCCATTTCAAACTTCCGCTCATTGCCACCGCCATCGTGTTCGTCCTGGCCATCGGGGTCGGAGTGTTTGGGTTGATCAAAATTGACCGCTCCGGAAAATCGAATCAGGAGAAAAAGGAGCGGGCGGAACTGCTGGGCGGCGGCGTGGCCACGCTCGTGTGTTTCATCATTTTTCCGTTCTGGATTTTCGCGGCCGCCAAGGTCGGCAAGGAGCGGCGGGCGGCGCTGGAGGCAAAAAAACAGGCGGCGGCGGGCGGGGGCGAATCGTGAGGGCGGTCGTGCGACCGGCGGGCCGCGTAAACGCGGAACTCGAAACTTAGATCCTCGCAGCGCAGGGGATTTGTCGGAGCGGCTGAGAAGCCTCGCGACAACGACATTCGGCGTGAATCCGCGCCCGCTTCGCGCGTCGTTAGCTGCCACTATGATTTCCACTTTGATGCGCCCGCTGCGGGTCTTGCTGTTGTCCTTGGTTTGTGCGAGTTGGCCGGCGGCTCCGGTATCGGCGGCCGAGATTGAAGATGAGTTGTATGGCACGCCGAAATTGCTCGCGTTGAAAATCGAGCTGCCGGCGGCGCAACTGGAGGCGTTGCGCAAGGACGCCAAGGCGTACGCCAAGGGCACGGTGCGCGAGGGCGACAAGGTGTACGCGAACGTCGGCATCCGGTTGAAGGGCGCGGCGGGCGTGCAGTTGCTCGACCGCAAGCCGAGCCTGACGATCAAGTTCGATGAGTTCGAGTCGGGGCAGTTTTTCCACGGGCACGAGAAGATCGCGTTGAACAACGCGCTGCAGGACTCCTCGTATTTGTCGGAGGCCATCGGCGGCGAGATTTACCGCGCGGCGGGCGTGCCGGCGCCGCGGGTGACGTTTGCACGGGTGGAGTTGAACGGCCGCGACGCGGGGCTGTATGTGCTGGCGCAGACGCCGAACCGCGATTTCCTGTCGGACTTTTTCAAGAAGACGAAGGGCAATTTCTACGAGGGCAAGGCGAGCGACGTGACGGAGACGTTGCACCTGGATTCCGGCAAGTCGCCGAAGGATCAGGCGGATCTTAAATCGCTGGTGAACGCGGCGCGGGAAAACGACTTGAACCAGCGGCTTAAGAAGCTCGGGACGGTGTTGGATGTGGATCGGTTCCTGTCGTTTGTCGCGGTCGAGGTGTTTACGTGGCATCGCAACGGGTACGTGCTCGCGCGGAACAATTACCGAGTTTACAACGACCCCGTGAGTGCGCGGCTGGTGTTCATGCCGGCGTCGCTCGATGAGCTGTTCAGCAAGGTCAACGCGCCGTTGCTGCCGGACGGGAAGGGGATGGTGTCGCGCGCGGTGTTCGAGTCGCCCGAGGGGCGGCGGCTGTATCGCGAGCGGATGACCAAGCTGCTTGGGACGGCGTTCAAGGTCGAGACTCTGCACGCGCGAATCGCCGAGCTGGCGGCGAAGATTCGTCCGGCGGCGGCGCGCGATGCGAACGAGACGAAGGCGTTTGATGCGGCGGTGGCGCAGTTGCGCGAGAATATTGCGCAGCGGGCGAAGTTTCTCGGCGAGGAGTTGAAGAAACCGGCGCAGTGAGGAGGCGCGTGGCTGGTTCAGCAACGGATGAAATACCGATGAAACAGAGAACGATCTGTGCGGCCCGGGGCGGAGGTGGCGGCCGATGCTGGGTGCCGCTGCTTTTGATTCTCGGAATTTTCCTCGGCCTCGCCGACGCGCAGGCGCGGCTGACCCCGCGTGACAAGCGCAAGGACAACGCGGCGGCGGACGCATTTTTTGCGACCAACGGCGTGGTGATTTTGCGGATCGAGATTCCCGAGGCGGGGCTGGCGTCGCTGCGCAAAACGCCGCGCAAGTTTGTGAGCGCGACGGTGCGCGAGGGCGACAAGGTCTACGAGGACGTGGGCGTTCACATCAAAGGCTCGGCGGGGAGCTTTCGCGGGCTGGATGACAAGCCGGGGTTGACGCTGAGTTTCAGCACGTTCGAGGCGGCGGACTATTTTCACGGCTTGAAGAAAATGCACCTGAACAATGGCGCGCAGGACGGCACGTATCTCAGCGAGATGACCTGCGCGAATTTGTTCCGCGCGGCGGGCGTGCCGGCGTCGCGGGCGACTCATGCGATTGTCGAGTTGAACGGGCGCAAGCTGGGCTTGTTCGTGTTGGTCGAAGGGATGGAGAAGCAGTTCCTCGGCCGGCATTTCAAAAATCCCAATGGCTCGCTCTACGGGCAGTCCGCCGGCGGCGATGTCTCCGACGGGTTGGAACGGATGGAGGGCAACGAACCGCTCACGCGCGCGGACCTGAAGGCGCTCACCGCCGCGGCGAATGAACCGGACGCAGCGCGGCGGCTCGAGGCGTTGCGCAAGACGCTGGATGTCGAGCGGTTCCTCTCGTTCATGGCGCTGGAGGTGATGCTGTGTCACTGGGATGGCTACACGTTCGCGCGGCACAACTACCGCGTTTATCACGACCTCGACACGGACCGCATGGTGTTCTTTCCGCACGACATGGATCAGATGATCGGCGGTGCCGATCAGGCCATCGAACCGGGCGTGAACGGCCTCGTGGCGCAGGCCGTGATGCGGACGCCGGAGCTGCGCGCGGCGTATCGCCAGCGGGTCGGGCAGATTTTCACGAATCATTTTCAGGCGACGGTGCTGACGAACCAGATTCACCAGGTGGTGCAGCGCGCGCTGCCGGCGATGAAGGCGTACAACCCCAACCTCGCGCGCGATTTTGAGAACAACTCGGCGAGCTTGAAGAACCGCATCGTGGCGCGGGGGCAGGGACTCAGTCGGCTGCTGACGATCGGGCCGCCGCAGACGCTGCGGTTTGAAAATGGGGCGGCGCGGTTGAAGGATTGGCGCAAGGAACCCGGCGCGGGCGGCGGGCAGATGGACGCGGTGACGCATCCCGAGGGCAAGAAAACGCTGTGGATAAAGGCTGCGCCCGAAGGCGCGGGTTCGTGGCGTTTGCGGCTGCCGCTGGAGGCGGGGCGTTATCGGCTCGGAGGCGTGGCGAAGGCGAAGGAGGTAGCGACGACGGTGGCGGATGGGAAGGCGGTGGGCGCGGGGTTGCGCATTTCCGGCGCGACGGAGCCGCGCAAGAAACAGGTCACGGGCAGCAGCGGGTGGGAGAAACTGGCGTATGAATTCGACGTGGCGTCCGGGCCGCAGGAGGTGGATTTGGTGTGCGAGCTGCGCGGGGGCAAGGGCGAGGTGTGGTTCGAGGTGGAGTCATTGCGGTTGGTGAAGGTGAAGTGA
>BJHT01000533.1 GCA_014193395.1 Verrucomicrobiota bacterium
GCGAAGCCGAAGCCGCCGCCATTAAAGCCAAAGCCGAGTCGGACGTGCGCGCCAAGGCCGAGGCCGAAGCTATTCGCCGAGCGGCGATGCCACCCGAAGAGGAGGCGCGCGAACGCTTTGCCGCCATGAACCAGCAAGACTTTGCCACCGCCGTTTCCGGGATTGCCACGATCAGTGCCGCCGAGCAGAAGGGACTGCTGTTCGCCCTGCTCCTACAGGACCGGCGCGACACTTGGAAAGCTTGGAAGAAGAGTGACAAGCCGGCCAACAAAGCCCGCGTCGAGGCGCTGCTGGCCGCTGCCAAAACTTTCGCAATCAATCTGCCATGAGCACCTACCGTCTCGAATTCATCACCCCGCTGTTCAGTCGCGGCGCTTACGAGGACCGGCCCGAAGTGCGCCCCGCGTCCATTCGTGGGCAGCTTCACTGGTGGTTTCGCGCGCTGGGCGGAAACTACACCGATGAGAAAACCATCTTCGGTGGTGTTCATGGTGGAGCCACGGCGAGCAAGTTGGTGGTGCGCGTTTCGTCGTTGGTGGGGAGCACCGGCAGCGCCAATACCCTGCCGCATAAAAAAGGAGACCAAGCTAGCCCAAAGGCCGCCTATCTAGGCGGCACCAAGTTCGATCTTCACATTCTCTCTCGTCTCGGTGGGTTGGATAAGCGGCTGCAATCCGCCTTGGACCGCACCCTGGAAACCTGGCTCCTGCTCGGCACTCTCGGACTGCGCAGCACCCGCGCGGCCGGAAGCTTTCGCTGGGAAACCCTTCCGCCGCTTCTCCCCAACAGCCTGCAACCGCCGCCCGATTTCGCAGCCTACGAGGAACGTTGCGCTCAACTGTTGCAACACGCCCCGCTGCGCTTTTCACTCCTCAGCCAATCCTACGCCTCCGCTGAGCAGGCCCGCCGGGTGGTCTCAGACACGCTGGGCGGACGGGACGACCGCCAGGGGCAAAACGACCTCGCTGGCCTGAACGATCCGCTCGGAAAGATTTTTGGTGGTCGCAAGACCTCACCCCTGCGTTTCCGGATTGTCGGCATCGCCACCTCCTTTCGCATCGCCGCCGTGTGGGATGCGCGAATGAGCGTCACCGGCAACCGTCCCGGTGATCTGGCCGGCATCATCAACCTTCTCAAGCAGCGCAAGCCTGCCTTGGGTGAGCAGCTCGCCGCATCAAGTCTGGCAGCGTAGCATCCCATGACCCTCCTCTCCCTCGCCTCCCGGCAAATCTGGCCGCAGGTGCTCGGCTTCCTCCATCTCAGCCCGCGTCCCGACCGCTTGGTGCTCTTTCACACCGATGAAGAAGGCGAGTCCGCCGGACCCGCTCGGCGGCTCAAGGAACTGTTCGCCGGCCAGCGTTTGTTGCCGGAGTCCGCAGTCGAGTTGGTGCGCGTGCCGCATGATCACTTCGGCAACATCGTGGAAGCGCTGACCGCCACCGCCGAGCGGCTTGGCTTGGATGAAGCGAACTGCCGCGTCCACTTCACCGGCGGCAACAAACTCATGGCGCTGGCCGCCGCCGAGTGGTGTCGGTTAGCCGGCACGCCCTGTTTCTATCTGGAACGCGACCTGCGCGTCTTTCCGTTTCTGCCCCGTGGGACCGATCTGCTGCCCCAGGAGTCGTTCCAATTGAACCCTCATCTCGCGCGCGAAATCGAACCGCTCGCCTTGCTGCGCTGCCAGCTTGGCAGCGCGGAGGTCGTCGGCTCAGGCCAGCGGCTGACGCTCAACGAACGGGGCCGCCTTCTGCCCGAGGCCGAAATTGCCCCGCTCCTCAAACGGGATGAAGACTTCCGCAAGTTCCTCGCCTGGGATGTTCCGGAGCTCGATGACCAGCCGGGCTTTGCCCTTGAATTCGCCACCGCGGTCGCGCTGCTGAAACTGGGTGTGCCCGTCGTTCAGCGCAGCGTCCGCCTGGTTCCCAAAGTCCTCCGCGGCTCTGGCCGCGAAGAAGGGGAGTTGGACCTGGTCTTCAACTGGGCCGGCAAACTGTGGGTGGTGGACTGCAAAGATCGCCACTCACCCGAAACCAGAGTGGATCGCTTGCGCACGGAGATCCTGCGCCAGGTCACCCCCGACCCGCGCCTGACCGAATTGCTCGCCCGGCTGGCCGACGAGCTGCGCGAGCGCGACCTGCATCCGCTGAAAGAAGACCTGCTGGCCGTGGCCGAAGTCGGCGGCCTGCTCGGCCGCGCCATCTGCGTCCGCCGCGCGCCCTTGGAACCCCAAGCCATCGAATTCGCCCGCAGCCGCCGGCTCGCCGTCGTCAGCAAAGCCCGCCTCCTCGCGGATTTGCGCCCCGTCCTGTTTCCCAACGAACCCGCCTCCCTCGAACAACTCCGCTCCCTCGCCGCCGCCCGGACCGGTGCCACGGCTTAATCCCCATCGTTCCCTCACACTCCCGCACCGCCCCCATGACCCTCCTCCATCTCGTCAGCGAACAGACCATGCAAAACCTGCTGCCCCTGCTGGCGCTCCGACCCGCCACGGTCGTGCAGGTTCGCAGCAATGGCCCGCGCTTTCATCAGGCGGCGGAGAACTTGAAACGCGCGGTTGAATCGCTCCGCAAGACTCCGCCCTATTACGACCTCAATCCGGAGTTCCACGAAGTGATTATCGAGGAATCCTCCCCCTCCGCCGACCGCACCCGCCGCAAGGTCGGAGAATCGCTCGCCCTCTGGCCCGGTGCCGTCGTCAACCTCACCGGCGGCACCAAACCCATGTCCATCGGTGCCTATCTCGCCGCCGAGTATCAGCGCGAACCAATCCTTTATTGCGACACCCACGAACGGCGCTTCCTCTCCCTCAACGAACGTCATCCGCTGCCACAACTTCCCGGCTTCGATGAAATCGTCGCCACGTTGAATGTCGAAGCCGTGCTGGCCGCGCATGGCCGCGGGCCAGATCGCTGGCGCTCCAAGGTTCCCTCCGCCGCCCTGAAAACCTTTGGCACTCGCGCGGCGACGATCCGCGCCTCCGCCGATCCAACCGAGTTCGAGGCGCTGATCCAGGCGTTGCGCAAACATTTCCAACCGGAACGAAAGTATCTCCCCGAGATTCCTCCGCTCGCGGCCGACACCGCCCTGAAAGCCGACTACTTCGCCGCCGCCGCCCACGCCGGTCTGCTCGTCCCGACCGGCAGCGCCCCCACGTCCTATTCGCCTCCGCACCAATCCAAAAAGAACAACGAAAAGCTCCACAAGCTCCTCGACGGCCTCTGGCTGGAACTCCGCGTACTCGACCTGCTCCGCGAGACCCCACGCTTCCACGACCCCCAGTGGAGTGTCGAACCGACCGGCGCGGAAGGCGATTTCGGCGAGACGGACATCCTTTGCATGGATCGTTTGCAGGCCGGACTGCTGCTGATTTCCTGCAAGTCCATCGCGCCCGGGCTGGAGCACTTCGAGTCGTTGCGGCGGCGCTCCGAACTTTTCGGCGGCAGTCACACGCAAGCCGCCTTGTGCATCTTCTACCCGCCAGCCAACCACGCCGAGTGCCGCCGCTGGGCCAAATCCCTTCATGTGAAGATTCTCATTGGTGAAACGGAAATCGTCGCCTTCTTCACCAAA
>BJHT01000534.1 GCA_014193395.1 Verrucomicrobiota bacterium
AACCGCGAAGGCCAGCGTACTTTCCGATCCCCGGCCAGAGCAGGATTATGTCAACAACCGTGACACGAAGGTAGGATTATGCCGGGAATCGTGGCACAAATTGTCAACAATTCTGACAAACGCGTTTGGATGGCCATTTGGAATCAGCCCAACCGTTGTCCGCTATTCTGACATCCTACAGGCACGCCGGCAAAGTAGTGTAATGAACCACGATCTTTGCCCGTTTAGCGGGCAGTTTTTCTCACATTGATCCCCGCCGAGCCGGGCGGCATCGTGACTGCGCACTGGGGGGCGAACCTGAGGGGATTAGCCTTTGAGCTTTTGCCGCCCGCCCCGCCGTGGCGCCGGACGGCACGCCCTTTGTGCACGCCCATTTCTCTGGTGAGGCTCTGGAGCGGAGGCCTTGGGCATTCCAATGCGAAGACCGCCCGTAGGGCGTCCAAATTCTGTTTGTCTGCGTAGCGATAGGATGTCGAGGTGGGTGCGGCGAAGAGTTGGAGCTCTTTCGCCGCACCGAACAACAGCCTGGGGAGTTAGCGCTCCCCGAGACGATCCTACAATGCAAATCCTACACCAATTCACCGGTTCGGTGCAGCAGTACCTCGAACAACTCAGCGATCCAGACCAACACCGTCCCGCCTGCTGCCCACAGTGCCCGGCCCCGGTTCCACTCACCGCGCACGGCTTTTACTCGCGCACGATCATCGACGCCGCCTTTGACGGAGTGATCCGCGTGCGGCGCTATCTGTGCGAGGCCTGCCGCCGTACAGTTTCCCTGCTCCCGGAGTTCGCGCTGCCTTACCTTCGTTCCAGCCTCGCGGTCATCGCCTGGTGGCTCATGGTTCATTTCCTCCCTGCCTCGCCGCCGCCCGCGCCCGCGCCGCCGCCGATGCCGTACCAACGCGGCCAGTTCTGGCTGCGCCGCTTTCGGGCGCAGGCCGCCGCTCTTTGCGTGGCGCTGGCGGGGTTGACCACGCCCGCCCCCGCGCCGAACTTTGTGCAACGCGCCCTGGCCATGCTCACCACCGCTGGCTGGACTCCCGCCCATCGTTTCCTCTTCGCCGACTTGCGCCAACACCTGTTGGGCTGGCCGCCGTCGCTGGTTCCGGACGGCCGCCGCGTCACGCTGCCCGCCGCGCCCGCTTGAGCTTAAGCTTCCCCACACACCATTTGTCTGGACCGCCGCCGTCTTTTCCCTTACGCTTCCGCTCATGGATGACAAAGCCGAAAAGATTGCGCTCTTCCGCTACGGAGCGATTTCCTCCCTGGTGCTGGAGACCCTGCCGCGTGGGGAGTTGACGCGCCGCGCCCAAGAAATCGCCGCGCGCCTTTACGACATTCCCTATTCCACTCGCCGCCAAGTCTCCGTCGATACGTTGCTGGAGTGGACCCTGCGCTATCGCCGCAACGGCCTCCCCGCGCTGCATCCCAAGCCGCGCCACGATCGCGGCCAGCAGCGCGCCATCACGCCGGAGACCGCCGCGCTCATCGAGCGGCTCAAGCGCGAAAGCCCGTCCCGCACCGGCACGGCGTTGCTCAATCATCTGGCTCTGGCCGACCCCAACCAGCTGCAGCCCGAGCTTTCCCCTTCTACGCTCTATCGTTTTCTGCGGGCTCGCGGACTCACCGAACGGCAACTGCTGCTCGACAAAACTGCCGCGCACAAAAAGTACGAGGCCGAGTTCGCCAATCAGACCTGGCAGTCGGATATGCTGTTCGGCCCCTGGGTCCAACGCGCCGGTGGCGGCAAAATCCAAGTGTTCCTACAGGCCACGCTCGATGACGCCAGCCGCCTCATTCCGCACGCCCAGTTTTATCCCAATCAGGGCTTGGATTGTTTTCTCGATTGCCTGCGCCAGGCGATCTGGGCGCGCGGCATCCCCACCCGTCTCTACATGGACAACGCCAAGATCTACCGTTCGCCGCAGGTGGCGCGCATCGCCGCCTCCATCGGTATCCTCGTCATTCATACGCCGCCCTATCAACCCGAAGGGCGCGGCAAAATCGAACGGTTCTTCCGCTCCGTACGCGAGCAATTTCTCGCCGATCTCGATCCCAAAGCCCTGCTCTCGCTCGACCAGTTGAACGAACGATTGTGGCACTGGCTCGACACCGTCTATCACCGCCGTGAGCACTCTTCTCTCCAGACCACTCCGCTCCTGCGCTGGCAGCGCGACATCGCCCAAGTGCGCCAGCTGCCACCGGCCACCGATATGCGCCGCCTGTTCTTCCATCGCGTCGACCGCCTGGTGCGCCGCGACTCCACCTTCCAACTCCGCAACCGCTTCTTTGAAGCGCCGCCGCCGCTGGCCGGCCAAAAGATCGAGGTGCGCTTCGATCCGCTCGACCTGACTCAGGTGGAGATCTACTGCGACGGAAAACCGGAGGGCCGGGCGCGCCTGGTGGATGCGGTGGTGAACGGCAGGACTTACCGGTAATGTTTGAAACATTCTTCGGCTTCAAGAAGACCCCGTTCGCCGACAGCCCCGACGCCAAACAACTGTTCGCCTCCGCAGGTTGGCAGCAGGTCAAGACCCGGCTCGAGCTGCTGGCGCGGCATCCCGGCGTGGGCTTGCTTACCGGCGAAGTTGGTGCGGGCAAGTCCACCGCCGCGCGCGTGTTCACGGCCTCGCTCAATCCCAACCTCTACAAGATTCTCTACGTGCACTTCACCAACGGCTCGGCGCTCGACTTACTGCGGCAGGTCGCCTTGACGCTGGACCTCAAGCCGGCGCACTTCCGCAGCGACCTGGTGCGCCAGATCTCCGGCGCCATCGTGCACTTGAACCAGAGCAAGAAGCAACACCCGATTCTTATCTGTGACGAAGCGCATCTGTTACCGCACCCGGCGCTCGAACAACTCCCGCTGCTGTTGAACTTCGACATGGACTCATCGCGCTTACTGACTCTGCTGCTCATCGGCCAGCCGTTGTTGCGACGCCTGCTGGTGCTCCAGCTTCATGAGCCGCTGCGGCAACGAATCGGTGTGCATTATCACTTGGAGGGATTCACGCGCCAGGAACTCGACGCGTATCTGGCCCAGCAACTCAAAGCGGCCGGCGTCGCCGAGCCGTTGTTCGACGAGACGGCGCGCCAAGGGCTCTATCAAGTCACCAAAGGCATTCCGCGCCAAGTCAACAAGCTGGCGATGACGGCCCTGCGCCTAGCGGCCGAGCGCAACGTGCAGATGGTCGACGAAGCCGTGTTGCTGGACGCCACGACCGAGGCGTTGCTATGAACTGACGGCGGTATCGATCTTCCGTGAGGGGTCGCGCCCGAGCGGATGCCCAAGGCCGATGCGACGGGGCTGGCTCCGGAGAAATCGGCTGCACTGAACCCTTCGGCCCTTCATCGGGTGCCGGAGGGTTCTTTGCTTTGCCTCATGCACTCTTCGGCGCTGTGCGAACGCCGGGGACGCCCGTGACCGACCGAAACTGCGAAACTCGACGGGAAATACTGTGAGGACTACGAGGGGAAAGATCGTGACCCGTTACACATGGGTCTGGGGAACCGGGGGCCGGAACGAAGTTTTAATGCCTGCGATAGTAGACATGCGTT
>BJHT01000535.1 GCA_014193395.1 Verrucomicrobiota bacterium
CGAGGTCGTGGAGGATGGCTTCGGGAGTGGGTTTGGGTTTCATTGGGGGAATGTATATGCCATAAACATATACTTAGCAACGAAAAGCACCGGAATACCGCACTGACCAGAATTTTGTCTTACGCCCGCGAACCATGAAAGGCAGTCTTCAAAGTTCGGCTTGTCCGCAGCCATGAGGCTGAACACGCACGAGTGGAGAGCGAAAAGAATGACGAGCAGTTTTGCTTTCATGGTAAAATCCTCGGATTGCTGAGTGGCGCTATTTGCCAGACGGACCGATGAACTCATCGCGTGTCAGTTTGCCATCGCCGTTCTTGTCGAGGTGCTTGAAGCGGGATTCGAGGAGTGGGTTGGGTTTCTGTCCGGCAAGGTATTCAGCGAGCGTGACGGTGCCATCGTGGTTTGTGTCCCAGCGGTCGAAGGTTTTCGCGCGGTCTTCGGCGGCGGGGCTTTTGGTGACCGGCCTCGCAGGAGTCTTCTCCGGTTCACTCTTTTTCTTCGCCGGAGGATTCAGAGCGTCCAAGTCTTGTTCTCCGGCAGCGGCTTTCTTCATCGCAGCGGCCTGTCGCCGTGTGATCTTCACGAACGGCTCCGGCGGCGTGACCCATGCGCGGCCAGCGGGGCCGTTGTCGATGAGCGGAAATGCGGTTATCCGCAATCTCGCAGCGCCCAGCGGAATCACTGTGATCTCCTCGACGGGTTCATTCGACGTGAGGGGGGCCGTCGGCAATGAGCCCGATAAGGACGAGCCCGTAGTTCCACGGGCCGGTCGAGTAAATTTGAAAGCTCCTCGGACTGCTGATTCACTTGGCCTCCACGACTACTCGGAAGCCGGTGCTCTGGTCTGTTCCGGAGCCTCTCTCGCGGCACGCGGAACGGCAGTAGGGAGCCTTGCCCCCGCCTCGCATGTGCCAGCCGCTGCCGCGGACAACATGCATTTTTGACCACCATGGATCATTGGGGCCGGGCGGTGGCGGACCTGTGGGATCGACGGCGGGTCCATCGGCATACCGCATGTCATCGGGCGCTGTGTGCACGCCCGATGCATTGGCGTAACGATCCGAACAATACTCATACACGTTGCCGAGCATGTCATGCAGGCCCCATGGGTTGGCCTTCTTCCCACCGACGGGGCGGATGTTCAGGGGCTTGCCATTTCCATCTGGAGCCGGGTGCTCGCGGTTCTTGTCATACCATGCGTAGTCGCCCAACTGTGCATACTCGGGATCGTCGCCGTAAGGAAACCGCGTCGTGGTCCCCGCCCGGCAGGCGTATTCCCATTCGGCTTCCGTGGGGAGGCGGACCGTCCTGCCGGTTTTCCCGGAGAGCGTCTTGCAGAACGCAACGGCCACATCCCAGGTCATGCTGACGGCGGGATACTTCGGCCCGCCAAATACCCTGGTGCCCGTGGCATCGCCGATGACCTCCTTGTATTGCTCGTTGGTCACAGGATGGATGGCCATGAAGAACGACTTTGAGAGCGTGACCTCGTGCTGTGGACCTTCGTTCTTCTGCCGGTCCTTTTCGCTCGCCGGGCTGCCCATGATGAACTTGCCCGCGGGAATCTTGACCAGCTTCATGGAAATGCTGCCGCCGATTTCCAAGGTCAGTTCTTCAAGAGGCTTGCCCGGCTGCTCCGCGCCGTGTGCGGCGGGCGAACAAGCGAGGGCAAGTGCGGTGGCGAGTGTGACTGTGCGGTTGATGGCCATGGGTCGGTTGTCGTTCGGTTTTGTGGATGCCTTCGATTTTGCGTCCGCGGAAAAAGTTTCGCAGCGCACCGTGTTCACCCCAGCGAGAGCGCGCCGGTGCTGTCGGCGAAATTTTTCACATCCATTCCCGCGGCTTGGAGCATGAGCACGTAGAGGTTCGCGAGCGGCTGCTGCTTGAACTCGACGTGTTCGCCGAGCTTGAGGCGGCCGCCGGCGTGGCCGGCGACGAGGTTGGCGAGGTCGGTGGATTCGTGCCACGTGCCCATGCCGCCGCCGAAGTGGATGAGCGAGTTGTCGAGTAACGTGCTGCCGTCGGCTTCGCGGATGGATTGAAGCTTACCGAGGAAATACGCGACGTGGCCGATGCGGAGGCGGTCCACTTTGGTCATGCCAATGGGATTGGTGTGCGTGTAGCCGTGGTAGCTGTCGCTCAGGCCTTCCTCTTTATAGACATCGCCCATGTGACCGAGGACGGCGGTGGCGATGCGCGTCTGGTCGGTCTGCAATGCGAGGGTGAGGATGTCGAGCATGAGGCGGATGCGCGGGCCGAAATTTCCAGCGGCTCCCTGGGGATTGCCGAGGTCGAGCTTCTGGCCGACTCCGGCGATTTGCTTTCCGCCGAGGTTCACACCGGCGGGCAGCGCGGGCATCGGCACGTTGTCCCACTTGCGGGACTGCTCCATGCGTTGTTCGATTTCGCGGAGCTGTGTGAGGTATTCGTCGAGCCGTTCGCGGTCGGCGACGCCGAGGCTGGCGTGGAGCGACTTGGTTTGCCCGACGACGGAATCGAGCAGGCTTTTCCGCTGCGCAAATCGCGCGGCGGCGGCGGCCTTGTCGGCGGCGGTGGGCCCGGTGAACAGGCGTTGGAAGACATCATACGGATTCCATTCGGCGGGAATCGGCGAGCCGCTCTCGGAGTAGTTGATGGTCATGACGCGGTCGTGCGTGAGGTTCAGCGCGGGGATGCGCGTCTCGGTGCCGCGCAGTCGCGAGGCGAGCTGGTCAATCGAGACGCTGTTGCGCGACGCGACGCCGGGGATGCGGAAAAGGTCGGCGCCGGTGAGGTGGCACATCGGATCCTGCCCGTGGCGCACGACGGAGCCGCGCTTGAACGCGCCCTCGTGCAGCAGCCCGCTGAGGATGGAGATGTGGTCCTTGAACGGAATCAGCGGCTCGAGCGTGGCGAGCGGCTTGATTTGTCCCGCAGTCTTGTCGTCGCCGAAGCTGTTGCGGATATTCGGAAATTCCTTCGAGTCCGCCCACGCGCGGCCTGCGAGCGCCGGCTTGTAGCACGGCATGAACATGCCCGACCCCGCAAAGAGCCACGCGAGGCGCACAGGCGGCTTGGCCGCGGCGGCGGCGCGGGCGGCGCGCGGCAGCATGCACTCGAGGAACGGGAGCGACACGAGGGTGCCGATGTTGCGAAGGGCGTGGCGGCGGGAGAGGCGGGTGTTCATGGTATTCAGCGGGTTTGAAAAAGAGGACTCTGCACGAGTTCGAGCGCAAGTGTGCGGAAGCGAAAGCAGTCTTCAAGCGACTGCCGGCTGTCCTCCTCGTCCACATAAAAGGTATCGCGATGAATCTCAAGATCGGCGTCGAACGCGGACGTGATGGGCAGCACCGGGAACAAGCCTGCGCGCATGGCGGTGAGGTCGCTGACTGAGTTATAGCATCGCCACTTCAATTTCACGGGATGTTTCGGGTGTACGAGATAAAAGTGGGTTTTGTGGTTTTCCTTTGGTTTTGACCGCAGATTTGTAGTATTATGGCTACAATATGAAAACCAAAATCCCCGCTTACCCAAAACTCGAACAGCAACGCCAGGGC
>BJHT01000536.1 GCA_014193395.1 Verrucomicrobiota bacterium
CCCCAGTATGGGAATGCCGGGGGGCGGGCGGGGGCCCCGAAACAACGCATCAATCTCGACCAGGCCGCGGCCGTATGACGGTGGTAAATCACCCGCCGCACCCGCAGCCGAGCGGTGCGCCGGCGATGCCCGCCTGGCGGAACGGTAGACGCAGCGGACTTAAAATCCGCGGTCGTGAGACGTGGGGGTTCGAGTCCCCCGGTGGGCATGCTCCCCTTCGGCCCTCGACGAAATAGACCAGCCGACCGAACCGGTGACCCATGCGATAACGGCGGCTGTCATTGCCAGCGAAGCGAAGGAATCCAAGGTCTTGGCGCGATTGTTCTGTTGGTTGCCCTGGATTGCTTCGCTTCGCTCGCAATGACAGTGGCCACCCATAGGTCACGGTGTAGCGCGACAATGAGGGTGAGCGGTGCGCGTCAACTATCTTGAGCGCCCATGGCCGCCGATCCATTGGCTGATTTCGACTGACCGTCAAGGCAAAACCGGCGGCGTGCCTATCGATGCCAGAGCTCGGGTCAATCCCGGCCGAACCCGCGCGGTGGGACGATCGCCTGCAGTTCGCTGAGGTCCAGATCGCAGATCGCGCGCAATGCCTCGGCGGTCGCGCTGTCCTGAAGGCTGTCCGGCAGGCTTTCCAGCCACGCCATGAACTCAACCTGGGCTTCGACGAGGCCGGCGACGTGGTCATCCCAACGCCGAGCTCGGCCGCGGTGGTCAGCTGGGCGGCGCGTGCGGATCACCGGCGCGCCGGCCGCGCGCGCGGCGCGATAGCGGGCCTGTCGTTCGGCATCGGTCATGGCTGTCTCACCGATTGGTTTACGGGGCATGATTTCCACTCCGAAGCGTTACGTTACGAAACCACAGTCGTCGGAGACGGCTCATTTAGCGTGGTTTTTGCGGTGGGTCCGATGGGTTTCCGCCGGAGTTTCATTTCGGCGGATTTGCGCCGGTAGCTGTCGGTGTTCATCTCCAGAATGATGGAATGATGCACGAGACGGTCGATCGCGGCGACCGTCATGGCGGGGTCCGGGAAGATCGCGTCCCAGGCGCCAAACGGCTGATTGGCGGTGATCAGTATGGACCGCCGCTCATAACGGGCACTGATCAGTTCGAAAATCACGCTGGTTTCCGCTTGGCTCTTCTGGACGTAGGACAGATCATCAAGGACGAGCAGGTGGTATTTGTCGAGTTTCTCGATCGCGCTTGCCAGTTTGAGTTCCTGGCGGGCTGTTTGCAGTTGCTGGACGAGGTCGGTCGTGCGGGTGAACAGCACGCGATAGCCGGCATCAACCATGGCATGGCCGAGCGCGGCGGCAAGGTGCGATTTGCCGACGCCCGGCGGGCCGAACAGCAGAATGTTCGTGCCCTGGTCGAGCCAGCTGTCACCTTCCGCCAAAGCGGTGACACGGGCTTTGCTGATCGAGGTGACGGCGGTGAAGTCGAACCTGTCGAGGGTCTTGCCCACGGGCAGTCTGGCTTCCAGTAAATGCCGGGCGGTCCGCCGCCGCGCCCGCTCGGCGATCTCATGTTCCATCAACGCCGCGAGGGTTTTCGCCGCGGGCCAACTCTCGCGGTCGGCCGTTTCGGTCAACGCCTGCCAGAGCCGGGCGATCGTAGGCAGGCGGAGTTGGGTGAGCAACATCGGCAGACGGGCCGTGTCAGTGGTCAATGTGTTGGTCATGACACCACCTCGGCGGCGGCCAAAGCGATCAGCCGGTCGAAGATGGCCAAAGACGGCAGGATCACCAGGACCTCTGGCGCGGCCGCCACCACGGGCGTGAACCGGCGCATCATCGCCGCGAGATCGGGCAGTTCGCCAGCATCGAGCCCGGCGTCGATCGCGGTGGCGAGATCGGCCTCCACACCTCGATCGTGCGCAAGGGCGAGCAGGCCAACCATAGTCCGTGCCGCGTCGCGCGCGGAGCCGGCCGCGATGAGGACTTCCCATGCACGCCGGTAGGCGGTGCGTGGCCAGAGGGCATCGCGATAAGCCAGATTGGCCAGAGCCCCCGGTTTGGCGCGCAAAGCGGCGATGATGTGACGGTAATCGACGACGTGGACCGCGGTGTCCGTGCCTTTGGGCCGGCGGCCTCGAGGCAGGGTGAGAACGAAGGAGCCGCCGAGAAAAGCCTCGATCCGATCGTCGTGGATGCGCAGATGCAGGCGATGGCCGACCAGCCGGCTCGGCACGGTATAAAAGACGTGGCGGCACATGAAGCCGGATGCACTGCTCACGCGGACGGTCATCGCTTCCCAGGTCATCGCCGGTGCCATTGGCAGAGGCCGGAGGACGGCGCGTTCGGCATCGATCATGGCGGCATGCCGGCGGTTGTGTTGGCCGATGACACCGGCAAGAAAGGCGCGATAAGCCTCGAGATCGTCGAAGTTTGGCGATCCACGCAGCAATAACGCCTGCGCGATGCGCGTTTTGACGTGACCATGACGGCTCTCGATGGCGCCGTTCTCATGCGCGACGCCACGGTTGTTACGGGTCGGCACCATGCCGTAATGCGCGGTCAGCGCCGCGAAGCGCCGGGTCAGGTCCTCGGCATCCGGCATGGCCAGATTGCGGAAGGCCGCCGAGAGGCTGTCGCTGCGATGTTCCAGGGGAACGCCGCCCAGCAGGCACAAGGCGTTCTCCAGACCGCTGGCCAGGGCTGGGTAACTCTCGCCGCCCAGGATGACCTCGGCATGCTCGAAGCCGGAAAAGGCGAGCGCGAAATGGTAGAGCCGGTGTTCCAGATTCTGGCCACCAACGATGACGCCGAGGCCGTTTGCGTCGGTGAAGTCGGACAGGCCCATGCGGCCCGCCTGCTGGATTTGCGGGAACATGACATCGCGATTGGCGCCATGCAGGGCTTTCCACTCCGCGATCCGCCGCTCCAGCGTGCGCCGGAACGATGGCCCAATACGGTCGGGATGACGCCGTTCCATCTCATCGAACAGGGTGATTGGACGTAGGCCGGGTGCTGCCACCAGCAGCGGCAGGATCTCCTCGTCCCACAGGCCTTCCAGCGGATCGGGCCGGGTTCGCCAGGTCCGCCGTTGCTTCTTCGTGCTGGGTGGCCGGGGATCGATGTCGATGCGCCGAGCGGTCGCGACAGACAGGCCGGCCTTGACGGCGGCGGTCATCTGGGAATGGTCAGTGCGTAATCTCATGTAGGTCCTCACCTGTTGGTCGTTGATGTTTCTGCCTGGCACCGGCGCCTCCGATCATCGGAGGACACCAGGCCAACCAGACCCACAGGTGAAGCGAATGCTTCGGTTGAAGAGCCAGCTCTGGTCGGGCTACGCCCTCCCGCCGCCGGCTCTTCAACCGCTCAGGATAATTGACGCTGACCGCTCAAGATAATTGTCGCCGGGCAGGTCACGAAGCGCCACCAAGGCTTCGTCGCGGGAACCATAATCTCGGGAGCGGCGCTGTCCATCGGTTCCCAGACGGCCCCAGCAGCGCTGTAGCACCCAACGGCCAAAGAAATCCTGATCAACGTGAAGCTCGTAGAAT
>BJHT01000537.1 GCA_014193395.1 Verrucomicrobiota bacterium
CCCGGCTGGCCGGTGAATCAGAAGGCGCTCTATCGCATCCCGCGCACCGCCACCGTGCCCGCGACCAAAACGCTCACGAGCCTCGGGGCCATCGGATATTTCGTGGACGGCGTGTCGATGTTCGACACGCAGGACGGGCAAAAATGGACGGGCAGTTCGGAGAGTCCCGCCGGCACCGGCTACTGGTATCGCGATGCTTATGTGAATGAAGGCGCGTCCTTTGATCCGGCCAACGCCCATCAGCCCGGCTCGGGCCAGCATCATTATCACGCCAGCCCGGTGGCGTTGCGCCATCTGCTTGGCGATCACGTCGAGTACGACGCGACGACGAAGACGTACTCGGAGAGCGCCGCGCCGGTGACGAAGCATTCGCCCATCCTTGGCTGGGTGCGCGACGGGCATCCGATTTACGGTCCGTATGCCTACGCCAACCCGAACGACGCCGGCAGCGGCGTGCGGCGCATGACCAGCGGCTACCAGCTTCGCAATGGCCTGCGCAACACGGACAACCTCGCCGCCACCGGTCGCGGCAGTCTGCCGGCGTGGGCCACGCGTCGGTACAACGTCGCTGCCAACCAGGCCGGGCCGGGCGTCTCGGGCACTTATCCGCTGGGCCGTTACATGGAGGACAATGCGTATCTCGGCGACCTGGGCTTCACGCAGGGCGTGGATTTTGATCTCGATGAATTCAACGGCCGCTTCGGCGTGACGCCGGAATTTCCCGGCGGCACGTACGCTTATTTCGTGAGCATCGGCAGCGACGGCACACCGGTTTTTCCGTACAACATCGGGCGCGCTTATTACGGCAACCCGACCGGCTCGGCGGTCGCGAGCATCAGCGAGAGCGTCACCACCAACTTTCTCGGCGGGCCGAATCTGGTGCCCGCGCTGCAAGCTCCGAGCGCTGGCAACGGCGCGGTGACGCTGACGTGGAGCGCGACCGAGGGCGGCACTTATCGCGTCGAGTCCACCGCGGACTTCAACAACTGGACGACCAATGCCACCGCGGTCGCCGCGACGCTCGACACGGGCGCTTACACGAATGCGAATTCCGGTGATGCGAAATTTTTCCGCGTCGCGCGCACGGCGCTGGCCACCTACGACCTCGCGAATGGTGTCGGCACCGGCGGTGGAACGGGCGGTGGCGGTGGTGGTGGTGGCGGCGGCGGCACCACGACGGCGAACGCGCCCGGCGGTAGCGCCAGTCGCGGCAGCACGGTGACGGTGACGATCACACTGCCGACCTCGCCGCCGCGGCCGCCGGGGAACCTCGTCCCGACCAGCATCACGCTCGGTGGCACGATTGTCGGCACTGGCATCACGCGTCCGAGTGTCGGCACCGCCACGGCCACGTTCATCATTCCGGCCAACGCTCCCACGGGCGCCCAGAATATCGTGGTCGTGTTCACCCCGGCACCGACGTACACGATGAGCGGAGCGCTCACGATCAACTGAGTCGTGATGATGCGGCGAGGGAATGGGAGCGTGGCGCGGAATGGGGTGTCGCAGGTGATCGAAAGCGGCGTCGCGCTCCGCTGGCAGAACCGCTTCACAGCGTGGCGGCAGCAAAGTCAAAACGGAGCGCGACCGGTCCCCGGTCGCAGCGGCAACGTCGGAGGCGGGGTGTTTGGAGGTTCCGGCTCCTTCGCGGGTGCGTGGCCGCTGCGGGCGGGGACCGCCCGCGCTCCAACACCTGCGCGGCGCGCGCTGCTGGTGCTGGTGGCGGCGTTGTTGTTCGGGGCGCTGCCGTTGTCCGCGGCGACGCGGCTGACGCTCGTGATTCATCATCAGTACGGTGGGCAGCCGCTGGCGCTCGATTCGGCGACGCTCACCAATGCGGCGGGCGAGCGGCACTCGGTGACCCGGCTGGCGTATCTGCTGGGTGAGCCGTCGCTGCGACCAGCCGCTGCGTCGGACGGAGCGGACGGGGCGGCGGGTTGGCTCACCAGCCGGGATTGGTTTGCGTTCGCGGACGCCGGCGGCGGGCGCACGACGCACGAGCTGCGCGGCCTGCCGGCGCGTTCGTTCGATGCGTTGCGCTTTCACATCGGGCCGGATGCCGCGACGGACCGGGCCGATCCGAGCGTGTATCCGGCGCAGCACGCGTTGAATCCGACGGTCAACGGACTGCATTGGGGCTGGACCGGCGGGTTCGTTTATCTCGCGCTGGAGGGCAATGTTTTTCCCCGGCCCGGCGCGGACGCGCTCGGCTTTTCGTATCATCTCGCGGGCGCGACGAATCGCATGTGCGTCACGCTGCCGGTCGCGCTCGATCTCACGCACGACACGACGGTGGAGCTCGATTTCCAGGTGGACCGCCTCTTCGCCGGGCCGCCGCCGCTGCGGCTCGCGGAGCAGACCTCGACGCACTCGCGCGAGGGCGATGCGCTGGCGGGGCGTTTGAAAGCGCGAGTCGAATCGGCCTTCACGGTCCGCACCGTGCGCCGCACCGCGCCGACGGTCGCGCTGCCGGCGGCGGCGGGTTCCCGTGCGCCGCTGGTGGGAACGCCCTACGCGTTCACCGTGATGAAGGGCTTTCCGCTGCCCGAGCTACCCACGGATTTCCCTCTGACCAATGAGCGCGTCGAGCTTGGCCGCCGGCTGTTCCACGATCCGCGGCTGTCCCGCGACAGCGTCCAGTCGTGCGCCACCTGTCATCAGCAGAAGGCCGCATTCACGGACCCGCGGCGTTTCAGCGTTGGTGTGGACCAGCGGCCCGGCACGCGCAACGCCATGCCGCTCTTCAACCTCGCGTGGAAAAAGAATTTCTTCTGGGACGGTCGCGCGCCCTCGCTCCGCGCGCAGGCGCTCGAGCCGATTCAGAATCCCGTCGAGATGCACGCGTCACTGCCAGACGTCGTGGCGAAACTGGCGGCAGACCCGGCGACGGCGGCGGCGTTTGCCCGCGCGTTCGGCACGCCGGCGGTCACGGCCGAGCGGCTCGGGGGCGCGCTCGAGGCGTTTGTGCTCACGCTCACGTCGTTCAACTCGAAGTTCGACCGCGCCCTGCGTGGCGAGGCCGTGCTCAGCGAGGCGGAGCAGCGCGGCTTCGAGCTGTTCAACACGGAGTTCGACCCGCGGCGGCAGCAGTTCGGCGCGGATTGTTTTCATTGTCACGGCGGCGCGCTGTTCACGGACCACGCGTTTCGCAACAACGGTCTCGCGCTCGATCCCGCTGATCTGGGGCGCGCCGCGGTGACGGGGCAGGTGGCGGACCGGGGCCGGTTCGTCACGCCGTCGCTGCGCAACGTCGCGCTGACCGCGCCGTATATGCACGACGGGCGGTTCGCCACGCTGGAGGAGGTGGTCGCCCACTACGATCACGGCGTCGCGCGCACGGCGTCGCTCGATCCGAATCTTGGCAAACATCCCGACACCGGCCTGCGGCTCAGCGCCGCAGATCAGCGGGCGCTGGTGGCGTTTCTGCGGGCGCTGACGGATGAGCAGTATGGGCGGTGAACGGGAAAGCGTGGTTCAACCACGGATGGACACGGAGGGACCGGATGG
>BJHT01000538.1 GCA_014193395.1 Verrucomicrobiota bacterium
GGCGACGGCTGGTCGCCACAACCTGGATGGCGACAAGCTGTCGCCACCCCCGTGATTCCGGAAATCGATCCCACCAGCCCCGCACTCCGCAGCGCCGTTGCGCCCGCGCCCGCGCCTTACCCGGCCATTTGCCTTGAATTCACAGGGTGCCGCTCGCAGATTGCGCGCGCTCGTGAAACGCTTTTTCCCATGCCTGCTGTTGCTCGCGCTGCTCCTGGGCGGAGCGGCGGGTCGGGCGCAGGCACCGCTGGAGAGCCTGGAGCGGCTGCAGGCATTCGGACGCGAGTACATCCGGGCGCAGGACTGGACCGAGGCGAACAAATTCCAGTTCAAGTGGACCCGCAAGGACGAGGAGTTTCTCGTCACCACGCGCAAGTCCACGCTGCTCTTCACGGTGGATTCCCGCCGCGCCGTGATCAATGGCGTCGCCGTCTGGTTGTCCGCGCCCATCGCGCGCGCGAACACGACCGCGCTGATTTCACTGACCGATCTCAAGACCGCGATCCTCCCGATTCTCTACCCGCCCAAGTTGCGCGAGGGCCAGCGCATCAAGACCGTCTGCCTCGATCCCGGCCACGGCGGCAAGGACGCGGGCAACATGGACGGCGTCGGCATGGAGAAAACCCACACGCTGGCCCTGGCGCGCGAGGTCGAACGGCTCCTGCGCGAGCTTGGCTACAAGGTGGTGATGACCCGCAGCAGCGACAAATTCCTTGAACTCGAGGAGCGCGCGGAACTGGCGCGCCGCAAAACGGCCGACCTGTTTGTGAGCCTGCACTTCAATGCGTCATCGAGTCCGGGTGTGCGCGGGATCGAGACCTATTGCCTGACCCCGGCGCGGGCCAGTTCCACCAACGTGCGGCAGGAAGGCTCGTCGGTCGGGATGCTGCCCGGCAACCAGTTCGATCACCTGAATCTCTTCCTCGCCCACCAGGTGCAGAAGTCGATGGTCCACACGCTGAGCGCCGAGGACCGCGGGGTGAAACGCGCGCGCTTCGCCGTGCTCAAGAATGTCGGCTCGCCGGCGATCCTCGTGGAGGGCGGCTTCATGTCCGACCCGCACGAAGGCAAGCGCATCGCCGACCGCGATTACTGCAAGCAGTTGGCCCGCGCCATCGTCGCCGGGATCACGACCTACCGCCGGCTGGTGGAACGGTGAGGCGCAGGGCAGGGGGGGCAACGGATATTGCGAGCACGGATTTTTGAAACCACGGATTTACACCGATAAACACGGATGAAAAACGCATTGTGCCTCTGGACTCACCGGGTGAATTCCCGGGGCGCGAGTGCGCCATTCCAGTCCATTCGACAATGCCTGGGAATCCTCGCCAGCCGCGAAGCGTGTGGCGCGCGGGCGGTCCCCGCCCCCAGCGGCTGCGCCCATGCGAAGGTTCAAAAAATTCCCGGCGCCCCGGCTCCGAAGTTGCCGCTGCGACCGGGGACCGGTCGCGCGCCGGTGTGGTGGCGAGTTCTCCATTCCGATCCGTGTCCATCCATGTCCATCCGTGGTTAAGATTCCGTTTTTTGGATGAACCTCCCGTTGAACCCTTCGCCCAACTCCCGCCCCATCGGCATCTTCGATTCTGGCGTCGGCGGACTCACCGTCGCCCGCCAGCTTCGGCGCGTCTTGCCGCACGAAGACCTGCTTTATCTCGGCGACACCGCGCGCGTGCCTTACGGCACCAAGTCGCCCGCGACCGTCGTGCGCTTTGCGTGCGAAGACACCGGCTTCCTTGTCGGGCGCGACGTGAAGGCCGTCGTCGTCGCGTGCAACACCGCGTCCGCGTGGGCGCTGGAGGAATTGCAGCAACGGTTCACGCTGCCCGTGTTTGGCGTGATCCTCCCCGGCGCGGCGGCCGCCCTGCGACGCACGCGCACCGGGCGCATCGGCGTCATCGGCACGCCCGCGACCATCCGCAGCGAGGCTTACACACGCGCCATCCTGGGACAACGCGCCGACGCCCGCGTCTTCGCCCGCGCCTGTCCGCTGCTGGTGCCGCTGGTCGAGGAAGGCTGGGTCAATCACCGCGTCAGCCGGCTCGTGTTGGAGGAATACCTGCGCCCGCTCCTGCGCCAGCGCATCGACACGCTGGTGCTCGGCTGCACGCATTACCCGCTGCTCAAACGCGTCATCCGCCAGGTCGTCGGCCCGGACGTGGCGCTCATTGATTCCGCAGAAAGCTGCGCCCGCCACGTCGCCGAACAACTCCAGCTCCGCACCCTCCTGACCGCTCACCGCACCGCCGGCGAACTGCGCGCCTGCCTGACCGATGAAACCACGCGCTTCACCCAGGTCGCCCGCCGTTTCCTCGGCGAACCCGTCGCTCCCGCCGAGAAAGTCGAACTCGCCGGCGTGGACTGAGTGTGGCGGTGCAGGCCCGGCGCAGGTCCAAGTTTCCCGAAGTCTTTCGCGTCCGTTTCCACCCCTCTCTCATCAGCACCCGGTTTCAGTCCTAATCTTTTACCCCCCATCTTTTACCATGCTTCCGCTCCCATCTCATTAGCACCCGGTTTCAACCGGGTGATGCGGACGTGGCGGCGGAAAAACCGTTTTAACGGTTTTCCACACCGTGATCAGGAAACCTCCGCAGCGGTCGCGCATCCGGTCCATGAACCGCCGAGTCTGGACTGACGAATGGGGACCAGCGAACTCCACCTCCATTCGTCAGTCCAAGTTCCGGGCCGGTTCCGAGAAAACCACGCCGCTGGAGTTGCCGCATAATCCGTGACGCGACGCTGCTGCGCTTCAGATCGCGAGCCGTCCTGCTTCAATACACCCGCCTCTGCGCCGCTTGCTCTGCGTTCATTTCCAAGCTCTGCGGTGTTCTCTGCTTTTTTCCCATGCACTGTTCAGAGACACACGGAACCGGTGATCAGAACACCGCAGAGATCGGAAAAACGCAGGGGAGTATGCCTCCCCCATCCGTGTCCATCCGTGTCCATCCGTGGTTAAAAATCCCTTCCCCGCAACCAACCCCCGAGCGCCGTGAATAAAGCTCCGCAGCGCGCAAGTCAGGTTGCGCAAATCTTTTCCCACCATGGACCAGAAACTCGAAGGCACGCCGAAAGCCACCCTGCAACTCGCCGGGCGCAAGATCACCCGCAGCGAAATCACCAACCACTGGGGCACCCGCCTCCAATGGCGCGTCAGCCGCGATGGCAAAGAAATCGCCACGCCCGTCTGCGGCCCCGAACTCACGTTCGAGCACCCCGACAAGACCCCCGGCAAATACGAAGTCGTCCTCCAGCAGTTCCATTACGTGAGTTACGCCAAGGACAAGGATGGCAAGTTCACCGCCAGCAAATACATCAACATCTCCGAGCCGGTGAGCTACACCATTTGATCCAGCTCACGCGATGAACCACGAAAGACACGAAAGACACGAAAAGGGGGACTGCCGGAGCGCGCTCGCTCCCGCAAACAACGCAGCCCTTACCTCCCCCGCTCCCCCCATTCCCGTTTCGTGTCTTTCGTCTCTTTCGTGGTTCCCCC
>BJHT01000539.1 GCA_014193395.1 Verrucomicrobiota bacterium
CGCCGACACAGCTGTCCTTGGAACTACCGGGGGAGGACGCGCCGTTGTTTTGAGGCGGCATTTTTGCAAACACGCGAAATCGCCAATGAAATCAACACCTCGCACTTTCCCTTTCGCAACACCCTCTCTAATGATTCTGAGCACTCCCCGTCCCGCCCAGCCCCGCGAGTGCCGACCGGAACAACAGAATGGGGATTGGAACAAAATCATTAGAGGCAGAATCATGGGGAAGATTTTGCGGGTCACTCCCATTCGCCGCCGGAACTTCCCGGCAGCGTCTCCGCTCCGCAGTTCAGGTACGTTGGCCCCATGCTGCGCATTTTGTGGGGGCGCTCGGGTTCTCCTCAAATCGCCTCCTACAAGAGTTGCCCATCCGCCTCCTCACGTCGGCGGCTACGTCGCCTCGTGCCTCACGGATCACGGATCACGCCTCAACCCCCGCTCCAACTCCCTCACCTTCGCGACAATCCGCTCCTCCACCCCCGCCGCCCACGGCCCCGGATGCGTCGTGCTGAAGCGCATCGCGCCGCCGCCTTCGTAGCCGCCCTCGCGCAGCACGCGCTCGCTCGGGATGTACGCCATCACGTCGTTGCTGTAGCCGCTCACCCACACCGCCGCGCCGACCGCGCCGGCAGGCCCGCTCAGTTCGCGTTTCAAGCGCAGCGAATAATCCACCACCGTCTCGCCCCCGAGCGCCACCAACGTCAGCTCGCCGCCGAAGCGAACCACCTGCACCGGATACGGATATTTCTCCGGCAAATTCCCGCCCTGCTTCAACACCGCGAGCATCCGCGTCGCGTGCTGGACTTCGTATTTGTCTTTCGACAACAGCCGGCGCTCGAATTCCTCGCGCCCCGGCGCGGCCGCGTAGGGCAGCTCGATTTCCGCAAACGCCGCGCGCAACGGCCCCGCCAGCACGCGCGGTTTCGGCAGCAGCGCCGCCTCGACCGCCGTCGCCAGCGAGCGCCCATGCCGCTGCGCCAAGTCGAGCGTGCCGCGCGGATACGGATTCTGATCGCCCCCGCAACCCGCGAGAAACAGCGCCGTCACGCCCGGATGATCCGCCTCGAAAAATTGCTGCGCGAAGCCCGCGTAGTCGCCGCAGAACTGGTAGAACGCCAGCGTCGTGTTGTGACACGCGTAGCCGAAGAGCACCGCGCGCAACTTGCCGTCCGCGCCCTCGACGCGCAGCACCGGCACCGAGTGATCCACCGGACCGTCGGGATACGGGCTGTTCTGATAATTGGTCCCGCTCGGCAGCCGACGGTTCATCGCCACGCCGCAGCGTGCGTGGCTGTAGCCGACGCGCGCGGGCGCGGCATTCGTGAGCGCCGCGCCGATGACGTGAAAAACTTTTTCCTCCAGCCCCGCGCCGTAGCTCGCACTCGGCAGCGTGGGGCCAAACTCGCCATCATCCGCCGGCGTGCGCCCGACGCGGAACTCCGGCCCGCAGTGCGTGTGCGACGCATTGAGCAGAAAATTCTCGGGCCGCAACTGATGCGCCGCCAGCAGGCGCGCCTCCAGATTCTTCCGCAAACTGCGCGGCACGCCGATGAGGTCCATCGTCACGATCACGAGCCGCCCGCCCGCGCCGTCGTCGAGCGCCAGCGCCTTGGCGAACAACTCCTGCGCCTTGCCCTGCGAGACATTAGTGCGGGAGGCGTAGCCCGCCATCCACATTGGCTGCGCCGGCGTGACCACCACGCTCGCGACGCCCACGCGCCAGGTGGCGTTGGTGTTCGCGACGGGCGGTGCAGGTGGGGCGTTGTTTTGGGCGCGGGTGGCGAAAGTCGTGGCGAGGGTAAGCAGGAGCAGCAGCAGCGTGTGGATCATGCGCGGGAGAATGGGGGAGGCGGCGAGGTTCGACAAGCGGGGGCAATCGAAATGCACCCGTCGCGGTGTCCGTCCACCGTCCGCGCCCGCGCCCCCGCCTCAGAAATATTCCACCAACCCGTCGAAGCAATTCCCCAGTTCCACCGGATGTTCGAGCGTCCGCAGAATCTCGCGCGTGACATTGAGCTTCTCGTCCAGGAACGCGTCCTCGTGCAGCGGATCGTGATGCGTCACCAGCCAGCGGCGGGCGCGGGCGAGCTTGGCGAGCACGCACGCATTCGAGACCGACGAGTGCCCCCAGCGCACCTTCGCGCCGTATTCGAGGTTGGTGTACTGCGCCTCATGCACCAGCAAATCCACGTCGCTGAGGAACTCCGCCAGCCGCCGGTGCGGCGTCATCCACTCGCTGTCCAGCGTGATCGCCTGCGGCGCGCCGTGGTAGCCGATCAGAAATTCATCGTCGCTGGCATACCCGACTTTCTTTCCCCCGACCTCCACCTTGTAGCCGATCGTCGCCTGCGGGTGCTGCGTGTATTCCCACGTCACGCTCAGGTTTTCCACCTGCACCGGCTCGGGCGTCAGCACCACGAACTCGACCTTCGCCCGCATGTCCTCGAACTGCACCGGAAAATAATCCCGGTCCACCTGCCCTTGAAAAATCGACTTCAAATCCTTCCCGAAACCCGACGCGCCATACACCACCACCTCGAAGCCCGGAATGAACAGCGGCGCGAAAAACGGAAACCCTTGGATGTGATCCCAGTGCGTGTGCGTGATGAACAAATGCACCCGCCGCGGTCCGCCCCGCGCCAGCCGCAGGCCCAGCTCGCGGATGCCCGACCCGGCATCAATGATGATGCTCTCCGCGCCGCGTCCCACCTCCACGCACGACGTGTCGCCGCCGTGCCGGATGTAGCCCGGACCGGACACCGGGATCGAACCGCGCGTGCCCCAGAACCGGATGAACGGCCGGTCCTTCGGCAACACCGGCGCGTAAATTTCCCCCGGTGCCGCCGCGGGCGTGGCCAGTTGGGTGCGGTCCACCGGCGGCATTTCATGCCGCAAAAATCGCTGCACGGTCGCGAGCAATTCCGCCTTCTCCACCGGCTTGGCCAGCACCGCGAACGCGCCCATCGCCAGCGCCTGCTGCACATCCGCCTTGTAGCTCCGCGCGGTACACATGATCACCCCGATGGCCCGCGTCGCCGGGGAATTTTTCAACCGCCGCAGCACGTCGATGCCGTGCATTTTCGGCATCAGCAAATCCAGGATCATGATCACCGGCAACCACGTCTCCGCGCGGGCCAGACACTCCTCGCCATCCGCCGCCAGGGCGACCTCGAAGCCGGCGGACGTCAGCAAATTCTGGAACAGGCACGCCGTGACCGGGTCATCTTCCACGACGAGAATGCGGGGTGGTTTGGGCGCAGTTTTTTTCACAATTTTTTCCTCGGGCGGCGGTGTCGCATTGATCGGCTCCGGGCCTAATAGAGGGTGTTGCGAAAGTTCGCGTAAGTGCTTGGATTTCGGCGACTTGGTTACGGAAAAAGGGCATCTGCGTCCCCGACACCGAGTATGTGCGTTTTTATGGGTAGCCAAATGTGGATGAAACCCGCGCTACCATGTGGGTTTGCTGAGGCGCCCGTTCGCAA
>BJHT01000540.1 GCA_014193395.1 Verrucomicrobiota bacterium
TTCGGTAGTCTTGCGCGCGAGCAGTTCGTCGTGGGCTTTGTTGAGCGCGAGGGCCTCCGGCGTGGCGAGCTTGTGCTCGTGCCAGACCGCGACGACGCGGAAGTTCTCCATCGTTTTGGTGCTCTTGAAGATGCCGGTCAGCGAGTAGTAATCCTCGGTCGGAATGGGATCGAACTTGTGATCGTGGCAGCGGGCGCAACCCATCGTGAGGCCGAGCAGCGCGCGGCTGGTCGTGTCCACCTGCTCGTCGATGATGTCCATTTCCATTTTCAGCGGATCGTCTTCGGCGAGCATTTTGCCGCCGAGCGCGAGGAAGCCGGTGGCGATGAGCGGATCGAATTTTTCGGCCTCGGTGGCGGCGGGATTCTCGGGCAGGAGATCGCCGGCGAGCTGTTCGTGGAGGAAGCGGTCGTAGGGTTTGTCGGCGTTGAAGGCGCGGATGACGTAGTCGCGGTAACGATAGGCGTTGGCGTAGGCGAGGTTTTCATCGAGGCCGTTGGAGTCCGTGTAGCGCGCGACATCGAGCCAGTGGCGGCCCCAGCGTTCGCCGTAATGCGGCGACGCGAGCAGACGCTCGACGACGCGCGCGAAGGCCTGCGGCGACGTGTCGGCGAGGAAGTCCTGCACCTCGGCGGGCGTCGGCGGCAGACCGGTGAGATCGAATGTGGCGCGGCGGATGAGCGTGCGTTTGTCGGCGGGCGGCGCGGGCGCGAGGCCCTTGGCTTCGAGGTCGGCGAGGATGAATTGATCAAGTGCAGACCTGGGCCAGTGCGCGTCGCGAACCCTGGCCGGCGGGGGATTTTGAATCGGCTGGAACGCCCAGAACTGGCGGCCCGCGGCGAGGTCGATGGTCTTGGCCTTGGGCGTCGCGGCTTCGGCGAGCGGGGCCGTGCGCGGATCGGGAGCGCCCATTTTCACCCAGGCCGTGAGGTCGGCGATTTGCGCGGCGCGGAGCTGATACTTGGGCGGCGTCTGAAATTCCTTGTCCGCATAACGCACGGCGCGGATGAGGAGGCTCTCGTCGGGTTTGCCGGGGACGAGCGCGGGGCCGGATTCGCCGCCTTTGAGCAGGGCCGCGCGGGAGTCGAGGCGCAGTCCCGCGCCGAGCTTTTTGGTCGTGGTGGCGCTGTGGCATTCGTAGCAATGCTCGACCAGCAGCGGGCGGATTTTCTTTTCAAAAAACTCGAGGGCATCGGGGGTGGGGGCGGGAGCGGGAGCGGGAGCGGGAGCGAGCGTGGCGGCGGCGGCGGGGGAGCGCAGGCCGAGGCAGGGGAGCAGAAGTGCGAGGAGAAGCAGGCGGGCGGTGGCGCGGCGGTGGCGCGGGAGTTTTCGGACGAACATCGGATGCCAGACGCGAGGGTGCGCAGGGCGCTTCACCGCGAGGGCAGGGGAGTTTTTGGTGCGGAAGAATGGCGAGGGATTGGTCGTGGCGCGATTGCGCCGGGCGGCAAATGGATTTCCCGCAGATTCAAACCGACCGCAGATTAATTCCCCATCTGCGGTCGCCTTGAATCTGCGGGAGTTTTGTCGAGACTTACCGCAGCGGTTTTCGGATGGTGAATTCTGCGTCGCGCGGGCGGCGTCCACAGGCGGCAAATTTTTGAATTATGGGAACTCATTGGATCATGGCGGTTGGGCTGGGCGTGGCGCTGATGGCGGGCGCGGGGACGCGCGCGGGCGCGGCGGTGGCGAAGAAGGTGGATTTCAATCACGACGTGCGGCCGATTTTGTCGGACAACTGCTTCGCGTGCCACGGGCCGGATGAGAAGAAGCGCAAGGCCAAGCTGCGTCTGGACACCGAAGACGGCTCCCGCGCGGACCTGGGCAAAGGGCTGCGCGCGGTGGTGCCGGGCAAAGTCGCGGAGAGCGCGCTGTGGAAACGCATCACGGCGACGAATCCCGACGACATCATGCCGCCGCCGGAGACGCACAAGAAGCTCACGGCGCGGCAGGTCGAGGTGCTCAAGCAGTGGCTCGAACAGGGCGCGAACTACAAGGGGCATTGGGCGTTCGAGGCACCGAAGCGTCCGGCGGTGCCGGCGGTGAAGGCCGGGGCCGTGGTGCGGACGCCGATTGACGCTTTCATTCTCGCGAAGCTCGAAGCGCACGGGCTGACGGCATCGCCCGAGGCCACGAAGGAAGCGTTGATCCGGCGGGTGACGTTTGATTTGACGGGCCTGCCGCCGACGCTGGCGGAGGTCGAAGCGTTTCTCGCGGACAAGGATGCCAGCGCCTACGAGCGCGTCGTGGACCGCTTGCTGAAATCGCCGCGCTACGGCGAGCACATGGCCCGCTACTGGCTCGATGCCGCGCGCTACGGCGACACGCATGGGCTGCACCTCGACAACGAGCGCTCGATGTGGCCGTACCGCGACTGGGTGGTGAAGGCGTTCAATCGCAACGTGCCGTTCGATCAGTTCACCGTGGAGCAACTCGCGGGCGACCTGTTGCCCAAGCCCTCGCTCGACCAGCTCACGGCCTCGGGTTTCAACCGCTGCAACGTCACCACGGGCGAAGGCGGTTCGATCAATGAAGAGCTCCTGTTCCGCTACGCCGTGGACCGCACCGAGACGACCGCCGCCGTGTGGATGGGCCTCACCGCCGGCTGCGCGGTCTGTCACGACCACAAGTTTGATCCCATCTCGACGAAGGAGTTTTACTCGATGTACTCGTTCTTCAATTCGGCGGCCGATCCCGCGATGGATGGCAACTCGCTCACCACGCCGCCGATTCTCAAGCTGGCCACGGCTGAGCAGCAGAAGAAGCTGGACGAACTGGAGGCCAAGGTCGGCGCGATTGAAAAGAAGAGCCGCGAGCTGGCGGCCAAGGTCGAGTACACGGACCCGGCGACGCTGACGCCGCCGCCGTCCGTGAAGCGCACCGAGACGGTCTGGGTGGATGATGATTTCCCCGCGGGCGCGAAGGTCACGGCCAGTCCCGGCGAACCGACGCAGTGGGTGACGGCGGAAAAAGGCGGGCGCGTCTTCAGCGGCAAACGCGCGCTGAAGCGGACGGACAAAGGCATCGCGCAGGATTTCTTCGAAGGCGGCCCGGCAATCACCGTGCCGGCCGGAGCGAAGATTTTCGCCCATGTTTTTCTGGAGACGAATGATCTGCCGAAGTCGGTGATGGTGCAGTTCCAGGTCGGCGGGATGTGGTCGGTGCGCGCGGTGTGGGGCGATCAAGACGCGATCGACTGGGGCAAGAAAGGCACCAACGAGCGCAAGGCGCTGGGCGCGCTGCCGAAGGCGGGCGAGTGGGTGAAGCTCGAGTTCGCCGCGGAGAGCGTCGGCTTGAAGGCGGGCACGAAGATCACGGGCGTCGCGTTCACGCAGTTCGGCGGGACGGTGTTCTGGGACAAGGCCGGCCTGAGCGCGGAGACCAATCCGCTGACCGACCCGACGCAATCGCCCGCAGCGTGGGAAACGGAAACTCAGGGCAAGAACAACAAGG
>BJHT01000541.1 GCA_014193395.1 Verrucomicrobiota bacterium
CATGCACTGGACCGAAGTCGGTGCCGAAAACATCCTGGCGCTGCGCTGCGCCCTGAAGAGCCATCGCTGGGACGAATGCTGGGAGCAGATCAACCACTCCCGGCAATTTCAGACCCAGCTCGCCGCGTGACCGCCCGCGGTGGTTACAAATTCGTCACACACCCGAAAGCGAAGGCGAAGCTCAAAGCTCAAAGCTCAAGGGAAGTTCCAAGCGCCAAGGGCCCAGCAGTCCCTGAGTGTTTTTTTCAAACGCCACACGGTTTGAAACCCCGCGCCACTCCGCCCTCAATCCTCCACCGACCGCCCCTTCTTGAAGCTTGGTCTTTGCTGCTTCCCTTGAGCTTTGAGCTTTGTCCTTGGAGCTTTTCCCCTTTCACACTCCCAGCCACCGCTCGATCTCCGCATACGTCCCCACCACCACGTCCGCCTGCGCCAGACGCGCTGCGGGCAGCGAGTTGGTGATCGCGATCACGGTCATCCCCGCCGCCTTTCCCGCCTGCACGCCCGCCGCCGAGTCTTCGATCACGCAGCATTCCGCCGGCGACACCCCGAGCAATTCCGCCGTGCGCAGGAAAATATCCGGCGCCGGCTTCCCGTGCGCCACATCCTGCACGCTCACCACCGTCTCGAAAAACCGCCGCAGATTCTTCAACGCCAGCACCTCCTCGATCACCGGATGCAGCGACCCCGACGCCACCGCCAGCCGATGGCCCACCGCCACCTTCGCCACCAAATCTGGCAGCCCCGGAAAGATCGGCTGCTCCGCGCGCAGAATCTCGATCAGCCGCCGCTGCTTCCACGCCGTCAATTCCTCCAGCGTTTCCTTCGGCTGATGCTTCGCCACGAAATCCAGCCACAATGCGCGGTCCGACCGCCCCAGATACGCCTCGAAATCCATCCCATGCCGCTCGCCATAACCCATCGCCCCGAACACCTCGCGAAACGCCCGGATATGTCGCGGCTCGCTGTCCACGATCACCCCGTCCATATCAAAAATAATCGCCGAAAATTTCTTCATAACTCGCAACCGCAAACTGCGTGGTCAAGGGAACCAAGTTGAAAGGCCGAAGTGTTCGGCAATCCCCTCGCAAATCGCGCCTCTGGTAGCACGCCGCGCATGACCCGTCACGAATTACGTATTGGGTAATGCGGGGCGAGAAGGACGGAGCGGTGGTTGGTGGGAGCGGTGTGGCGCGTGTCGTCGGCACCGCGGGCGTCCGCACCTGCGGGTTCGGGCGGTGGCTTGCCGCGTGAGCCGTTGGATTCTCCATTTTCAGGTGGCGGGGTGGCGACAGCTTGTCGCCATCCGGGCTGTGGCGACGAGCCGTCGCCACCCCAAATCCCAAGCCGGTCGCTGGGGCGAGGACGCCCCGCGGCTCGCAAGCGAGATACCTGCGGGACGCGCGGAGCGGGCGCACCTCAGCGGCCTGGACGGCAGGGCCGTCGGCGGGTTTGGAAACCCGCGCATTTCCAGTCTGGAAATCTGCGCTTTGAAATGGGCGGACAATATACGCGCTAGCCGTGTGGACTCGCCAAGGCCGTCTGGATGGTTCTCACGGGCAGGAATAATTCCAGACGGTTCGACGGAAGGCGGACGAAGCCGAACTGTTCGTCGGAGTGTGCGGCGGCCTCGTCTTTGGCATCTACGAACAGACCGATTCCACCCGCCGAATGGAAAATCTCGAGGAACTTTTCCATCGCGGCGATGAGCAGGGTTTTGCCGAGGCCCTGCCGCTGAAAAGTCGTGGCCACTGCCAGTCGGCCCAAGCGAACTCCGGCCACGTCGCGTGGCAGTTTTCTGGCTTCGTCTGGGGTCAGGGATTCGGCTTTGATCTGACAGAGGTTGAGGGCGAAGTAGCCGAGGATGGGTTTCGGCGGAGCCGCGTTTTCCTCGACCAGCACGAAGGTTCGGGAAATGCCGCGCTCGCCGTGCTGCCGGGCGGTGTGCCGGAGAAACAAGTTCAGCGGTTGACTGCCGCAGTCGAAGCCCTCCCGGTCGTGGGACTTGGCCAGGGGTTCAAGTATATGCACGGACGTTGCTGCGATGCGCTTTGACCGCGCGTTTCAGGGCGGGACTGGGGGCGGGCGGGTTGTCGAGCAGGGAGAGAATGGTGCGCGCATCTCGCTGTGAGAGGCGGATGACGGACTCGCGCTCAATCACGCGCTGGGCTTCGGCGTACGCGGTTTGGGTGATGAATTGGTTGACGGTTGCGCCTAGAAGCTCCGCCGCTTGTTCGAGGGTGTCGTGCATGCCCCCGGAAACGCGGGCGGTGATTCGGCGGCGCGTTGCGGCCAGCGTTTGTTTCATGTGGCGGACGGTGCCAGCGTGGCACCGCGTGTCAAGAATGGGGGGAAGGGGAAGGTCATGGACGCGCGCAACGCGTCCCTAACGAGTTGGCGGGGCGGCGAACGGCGGTTTCTTTTTGGCGGGAAGCCAAGGAGGGTGCGGGGCGTCTTGAGGGACAGGCAACGGGTTTTGATTTTATGAAAATGGATGCGGCGACGTTGGCGGGTGTGGCGCGGCGGGATTTTATCAAAGGTCTCGGGGCGGGCGCGGGCGCGGTGGCCTTGGGCGGGGTGCGGCGGCGGGAGAGCATCGAGGCGGGGACGACGTACAGCCCGTTTTTGTGTCATGAACTGGTGAAGCGGGGGACGTTGTTCAAGCGGATGGAGATCGCGCAAATCGAGGGCGTGGAGACGAGCCATGCGGAGGGGACGTTGTTCATCATCACGGGGAAGTACGACAAGTATAAGGATGTCGGGAACAAATTCCTGGGCGCCCGGTTCGAGGCAAAGGTGCCGACGTTGTTTGAGTATTTGCGCAAGGCGTATGCGGTGCCGTCGCATCGGACGTTGACGATTAATTGTGAGGACCGGCCGGACGAGGAGTTTTTGAGCTTCAGCAGTCATCATCATTACGGCGTGGATTACCGGTCGAATGTGCTGAGTTTGTACCGGTTCAAGGCGTTTCTGTTGGAGCGGCAGGTGAAGGAGGGGAAGCTCGGCGAGAAGGAGTTGGCGGAGCGGCGCAAGGCGCTCGAGAAGTGGGAGAAGGTGGATTATCGCACGGGCGGGAAGGATCAGCAGGGGCGGGAGATCGAGGGGTTTTGGGAGCGGTGGCGCGAGTATTACGGGGACACGGGGTTCGTGAATCCGCGCGGGGACCGGCTGTTGACGGAGCTGACGGTGCGGGCGTTGAAGGAGCTGCGGCCGCGGCTGGTGATGGTGAATTACACGGACTGCGACTACGTGCATTGGGGGAACATGAGTCATTACACGCGGGCGGTGGCGATCATGGACGAGGGGATCAAGCAGATCGTGGCGGCGGTGGAGGCGAATGAGGAGTATCGGAAGAGCGTGGTGTAGGGAGTGGGGGCAGATCGCGGGCGGCGCCGCAACCTGAACGAGGAAGTGTCGTGTACGCAGCATGTCTGGTCGCCGTCGGCGCA
>BJHT01000542.1 GCA_014193395.1 Verrucomicrobiota bacterium
ATTGGCGGTGACGACCTCGACGTAAGCACCGGAGGGGGGATTGCCTTTCACACCGACCACGAGGAATTCCAGCGCGTCCAGCGGCTCTTCGCCGCGCACGATCTTGGGCTTGGCGGACGAGGGCGTGAGCGCGACCTGCTCGGGGCGGATGTTGCAATTGAGCATCGTGAGCGAGCTGGAGACGAGGTGCAGCACCTTGTTCGTCACAGCGTTGGTGACGGTGATGCTGGTGAGCTGGACCTTCGCGGCCGCGAGCGAAACGGCGGTGATGGCGTGGTCGATCAACGTGTCTTCCGCGCTGCCGGTGAGCGTGCGGAGGCTCATGCCGGTGTGGCAATTGCGGAGGATGTTTTGTTTCAACATCGCGTTGCCGGTGTGCCAGGAGATGCCGGTGCCGCAGTCCTCGATGAGATTTCCGGTCACGCTGCACTCGCCGGCGCTGAGGGCGATGCCGATGGCGTAAGCGCCGAAGATGCGGTTGTCGCGGACGTCGGCGAGCTGGCAGACGCTGACGGAGAGCGCGGACGGGCGGACCATCGCGGCCTTCTGCGCGCGGAACTCGTTTTTCACAATGGCGGGCGTGTCGCAGTTGGCGACGCTCAGGCGGCCGAATGCGGTGAAGCGGTTGCCGATCACGTTGCAGCGTTCGTTCGGTTTCGCGCCGGTGTTGTCGATGCCGGTGATGCTGACGGACACGTTGTCAAACTGGGCGTGCTGCAAATCCACCATCGTGCGCGCGACGGCGGTGAGCTCGGCGGGCGGCGGATTTTTCTCGCCCGGCGCAATGGGAGAGACGATGGCGACGTTGCGTCTGCCGTCGGGGAGATTGGGACGACCCACCAGAAATAATGAAGCGCCACGCTGGAGCTTGAAAACGCGCTCAGCGGAATCTTTGGCGACGAGGCGAATCTCCATGCGGTCCGTGAGGCCGGGGGCGTGCATCTTGATGCTGCCGTAGGCTTCGACGAGGCCGTTGACGGAGAGCGTGCGCGGGCCGAGACCGGCCTGAAATGCGAGGTTGGAATTCGCATCGAGCAGCAACTGTTTGCAGGTGGGCTGGTCGATGTCATCGCGGTCGAAGAGCACCGTGTCGCGCGCGGCGATGACGGCGTCGTCTTCCGCAGTGGGGACCATGCCGCCGTGCCAGGTGGCGGCCTCGCTCCAACGCCCGCCGCCGAGGCCGTTGGAGTGGATTTCCTTGGCGACCGCCCGGGTGACGGGGATCAGAACTGCGAAAGTGAGGAACAACGGAAAAATGCGTTTGGTCACAAGATGGAAAGGGGAATTGAACCACAGAGACACGATGGACGCAGAGAAAGGCAACCAGCGCAGAAACTCTGTGTCCATCGTGTCTCTGCGGTTCATAGCTTCAGATCTTTGGACGGGGTTGCGTATCATTGTTCCACCTCCTCCGCCTCGATGAAGCTGCGGAGGGAGTCGCTCTGGCGGTCGCTGACGGGGAGGATTTTCAGGCCGTCGATTTGGACGGTGCCGGTGTAGTTGATGAGTTCGAGCTTGAGGAGGGCGTCGGGGGCGAGCGGGGTTTTGATGCGGATGCCGGCCTTGCGCCATTGACCGTAGGAGGCGCGGTCGAGGGCGAAGAGGGAGTGGTCGGTGGGGCTGGTCGCGGGGCCGTCGGCACCGGCGAACATCCATACGTTCACGTAGCAATATTGATAGGGTTCGAGGCTGGTGTTGCCTTGTTTGCGATACCAGAACTCGACCCAGCAGGTGCTGCCGGGTTGCACGTTGCGCAGGTCCTTGAGGTAGGTGAAGCCACCGGAGGCGACCGTGGGGCCGTCCATGCCGAGCATGGGAAGGAACGCGGTGCGGCCGCTGTTGCCCGCAGGCTGCGGCTCGTCGGGTTCGAAGCCGGTGGTGAAGCCGCGGAAGGTCGTGCTGGCGGCGGCGACGGCGTTGGTCTTCGCGGCGGCGGCGCGTTCGGCGCGGGCTTTCACGACGTTGAAAATGGGGGCGAGTTTTTGTTGGGCGAAGTATTCGGGAAAGGTGTCGCGCAGCCTTTCCAGCCACGCCTGCGCGGTCGCGAAGTCTTCCTGCCGCAGCGAGCAATCCGCCAGCCCGTGCAGCGCGCGGTCGCGGAAACCCGCCCACTGGCGGAGCTTGAGCAGCACTTCGTAATGGCGGATGGCGTCCTCGTAGCGGCCCGCAAACCGGTCGGTCTCGGCGCGGAGGAAGCGGTAGAGGCCCTCGAGTTTTTGCTCGGGGAATTCGAGTTCAAGGCGCTCCAGCAGCAGTCGCGTGCCGCGGACGTCGCCGGTGCGGAGCTTCTGTTCGGTGATGCGCAGCAGCGCGCCGCGCTGGATGGCTTCGCTCTGGCCGGTCGCGGCGAAGCGCTCGCCGCCGAGGGATTTCGCGAGGCGGTAACGTTCGGCGGCGGCGACGAGATCGCCGGACTGCGTGTAGAGATCGCCCCAGTGGATGGCGGCTTCGCGCACGGCGGGGAGGTTCAGGGTGCGATGATCTTGGATGATGCTTTCGTAGAGCTGCGCGGCTTTTTGGAATTCTTTCAGATAATTCCACTGGAGATCCGCGCCGGTGAGCAGCACGGCGACCTTGAGGGTCGGGACTTTGCCCGCGGTCCGCAGCGCGTCCTCCATGAGCTGCATCGCGTCGGTGCCGCGGCCCTGGCGGGCGAGGGCTTCCATCAAGGTGGTTTGCAATGCGACGCGGCGCTTCACATCAAGGCCGGGCTGCGCGAGGAGATGGCGCGCGAGTTTCTCGACGAGCGGCCAGCGGTGCGGTTGTTCGGAGACGAGCAGGAAGTCGAAGGCCGAGTTGAAGCGTTGCGCGTCCCAGCCGCTCCAGTCGCTGGCGGAGAGAATCTCGACGGCGCGCCCGAGCGAGTGCGGGCTGGTCGGAATCGGCACGGTCCACACGTAGATGCGCTGCGTGACGGGCGGCGCCCCCGCGCCAGCATTGAGCGTGACGCGATATTCGCCGGGCTTGAAGTAAACGTGCGTCGGCGAACGGCCCGTGGCGCGTGCGCCGTCGCCGAAGTCCCACTGGATTTTCGCCGCGTCGGGCGCGGTGCCGTGGGACTCGAAGCGCACGAGATGCAGCGTCTGGCCGGGCGTGCTGAGGGTGTCGTCCACGCCCCACGCGAAGGTCATCGCGGGTGCGCCGTTCGCGCCCTCGATGCCGGCGACTTCGGCGCGCGCGGCCGGGGCGAACATCGCGGCGGGCACGGCGGCGGCGGCGAGCTTTTTGTTCACCGTGTCGCGTTTGAGGTAAAGCGTGCAGTTGGCGCGGTTGGCGGCGGGGCCGCAGACATGGTGGACCTCGAAGGGATGCACGCCGGCGGTCAGCTCGGCCTCGCGCCACGCGGTTGCGGGGATGCGCGTGGCGAACGCGGCCGCGCCGGTCTGCTCGAAGACGCGGTTGGTGTGGATGAAGAGGAACGCGGCG
>BJHT01000543.1 GCA_014193395.1 Verrucomicrobiota bacterium
CCGCCCGCTCAAAGACCGCTTCACCCTGCTCAAGTCCGACCTCGAATCCCGCGCGCTCCCCCTCGATCACTCCAGCGAAAAAGCCGCCCTCCTCAGCCTCCTCCACGCCCTCGACATCCCCGCCACCTCGCAGATGCTCGTCTTCTCCACCACCAGCCTCCAGCTCAGCCTTATCACTCCATCCAACCCCCGCGCCCTCTACTTCAACGAAGACATCTACCTCGGCTACATCCCCGGCGGACGCCTCGAAATCGTCTCCCTCGACCCCGAACTCGGCAGCATCTTTTATATCTTCGACCTCCCCCGCGACACCCGCCCCATCCGCGTCGAACGCTCCGACCGCTGCATGAAATGCCACGCCGCCGACGCCACCGCCGGCGTCCCCGGACTCCTCATCAAATCCGTCATCCCCGGACCCACCGGCGGCAGCCTCAACGCCTACCGCATCGACCAGACCGGCCACGACATCCCCCTCCCCGACCGCTTCGGCGGCTGGTACCTCACCGGCCAGGGCGCCTTCACCAACCACTGGGCCAACCTCATCGGCCGCTTCACCCCGCAAGGCTTGCAGAAAAATCCCATCCTCCCCGGCCAACGCTTCCCCTTCGCCCGCTACCCCGTCGCCACCAGTGACATCCTCCCCCAGCTCATCCACGAACATCAGGCCGGCTTCGCCAACCGCGTCATCGAAGCCACCTACCGCGCCCGCACCCACCTCCACACCAGCGGCGGCCAGCTCACCCCCGAACAATCCCGCGAACTCGACACCCAGGCCCGCCTCCTCACCCGCTACCTCCTCTTCGCCGACGAAGCCCCCCTGCCCCCCGGCGGCTTCACCGGCGACGACGCCTATAAAAAAGACTTCCTCAAAAACCGCCGCGCCACCCCCGCCGGCCACTCCCTCAAAGACCTCGACCTCCGCACCCGCCTCTTCCAACACCGCTGCAGCTACATGATCTACAGCCTCGTCTTCCAAGGCCTCCCCGCCGAAATGAAAACCCGCATCTACCAAAACCTCGCCCGCGCCCTCAACTCCACCAAGCCCGACCAAGACTTCGCCTACCTCCCCCCCACCGAAAAACAAACCATCCGCACCATCCTGAAAACCACCCTCCCCGAGCTACCCAAGAACTGGTGAACCCACGCGCCGGTTTGTGGTGGAGGAACCGCTGCCCGCGCCCGGCACCGCCGAGATTTGGACCTCGAGGTGCAGTATCGCTACCAGAACAAACCCTTCGGCCAGCTCTCCCAGGCATTGAATCTCACCGTGCGGGGCTGACGCGCGGACCGCCGGGCAGTTGGGACCACCGGACTGGCCTGGCCGCAAAACGCCGGTGAGGCAGCGGCAGAAAGTCCAATCATGCTGGGCCAAGTGCGGCGTGCCAAAGCCGGGAAAACAAGCCCAAATCCGGCCCGCATGAACGGTACTAGGCCAAACCCAGCCGTACTAGGCCAAACCCGGCTTTGAAGAAATTCATGTTAGGCGTCGTCAGCCTTGCGCCATTGTCGGCAAGATAAACACAAACCAAAAACAAAAAGGAAACCAACAATGATAAACCCACTCATCGTAATCGGCATCCTCCTCATCGTAATCGGCACAAGCATCTGGGTGTTCTTTGATGCGAAAAGCATCGGCATCAAAAAATCGGGCGAGAAGGCGCAGACCGGAAAGGTGCAGACCGACATGGGTCCGGCTGGGGGGGCCATTTGCTGTTTGCTTCTCTGGATTTTCGCATTCCCGCTGTATCTCTGTATGCGACCCGGCTACAAAAGAGAGTTTCAGCCTGGCAGTATTTCTGCGCCGCCGCTTCCAGTTCTCGTTGCCGCAGGTTCACACTCAGACGACTTCGATCAGCAGCTACGGCGACTCGCCAAGCTGAAGGAGGACGGGATTATTTCGGCAGACGAGTTTGCCCAAAAGAAGAAGGCGCTGCTCGGACTCTGATTATGCAGACCGAGGAGCAGCACCTTATTCGTCGCATTGCGGATTACGAGCGGCTCTCGTGTATCTTTTGGTTTGTGCTCGGCGTGATTCAGATTTGCATGCTCTGGACAGCGATTGCCGGAGTCTGGAACATCATCGCGAGCATTACGCGGTGGAAGCTGCCTGACCGCATCCGTCAGCAAGATCCCACCATTCCGAAGACCTACGAGAGCATCACACAGTTGGTCATCGTCGGCATTGTCAACGTCGTGCTCGGTGGTTTCATTGGTGTCATTTTCATCGCGTTTGATTTTTATATCCGCGATAAGGTGCTCACGAACTCACATCTTTTTACCGGCGTCGTTCAGCCTTCAGCCGATACTTCGTCCTTGATTCCTATTCCTGTGCCGGTTGCCGCCAGCGGTTTTGACCATCAGTTGCGGACCCTTGCCAAGCTGCGAGATGACGGCGTTATCACCGAGGAGGATTTCGGACGGAAGAAAAAGCAGATTCTTGGCTTATGAGGACGACGGCTAACCATGCGCTGCATCTGACCCGGCCATGCGCTACTGTTGCAAGCGTGGCGTCTCGTGGGCCGGGTCGCTGAGCTTGGGTCGTTAGGTGTCGCTACGCGCACTCTACAATTTATGCTCTACGAGGACCAGGTTATCGACGCTGTGTGTGACTATCTGCGGCAGCACGGCTTCACAATCAGCAGCCGGTGCGCGTCAACCAAGCGCGGCGACGACATCGTTGCTCACGGCACCGGCACGATTCGCGACCTCCACATCGAAGCCAAGGGTGAGACCAGCAAACGCACAGGCAGCCTTCGGCACGGTTTGCCTTTCGACGGCTCCCAAGTGCTTGACCACGTTGCCAAATCATTTTACCGCGCCGCCAAGATGGCCACCGAAGGACGTGTGGGAGGCATCGCGCTTCCAGCAAATCTCGCCCACCAGAAGCGCATCGCAGACATCGCGCACGCTATCGACAGTCTCGGCATTGTAGTCTTCTTTGTAGCCGAGGACCGCACGGTTTCTACGTTCCGGCCATTCACTCCATGAGTCTTTTCCCAACATCCGCAACGCCTAACAACAAAAGTTAGCATCGGGCGCAGCCCCGATGCTAACCGTGGTTGAACGATTCGCGGCGAAGGACCGGGGCCACTTACTCGCAGCGAGGTAGCGGAGCGAAGAGAATGAAGGAAAGGCTTTCGGCGGCTCTGTCAGCCAGTACCAATCGCTGCGAAAGTCCGTGCCGGAACCACCGGAACAAGTAGCGCGTCCGTCCCCCTCGCGCCGTGAGGCACGAACGGGGAGAGGGGTGCCCCACCCACGCGAACCGTGTCACCCGTGCGGAGCGCCTCCTCTCCCCAACCCTCTCCTCCGTTCCCAACGGAGGCGAGGGAGACGGTAGGGCGCGTCTGTCCCCAGCGCGCCGCCCGACCGTGCGGACGCCCCACCGGCGCGGTGAGGACACCGCGCCCTACCAGACCGCA
>BJHT01000544.1 GCA_014193395.1 Verrucomicrobiota bacterium
GGCGCGGACGGGGGAATTTTTCATCGCGTTTTCTTAAGGTTCGGAGCGGGGAAGCTCAAGCCAAAGCGCGTGGCGCGGTGATCGCTCAACCAAATCGCGCCCTTGACGTATCACCCTAGGCACCAAAGATTGCTTCCACCAATGCCCGTCCACTCCGAACCACCAATCGCCCTCAGCGCCCGCGAACAACGCGATCTCGACATTGAGATTGCCTTCCTCGAGGGCCTCGCCCGGCGCGACCTGCGCGACATCGAGGTGCTCCAAGTTCTGGGCGACGACTACACCCGCCGCGGCCGTTATGAAGATGGTCTGCGCATGGATTATCAGCTCGCGTCCTTGCTGCCCGGCGACCCGCTCGTCCACTACAACCTCGCCTGCAGCCTCAGCCTCACGGGCCTGTGCGACGAAGCCATCGCCGCCCTCAACCGCGCCGTGGACCTCGGCTACGACGACACCGAATGGCTCCTTGCCGACCGCGACATCGAGAAACTCTGGGAGCATCCACAGTTCGCCAAAATCCTCGGTCGTATGCGGAAGATTTCCCAGGCCCGAGCGTGAGGGAGAAAGACGGAGGGCAGGAATCAGGGAACACGGAGTAGGAATCAGCGTTCACGGGGAGGAAACCCATTCTCATTCGTTCCGCATGCGCGGCCTTGGGGGCCGAAAGCGGAGCAATCGCACCGGGAAATAACCCGGCGTATGCTCTTTGACCGGCCGCGGCCGGCGCAGCGCGAAGTTGCTCTCGCTGTCATTTCGATCGCCTCTTCCATGCTGGAATCGGTTTAAGGAAATTCCGATCATCCGGGAGATAGCCAAACTCGAAATGCCGGGGCTGCTGACGCGGTAACAACAATGCGGGATGGGTTGGTCAGGCGCCGCAGGCCTCCCGGCCTGCGATTTCTGGTGGTGTCTCGCCGCCAGCAGCAGTCGGAGGTGTGGGGTTGTGCCCCGGATTCCCGCACCGAGATGGTGCAGGAACTCGCAGACATTGGCGAACGGCCGTCCTTTTTTTGAAAACCAATCGGACAAACCCCGTTACCCAAAAGCATTCTCACGCGATTTTACCGACCTGGCTTCAGCTCCCATGATGGTGTTCCGGGAGAAATACGAGCACCGGCGGGGGATAATTGTTTCGCCGAGTCGTGGCCCTTTTTTCTGAGTTTTCGCCGCCGAGCGGACAAGCGCCGAGGAGCTGATGAATTCGTCAAAACATTTCCCAAGGAATTTTTTCTGAGCGCTACACGGCGAGATCAACCTCGCTGGCAGAACCTGCCAGGTGGCGAAAGAGCGAGGAGCGCAAGGGAGCGCGCAATTGCGGGGAGGACAACCGAATGCAGGCAAAGGCCAATGGCACCTGTGGTGGACGATGAGGCCGGGACCCGAAACATCGCCACGCAGACGTTGGAGATGTTCGGGCACCAAGTCGTGACCGCCAGATACGGAGTCGTGAACCTCGTGGTTTTCCAGCAACGCCGAAACCAGCTCCAACTCGTACTCACCGACTTGGAAACGCCCGTCATGGACGGGCCGACACTGATCCGGCACCTCCGGAACCACGCTCCCACTTCCCGCCTCCCGCCTCCCGCCTCCCGCATCACGCATCACTCTCCCGTCCCCCTCACGCCGAGCCCACCAGATTCTTCAAGTCCGCCCGCACCTCCGCATACGTCGTCGCATACGCCAGCACTTTCGGGTCCGCCTCACGCCCCCACGTCCGGCACGCCGCGCGATACAATCCCGGCCACCAATTGCGGTGCTGCGTCAGCCCGTCGTCGCGCCACTTCGCCCAGTTCATCAGCACCTTGCTCCAGCACTCGTCTCCATATTTCACCGCGGTTTTCGGATCGGTGAAATTCGGCAGATACCAGTCGCGCCCGATGCGCGCGTGCAACACCTCGTCCGCCCAGTCGTAGTCCTGGAACAACGCCGCCAGTGGATTCCCCGACTGCTGACCCACCTCCCACTCGAAGCGCTTCCCGGTCCGCGGCATCAATCCCTGCTCGATGAAATACAGCACCGCGTGCCGCTCGATCGGCTGCAACTGCGTGTTCAGCGCCAGCGACCAGGTGAAATTCACCATCACTTCTTTCGACCAATCGATCCCCAGATTCGCGAACCCCACCTCGCCCATTATCGCGTGCCGCGCCTCGTCCCACAGTTGCCGCGTCATATCCCGGTAATACTCCCACGGCTTCCCCGGTGTCTCCGCGATGATGCTTGCCATCATCTCCGGCACATCGATCTCGCGGATGCGCTTGTAAAACATCATCAGCGTCTTCGGCTCCGGCGGCATCGCCGGATCGTACAAAAACACCTCCGCGTTCACGCCCATGTTGAACGGGTCCGGGAACCGCGCATCCCGCCGCGGCCGGCCGTCATACTTGAACGGCTGCGCCGAATATTTTCGCGTCAGCGTTTTCTCCACCCGCGACGTCGCGCCATCCATCCCCCCCGCCGCCGCCAGAGAATCCCCGAGCAATCTCAGCCACTCCCCTGCCCTCTCCCGGCACGCCGCGTCCACCAGCGCCGCCACCACCGCGTCCCCAAACCTCCGCACGTCCGCCAGCTCCAGCAGCGCGAACCGGCACACCCGCACCGACGGATGATCCACCAGCGGATTGGTGTCCACGAGATGCCGCTCCAGCGCCGCCTGCAACGCCGGCACCGCCACTTCATACAGCCCGAGCACCAGTTCCTCGGTCGTCGGCGCACCCAAAATCTCGTCGAAAAAAATCTCCAGGTTTGCATCCGGCGTTTCCTCCAAACCCAGCGGCGGCTCGCGCATCTCGCCCACTCGTTTGCGCAGCGCCGTCACATGCTCAGCGCACAAATGCGAGTGCAGACTGAACCCGTGCTTCAACTCCAACCGCGGCTCCGCCGTGATCCGCGCCGTGAAAATCTGATGCAGCCGCTTGAGGCTGTAGTGATACCTTTTCAACCGCGTCACACACGCCTCGATCGACAGCCCCGGCTTCATCGCATCCGCCATCGAACACAACCCCGCCAGCGCGGGCAACCGGCCCTGGAACGCGGACGATTCGCCCGCCGGTCCCCGGCCACCCGCATCCGCCGCAGCGGATGAATCACCCTCGTTTTGCTGCTTGTTCATAACGCGAAACCAGAATTGCTCGTGGCCAAAACCGTACCGTCCGCCCGCCGAAACTCGAAGCAGTTTTTCCACCGCACCGCCCCCCTGCTCCATCCGCCCCCCGGCTGAGTCCGCTCTGTACAGCACAGGAAAAGCTCGCCAAATAGTGCCCCGAATAATCCGCTCACGCTCCGTCACACCTCGAAAATCCAGTCTGCGGTCGCCCTGAATCTGCGGGAAATCCCGGACCAACCGGGCGTCCTCCCTACTCCATCGCCGCTGGACGCACATCAACCCCACGAGTC
>BJHT01000545.1 GCA_014193395.1 Verrucomicrobiota bacterium
GAGCGGCGCCAGGGGCCTGTCCTTTTCGGAGCGGCCGTTCGAGGCCCATTCGGAAGTTTGAGGTGGGGAGTGTTCATGACTTTGGATCTTCGCCGTTTCGGGGCACGGGTTGTCAAATGATTGTGCAGGCGTTGCAAATTCCTTGGTCGTGCTGGCGACAACGCACGAACCATCTCTCACGGAGTGTCTTACGTGTGTATAGAAAATGTTCGACAATGAAATGAACGTTCAGATAGAAACTTGAGAGAAGCGAATGGAAAATTCAGGCCTTGGTGGTGAGAATCACAATTCAGGGCCGATGGCTCGGAGTATTTGTCGTGCGGAACGGGCACTACATTTCGGCCTCGGCTCGGACGCCACAGGTTCCGGATTTTCCGTCAGTTCGGCCTTTGGCTCCGGTCGCTTATTCTCGAAATTTTCCATGCACATCCGCTGTCCTCATTGTTCGACCAATTATAGTTGGACCCGCCCGGCCTGTCCACGCTGTTGGCGACCCAACGGCCGCCGCCCCGCCATGCTCGCGTGGAAGCTCCTCATCGTCATCGCCTCGTGCGTGCTCATCGCACTCCTCGCCAAGGCAGTCATCACCGCGTCGGACGACTCATCCGCGGCACCAGGGTCGGGCTTCTGGCGCGATCTGTTCTCGCCGCCCACGCCCGCTCCGCAGCCCGGTCCTGTCTTCCGCGACGCGCGCTGACACGGCGAGAAGACTGCGCCTGTTTGATTTTGAGTCTGCGACGGCCAGCTGTCGGGGTTGGAGCAAAACTGGACATAAATGTTGGAGCAAAACCGGACAGATTGTGACTGGCGGTGAGGATGTCCGATTTTGGGGCTCGGCGCTGCCCTGAGCGTAGCGAAGGGCAGCGCCGAGCCCCAAAATCGGATGCGAAATCCCTCGCCTGCACGTTCGCGCTGCTTTCCGCGGGGCGGAAGGCCGTGTCCGCTGCGCTGATGAAAAGCAACTCTGCCACCGCCTGCCATCCGCCTTCATCGCCTCCGTGCTCGCCGACTTCAATGCGGGCCGTTGCGACGTCCGCTCCGCCTCCTCACGCTTGGAAATCTGCCGCTCCCAGCTCTACGCGCTGCGGCACCGCTGGCTGACCGATCCCTCCGCTTTCAGCCCGCTGCCCAGCGGCGGCGATCACGCCGCGCCCTGGCCGCCGCAGGCTGCCGGGTTCGCCCGCGAGTTCCTTCCGCACTGCCGTCCGCTCAATTTCGCCCTGCTCGCCGATGAACTCGCACGCCGTTTTGATTTCCATCGCTCGCGCGCCGCCGTGGCCGCGTGGTGCCGCGTGCATCTTCCAGAGCTGGCCGCGCCCAAGCCCAAGCCCGGCCCAAAACCCCGCCGCCGCTGGCAGGCCGGCTCCATCGGTGAGCTCTGGCAGCACGACTCCTCGCCTCACGACTGGTGGCCGGCTCCGAGCAAGCCGATCCTCCTGCTCACCCTCGACGACCATTCGCGCAAGATCGTCGCCGGCTGCTTTGTGCCCAGCGAAACGACTTGGGCGCACTTCGCCTGCGCGCGCGCCGCCATCACCGCCCACGGCGCTCCGCGCGCCTATTACACCGACGGCCTCTCGCTCTTCGGCGCCGTCCCCCACACCGGCCCCGACGATGTGCGCTCCCAGTTCCAGCGCGCGCTCCTGGGCCTGGGCATCGCCCACCGCGTCGCGCCCGACCCGCAGGCCAAGGGCAAGATCGAGCGCCGCTTCGGCACTTTCCAAAACCGCCTCGTCTCGCTGCTCAGCGCCGCCGCCATTGCTGATTTCGAGCCGGCCAACGCCCTGCTCGCAGAACAGATCGCGTGGCACAACGCGCACCACCGCTGCCGCACCACCGGCCTCTGCCCGGACACCGCCTGGCAGTCCGCCCTCGATGAGAAACGCTCCAAGCTCCAGCCGGTCCCGCCCTCCGCGCTCTGCGACCTCCACTTCGCCATCCATCTCCAGCGCCGCTGCTCGAATGACCACTCCATCGAACTGCTCGGTCGCCGCTGGCCCGTCGCTCCCACCCGCCTCAAATCCCTCACCATCATCCTCCATCCCGAACGCCAGTTCTGGGTCATCCCTCACCCGCCCTCACCGCCTGCCTTCGCATGGCCCACCGTCCTCGCCCATTACTCCCTCTGAACCCCGGTCCGGTTTTGCTCCAACATCTTTTCCAGTTTTGCGCAGCGCCCGACAGGGAAAATGCTTGGCAATGCGGAGCCTATCGACATGCTCCGGAATGAACCCAAGTGAATCCATGAGTATCTCTCCAGTCAAAGTTTGCCCCGCAAAATCCACCGGGTTGCGTTTCGCCCGCACCTTCATCCGCGGGATCGCGGCTTTTTTCGCCCCTCAACCCGCCCCACGTCCCGAAGCCGGCACTCCCGCCGCGAGCGGGCGCACCGGCGGATGCACGGGGAAGTTCATGAAAGTCCGGACCGGCGGGAACTTCGGGATGCCCCGACGTTTGCATGCTGTTCCGCGGATTCTTGGCTCCTGCGTGCTGGCCGCCTTGGGAGGCGTCGCCATCGCCGCCGATGCAAACCCGCGCATTGTGAATGCCCAGGATCCCAAGCTCAACAAGGAGTTCGAGTACCTCGTTTACGATCTGGGCAAGGGAGTGGAATTGAAACTCGTGAAGGTATCGGCGAAGGGGAAGTCCTTCATGATTGGCTCGTCCCCGGAAGAGCAGGCGGAGGTGTCGAAGAAATACTACAACGGCGGCCGGCCTTCGCACAGCGATGAAACGCAAACCAAGATTACCTTCACTGACGATTTTTACATCGGCCAATTGGAGATCAATCGCGCGCAGTTCCGCCGCTTTGTCGAGGAAACCGGCTACACGACGGAGGCCGAGCCGGCCGAGGGCGGATATGGCTGGAACGAAGAGCTGCAAAAGTTTGAAGGGCGGCTCAAGAAATACAACTGGCAGAACACGGGGGCTCCCGGCGCGGGGGAACTGCATCCGGTGACGAACGTCACCCGGACCGATGCCAGGAAGTTCTGCGCATGGCTCTCGAAAAAAGGGGACGGCAAGGTCCGCCTGCGCGAGGTCCGGCTGCCCGGCGAGGCGGAGTGGGAGTTCGCCTGCCGGGCCGGGAGCACCAGCCGGTTCAGCTTCGGCGATGATGATGAAAAACTGGTCGAGTATGCCAACGTGCAGGACGGGACTTGGCGGGACAAGTTCCCAAAGGCGAACACGATCAACGGGAAGGACGGCCATGTCTTTGCGGCGTCGGGAGGGCAGTTCAAGCCCAATGCCTTCGGCATTTATGACATGCATGGCAACGTCTGGGAATGGGTCGAGGACGTCATCAGCCCTTACTCGGCCCTCCCGAAAGAACGGAATCAGATTCAGACAACCCCGGGCGACGAACGCGGACTCTTACGCGGCGGGGCCTGGG
>BJHT01000546.1 GCA_014193395.1 Verrucomicrobiota bacterium
CCTCGAGTGGCACCAGAAGGAACCCAACACCCTGCTGGTGAAATGGCTCGACCAGCCCATGCAGGTTTATCGCGCCGCCAACGGCTACCTCTGCGACGCCGCCAAAGCCGCCGGCCGCACCCCGCCCGCACATCCCGAGGGCTATCTCGAAGCCTTCGCGAACATTTACAAAAACTTCGCCAACGCCATCCGCGCCCGCGCCGAGAAGCGCAAGCTCGCCAAGACCGACCTCGCCAACGACTTCCCGAAAATCGAGGACGGCGTTCGCGGCATGGCGTTCATCGAAGCCGTCGTGAAGTCATCGAAGGCGAATGCGGCGTGGACCAAGCTGGATGCCTGACCGGCAAACAGAATAGTCGTCTCGCTAATTACGAACGGGCGCGGATCACCCTTCCGCGCCTGTTTTCATTTTCGCTTTCGCTCATCCATCGAGTGAGATCAGCCGGTTCCTCCGAAATCCCGTTCCCATCTTCTTTGCGGCCATCCCAACTCCCTACGTCTCCTCCGCGCGAATCCACTTCTCGACTTTCGGCGGCGTGAATTTCACCAGCCGTTGCAGCAGCTTCATCGGCTCCGTTTCCACCACGAACAAACCCTGGTGCTCGGCGCGCACGAACCCACCCGCCACCGCGCGCTCGACCTGTTGCAGCAACGGATCGAAATAACCCGCCACATTCAGCAATCCGCACGGCTTCCGATGCAGCCCCAACTGCGCCCAGGTGAGGATTTCGCAAAACTCATCCAGCGTCCCGAACCCGCCCGGCATCGCGACAAAGCCGTCCGCCAGCTCCGCCATCAACGCCTTGCGCTCGTGCATCGACGCGACGATGTGCAGCTCCGACAGCCCGCGATGCGCCAGTTCCTTCGCCACCAGCGCCTCGGGAATCACGCCGATCACCTCGCCCTCCGCCGCCAGCACCGCATCGGCGAGCACGCCCATCAAGCCCACGTTCCCCGCGCCATACACCAAACCCCAGCGCTTCCGCGCGATGGCCGCGCCCAGCTCGCGCGCCGCCGCGGCAAACACCGGATCATGCCCTGCACTCGAACCACAAAACACACACAGCCGTTTCATCCCGCGAGACTATCGCGCCGCGCACTTGGATGCCCACCCAAACCGGGCGCGACATCCAACCGCTTCCCCTCTGCGCCCCTTCCCATCTCTGCGGTGTTTAGCTTCCGCTCCCAAACTCACCGACCACTCCGCCCCGTCTCCCGCGCTTTCAAATCGCAAATCAAAACACCGCAGAAATCGAGAAGCCGCAGAGGAAATGGCAGAGGAGCAGGCAAAGGAATGGAGGCAAAGGAATGGGAACGGAAAAACCAGAACACAGCTGATCATTCCATTCCCCATTCCTTTGCCTCCATTCCTTTGCCCAATTCCGGGGCTTCAAAATCACTCGCCCGCCCGCCCCAACCTCCGTTTGCCAAAGTGCTGGCGGCCCGTGACATCTGCCCCCTGACTCTCGGCTCCTGACCTCTGTCCCCTGACTCTCGGCTCCTGACCTCTGTCCCCTGCCTCCTGCCCCCTGTTCCCTGTTCCCTGTCTCCTTGCCCTCCCCAGACCCCAGACCCTGCGCTCCCCCGCGCCACTGGCCCGCGCGGATTGACGCCATTCCTCTCCGTCACCGCAAAATCACAGCAACTGGTCCCCGCGGAAAAACAATTCGTCCCAAATTTTTTGACGAATCGAAAGACGGTGCTACTTTCGGCGGGATTCCAAAGGGGAATTCCGCGAAAAAACTCAAAACCATCACTCGGCAATTATGAAGTACACCCGTTGTCTGGAAAAACTCCGCGCCCCTCTGTTCGGCGTCCTGTTTGGCGCCGTGGCCCTGGGTCTCTCAACTCCATCCGCCCAGGCGCTCGACGTCCAAGGCTGCATTAAACTCGACGGCAAACTCACCAAAGGTGTGACCGTTGAAGCCTTCGACGTCCGGACCTGCACCTCGCTCCTGAGCACGGTGACCGATGGGAACGGTGACTTTGTCCTCTGGACCGCCGCCGGACAGAACCGGAATCTCTACCTGCAAATCACCGCCCCCGACGGCTGCATCCAGATCGTGGACAACGCCACCGTCTGCAACAGCATCGTCACCGACCCGTCCGATCCCCGCGTGGGCTGGGTCGCCTTGTGCGTTGACATGCCCTGCGCCTGCGTGCCCTGCACCACGGGTGTTTCCAAGGTTGTCCTCCAATATCTGGGCACTAGCACCCAGGTCATCACCGTCTGGGGTGCCGCCACCAAGACCACCAGCAAGAAGGTGAAGCTCGGCTCCAAGGCCACGGCGGATAACTGCAGCCTGTTCGGCAAACCGGGCCATCTGGCCGGTCACAAGGTCGGTTCCAAGTGCAACGCCACGCCCGTCGCGACGCCGCTCTTCGTGGGTTCGGTCGCTCCCTGCACGACTTTCACCATTGATGCTCCGCGGATTCCGGCGCCCAAGACCGGTAGCAAGGGCACGAAAACCAGCAGCAAGGCGGTCACAACGACCACCGACACCGCCGCCAAGTCCGGCAGCAAGTCCACGAAGCCCAGCAGCAAAACCACCAAGACGGGCAGCAAAAAAGGGATCGTCTCGGGCCTGACGGTCTTTGTCGGCGCGAACGTCAACACGCGCCTCGACCTGAGCTGCCTCAGCGGCGTGCAAACCGGCCAAGTCATTGGCATGTTCAAGGTCATCCGCCTGGAAAACGATCTGGGCCAGCGCATCTGCCAGTTGCCGCGAGTCGTGCAGACCGGCAACTGCCGCACCGTCGGCAAGCCCACCCAGATGACCTTCCAGTTCGTCGGCGGCAACTGCAGCACGGCGGCAAACTCGCAGACCCGGGGCACCAAATATAACTGCACCGACCTCGGCACCTGCGCCGGCGGAACCATCAAAATCGTGATCGCCTCCAGCGCCACGCCCTGCCTCACCGGCTTCTTCGCCAGCGACGTCCATCGCGACCAGACCTTTGTCGTCCGCGCCGGCACCGTGTTTACGAAATCCAAAAAGCGCAAGGTCAGCGGCTTCGGCGACAAGACCTACGCCTACATTTACTGCGGCGGCGTGCTCATCGAACGCATCCAACTGGACACCTCCTGCACCTCCCCGCTCATCCCGGGCGAACGCTTCGGCTGCCTCAAGCTCATTGATTACGCCATTGCGCCTTAGTCCGGCCTGACGCGTAAACCCGAGGCGGGCAGTCGCAAGACTGCCCGCCTTTTTCATTGCCCACCAGTATCTACACACCGCCCAATCCGCCACCACCCCCACCACCGAGCGAACTGTTTCAAATCCGCCACACCCGCCCGGTGAACCAAATCACCGTCGTCGTCCGCTCCCCTGATATTGTCCCAAGGACAGAATGCTAGCAGGCCGCAGTTCCACATCCGCTGAGATAAAT
>BJHT01000547.1 GCA_014193395.1 Verrucomicrobiota bacterium
CCGGCTTGCCGGTGGTCAGCAGCTCGACGGCTTGGGTTTTGAACTCGGGGGTGTAGCGCTTGCGTGGTGCTAGTTTCATGATTTTTTGATTCTGTAGGTTCTTGGTCCAGAAAGATAGAGCACCTCACACAATCTCACTCACGCGCATCGGGGTCACGCCAATGGCCTTGGCGAGGGCGTTTTGGGTCAAGCCCAGCGGAGCCATGAAATCGTGCCGGAGGATTTCGCCCGGATGCACGGGGGGGGTAGTTGGTTCGTTTTCACAGGGTTCAATTGCACCAACAATCTCGACTTCGTGCGCGCCTTCGTGGTGCTGACAACGGCAGGCGTGAACTGTTGCAAAGGTGTTGCACTTCTCCATTCCGAAAGCGGAAAACAGCGGACGGAAACCGGGGCAACCCCTTGTCTGTGAAGTGGAGCCAATGGTCGGGATTGAACCGACGACCTACGGTTTACGAAACCAGTTCATCGCATTCTCTCAATCTGTTGATATTAAGCAAGTTGCTACACATTAGCAGGTTACAGAAACAGCCTCAGCGGCACCAAAAGGCACAGTATGGCAAGGAAGGACCTCCAAAGCGTCACGCAAACGTCACGCAAAGTTCCCGTCGAAAGCCCGCCTTTTACCATCGTTCCGAATGCAAGTTTTCCGAGGTCAGGAAAGCCATTGAACCGATTCTTGTAAGAATCCCGCCGCGGTTCTCGATAATGAAGTGTCGGCGCTCTCGGTGGGCGTCGGGCGACAAATGCTGCGATAAACCTACGATAGGTGAGGCAGACATTAAAACGGCTACAACATGCCCGAAGATGCAACGCCAAGCCGCTGGCTTACCAAAGCGGATCTTGCCCAACATTACTCGATCAGCATTCGCACGGTGACGAATTACATGCGTCGCCGGGCCGTGCCCTACGTGAGGGTCGGACGCGTGGTGCGTTTTGACCGGCACGCCTGTGACCAGGCCATGAAGAAGTTCGAGGTCGTTGGAGTGGGATAATGTCCAATCGGCAGCCGTCCTGTCGGTAAAACGGCGGGGCGGCTGCCCCTTTGCTGCGGGAGGGTACAGGGACAAAAGCGGATCCCGCATCGGCGGATGCGGGCTGTTGAAACCGAGCCCATGATGCTACCAGCCTCCGGTCGGCTGGGGCGGGACCAAGCCCGGCGACAACGGGGCGAGGTTCTACAATTGCAGCAGCCTGGCACCCGTATGGGCGAAGTGCTTGTCCTTGATGAACACGACGGTCAGATCGTGCTGTCGGGCGATGGCCGCGATCAGGCTGTCCTCGCAAGGGATGGTGCGGTTTTTTGCTTTCAGCTCCGCGAGCAGCGTCTTCCACTCGATGATCGTGCCTTCGTCGATGCCGAGAACGGCGTCGGAAAACTGCCGGCGTAGCTGGCTCAGCCACTCCTCCAGACTGCGCCGGGCGATCTCGTTGCCCGCCGTGCGCAACCCGTAGGACAGCTCTCCAAGCGTGACCACGCTGAGCGCCGCCTCGTCCGCGTGCTTGTTCAGCCACGCGACGAGCGCCGGAGGCCGAGTCGGCTTGGAGAGGGCGGAGACAATCTCGGTGTCGAGCAGCCACTTCATTTGGAGGGCAGGAGATGACGCTCGGGAGCCGTCAACGGAACGGGACACGACAACAGAAATTTCGCCAGTCCCTTGGAAGTCCGCCGGGCCTTCCGGATGGGCGTGATCAACAGGCTGTGGTCGGGATCGTTCAAGGCCGTCACCCGCACCGGCCCGCCCTTCTGCAGACCGGCCAGGTCACGCCATTCCTTCGGGAACTGGCCCTGCCCTTTGACCGTCACCGTCATCGTTTCAACATCGCGCATGGCGGTAATGTTTCACTACCGGCAGCCATCTTCAAGCGGGTTCCGCCGCCAAGCGTGGCACGCAAGGCTCGATCGCGCGGTGATTGGCATCGGCGGCCGCCTCGTTCATCTCCCCGGCTGCCGGCCCCGGGTGCTCAGGACAAACGGGCCTGCCAGCCGGGCGGCGAGCAAAACCCCCTTCTCCTTCCGCAACCTGGCCAGCCACTCTGCCTGCACCTCTGCCATCGCCTGCGGGGCATCGCCGGTCGCCATCGCCTTCTCGTAGAACGCCTTCATGATGTCAACCGTCCACCGGTCGGAGATCGGCCACAGCGTCATCAACAAGTTCTGCGCCCCGGCCTGGACAAATCCGCGTCGCAACCCCAGCACGCCTTCACCACTCCGGGCCTCGCCGATGCCGGTATCGCACGCTGACAACACGACCAGCCAGGTGTCAGTCAGGTTCAAGGAGCCGACTTCCTGGGCCGTCAGAATGCCGTCGTTCTCGCGCGGCGGCACTTCTCCCCGTTTCCAGGCGTCGAGCGTGGTTTGGGCGCCTGCCAGCGCGAGTCCACCGCGCAGCATGGGATTATCTGCCACCGTGCGCCTCCGGCTGTCTTCGAGCAGAGTTCTTTGAATGGTAGGTGTGTTGCCGGCGGTTTCTGGCAGGAGAAAGCCGTGAGTGGCGAGGTGCAGAATGCCGGGGGATCGCAGTCGTTGGACTTCGAGTTCAGTCGCCGCCTGGCCCACATAGATGCTGCCTGCCAAATGCCAACCCGCAGCGTTGGTTCTCAAATACTGGGCCTCGGCTTCCGTTCCCGGCAGGGGCTGGAAATCCAACCCCGCAATGTCCCCGCGAGTAACTCCGGTCACCCTGCTGGTCAGTCCTGTCGCTGGCTTGGACACGCCGGGAACAGCCACCAGCGAGAAAGCTGGATTTGCAAAGGCCACCAACGATCGGATGGCTGGCTTGGTTTGATTTCCGAACAACAAATCGCGGCCGCTGGCGACGTGTTTCACCGTGTAGTCCTCGCCCAGGAACCTGTCAGCGCCGGAAACCAAGGTGCTAAAGTTTAGAAAGTTGAGTTCCGCGTCCGGCGCGAAGATCAGGGTCTGCGCGTCCTCTGGCAGTTTCTGTTTAATGGGATCCATCAACTGGGAGTAGAGCGTTGGCAGGATCGCCTCATCCCCTTTTCGCCCACTGCGCATCGCCGCTTTGTAAGCCCGCACGGTTTGCTCGATAACCTGTCCCGGACCCAGAGGCACCCAGGCTGGTTCGCCCGGCGTCGTGCCTTTGAAGCTGGTTCCGACCCCTCCGATCAAGGCAACGCCATAACGTGGTTCAGATTTCCCTTGGCCCAGATAATGGTTGTAGCGGATGCACTCCACTAACACCGTGGAGGCGGGCAACGTGTTTTGGATCTCGGCGAGCGTCACGCCAAGCGATCTCCGTGTGCGTCCCAGGCCGGATACCTGACGAGCCATCGTCTTGTAAATCTCGTCGTGCCGCTCCTCCAGGCTGTATCGGGCGGACGCGCGGGCTTGGATGATCGCCAGGCTTGAAC
>BJHT01000548.1 GCA_014193395.1 Verrucomicrobiota bacterium
CCGGTGGCGTAGAAGTGGTCGCGGATGGCTTCGAGCATGACGAGGGTGACGGGCATGGTGGCGGCGGGGGTGACTTTGCCGGTGCTGGTTTTGATGAAGTCCGCGCCGGCGTCCATGGCGAGCTGGCTGGCGCGGCGGACGTTGTCGTAGGTGACGAGTTCGCCGGTTTCGAGGATGACCTTGAGATGGGCGGGGCCGCACGCGGTTTTCACGGCGGCGATTTCATCGGAGACGCGGGCGTGATGGCCGGCGAGGAACGCGCCGCGGTCGATGACCATGTCGATCTCGTCGGCTCCGTCGGCGACGGCGCGGCGGACTTCCTCGAGGCGGGTGCGGAGCGGGTATTGGCCGCTGGGGAAACCGGTGGCGACGGAGGCGACGTGGACGGGGGAATCGGGGCCGAGGTGCTTGCGGGCGTGGCGGACCATGCTGGGATAGACGCAGACGGCGCCGCAGGGGGGAACGTCGTATTGGGGCGCGGCGGGGTGGAGGGCTTTCTGGCAGAGATAGGCGACTTTGCCGGGGGTGTCTTTGCCCTCGAGGGTGGTGAGGTCCATCATGGCCACGGCGAGCTTGAGGCCGGTGAGTTTGGCGGCGTTTTTGATGCTGCGTTTGGTGAAGGCGGCGGCGCGTTCCTCGACCATGATCTGGTCGATGGTGGGAATGGAGGCGGCGCGGGCGGGCGCGAGCGGTTTGCGGATGGCAGGGGCGGCGGCGTTGACCATGAAGGGGAGGTTAGCGGAGGGGGCGGAGGGATGTCGAGGAAAGCTAAAGTGGTGGTGGCGCGGGGGGCGGAGTTCAAAACCACTAACCGGCACTAACTGGCACTAATGGGAGGGAACTATGAAGGACTGGGGAATTATAGTCAGATTCGGCATTTTATTAGTGCCGGTTAGTGGTGAAGACTGGCTTCTGGTTTTGGTGCTGCCACGAGGGCGGCGGGGCGCCTGCGGTTCGCTGACCTGGTCACTGCGCCAGTTCAGTCAGCACCAGCACGCCTTGGGCGGGGAGATCGTAGGCGCCGCTGAGTTTGGCGTCGGTGAGGTGGTCATGCACGGGGTGGAAGAACTGGAGACGGACGGCGAGGTTGGCGTGATTGAGCAGGAAAAGGAGGCGCTGCCCATCTTTGTGGCGGATGCACAGTTCGACGGTGTCGGGGACGCGGAAGTGCGGGGCGATCTCGGCGAGTGTGCGCGCCCAGGCGATGAGATCGTTGTAGAAGAATTGGTGACTGACCGTGCCGACATAGATGGCCTTGCCGGCACCGAAGTCATTCATGGTGATGGCCGCCGTGCCGGCGTAGAAATCCCGGCCATAAGTGCCTAGCACTTGGGCGGAGTGAGTTTCAATGAGGTCACACCACAGGCGCGCGGGATGGCTGGCAGTGGTGGGAATCGTGGTGCGCACGGCCAGTTGGTTGTCATCGGTCGGGGGGATGGCATCCCACTCGGCGACTTCCATGCCGAAGAGGTCGATCATGTCATAGGGGACGCCGGTGGTGGGGGCGATGTGATATTCATCCACCAGGCCGGTGTGACAGGTGGCGATCAGGATGCCGCCGTTGTGAACGTAAAGTTTGAGGGCATCGACCTCGGCACCGGAGAGGAGCTGCAGGCCGGGGACGATGACCAGTTTGTAACTAGAGAGATCCTCGGAGGGCCGGGCGAAATCGACCAGGATGTTGCGATTGTGAAGTGCGAGGTAGAAATAGTTCAGCACGTCGCGCGGCTGAAACCGCGGATTGGGGCGGTGCGGCTGGTCGGCGGACCATTCGCTCGGCTGACTGTGGAGGATGCAGGCGTCGGCCACGACTTTGCTGCCGGCCAGGAGCGGTGCCAGCTTGGTCAGTTCATTGCCCAACTGCCGGATTTCCTTATACATCCGCTGGGTGGTCTTGCCACTGTGGGGCAGCACCCCGCCATCGAACTGGTCGGTGCCGATGCGCGGCGGACGCCAATATTGACAGAGAAGACCACTGGCTCCGCGCGAGATCAATTGATAGCAGAGCAGCCGGACGACGCCGGGCCGGTAGAGCGCGCTGGCCTCGCCCTAGTTGATCCGTCCCACCTTTTGTTCGATGGCCCAGAAACCTTCGTCCCCGTCGGGCGTGCGCTGGCCGCTTTTTTTCAACGACCGGGCGAAGTCAATGAGACACGCTCGTTCGGCGGGGCGGTTTTTGGCATCCTCGTCGGTGTCGAGCGCGACGAAATCCAAGCTGTCGGCCAGGTCGGAATAATCGAAGTGTGCGGCGAAGGGGCGGAGGTTGGTGGTGACCGGGAGCGTGGGACAAAGGTTGCGGAGCAGGTCCGCCTGCATCCGCACAAAGGCGATGCAGGTGTCGCTGGCGAAGCGCCGCCAGTCGAGCAACAGGGCGGGGTTGTGGGTGCCTGGTGTGGCCATCGGCATGGGCATCTCGTTCCACGCGGCCACCACCTGTCCGCGGAAGGAGGTTCCCAAGGCGGTGTTCAATTCCTCGAGGGTGCCGTATTTGGCCTTTAGCCAGGCGTGCCAGTCGCGGCGGGTTTCGGGATTGAAGGAATACTCGGTGCTGCCGCGGCCCACCTTGTCATCCACCTGCCAGGCGATGAGGTCGGGATGGTTGCCCAGCGCGCCCGCCATGGCGGTGACTACCTTCCGGCAATAATCCCAGTAGATGTCGCTGTTCAGGCAATAGGCGTGGCTGGTGCCTTCGCGCTGGCGCAAGCCGCGTTCGTCTATCGGGAGAATTTCAGGATGCTTCCGGGCCAGCCACAGCGGCGGCGCGGCGGTCGGGGTGCCGAGCACGATCTTCAGTCCGTGCCGGCCAAGCACATCCATCGCCCGGCGCAGCCAGGTGAAATCGAACTTACCCTCCTCCCGTTCGCACAGCCCCCAGGAATACTCGCCCATGCGGACGACGTTCATGCCCGCGGCGGCCATGAGCCGGGCGTCATCCTCCCAGCGGGCCTCGGGTTGTTCGGCCGAGCCATCGTAGGGGAAGACCCAGTGGCCGGGATAATAGTCGGCACCAAAGTACATAATTGTGGTTTGAGCGGAAGCTAACGGAGGCGCGCGGCGGAGAGCAATGCGTAATTCGGGCAAATTGCGAAGGGGTGGTGGGATAGGACCCGGCGGCGAGGGCGGAGCGGGAATAAGCTCAAAGGATAAAGCTCAAAGCTCAAGGGAAGGAACAAATGGGACCAAGAACCAATATTAGAGGGTGTTGCGAAAGTTCGCGTAAGTGCTTGGATTTCGGCGACTTGGTTACGGAAAAAGGGCATCTGCGTCCCCGACACCGAGTATGTGCGTTTTTATGGGTAGCCAAATGTGGATGAAACCCGCGCTACCATGTGGGTTTGCTGAGGCGCCCGTTCGCAA
>BJHT01000549.1 GCA_014193395.1 Verrucomicrobiota bacterium
ATGCGCTCGTTGGCATGAACGAGTGCGGGGGCGATGCGCACATCCTTCAATTGCAGGCTGGGCAGGGTGGCGAGAAAGGAATCCGTGGCCGCATCGAGGCGGGCGGTGATGATGTCGATCAGTTTAACGTGTCCCTTCTCCTTGGCGCGCGCCTTGAAGAGTTCGTGCTCGCCCGCCCGTACCGTCTTCTCGCCCAACTGCCGTTCCACAATCTTCAGGCCCTCGGCGATTTCCTCGTCCTCCACCGCGGCGCAGTAGCGGCCCAGCAGAAATTCCGCCACATAGGTGGGCACGGGATACTGGCCTTTGAATTTGCGGACCAAGTCCTTGCGCACCACATAGCCTTCAAAGGCCTTGGTGGCGATCTCATCCACGGGGTCGAGTTGCTTCATAATTTCATTCTCCAAGCAGGGTGGGCAGCGAATCGGTCACCTGCCCCGAGGCATCCAGCAAAACGATCTCCGCCTTCTGCCCGATGCTTGTGTCATCCTCCAGAAACACAGTCACCTTGCCCTCGGCGGTCACTTCGCGGGCCTGCCGGTCGGTGAGCACGGAAGTGGCGGGATCGGCGGCTCGCGTGCGCACGTCCACGCGCACGCCGGCACACGGTCCGGCGACCGCCACACGACAGGTCGCGTTTTTCCACTGCGCCTCCCGCAGCCGGGCCGGGCCGCCGGCCGGTCGCGCCGACTTTACATGCAACACGGGAATCACCATTTCCTGTAGCGAAACGCCGCCATGGGAATACTCGATCCCCCCGCGAAAACTGCCCGCACCTGGCGGGCTGGCCATCAAGACGGCGTGGTTCCAGTGCCATTTGAATGAGAGCGCATCGGTTTGCGCGCCGGCCTTCAACGCGGCGCAGCGAGTCCACCGCGTTTCGGTCAGAAACCCCTTCAGTTCCACCTTCGGCAGATCATTGGGCACCAGCAACCAGCCGTGATCCGTCACCACCACCACTTCGATCCAACCGGCCTTGAGCAGCGAACCAATCCGGCTGACCAAATCACGCACCTCACTCTCAACGCTGCGCGCCAGCTTCCACCCCTCGGCATGACCTCGCTTGTCGAGGGCACCTGCCTCCGTCCAGGCCGCGCCTGACGCGTCGCCCGTTTCGTCCGGGCTGAGAACCTGCCACCCACGCTCTTTCAGGGCCGCCGCAAAACGGTCCGGCGTCAACACCTGCCCCGTGGCAATCAGCCGCGCGGCGAACTCGCCACCCGCCTCATCTCCTCGCAGCGCATCAGCGATCGGTGATGCGGCCGGCTTGGCGGTGGCGGTGACCGATGGAATGGCTGACCACTCCCAGTCGTGGGTCGTTTCCATTCCCGCGACCGCGAGCTGTTCGGCCAGCCGCCGGGCGACATCCATCCGCAACCCGTCCGCAAACAACACCAGTCGTCCAGACTTCGCCGCGATGGGACCAGTTCGCTTGGCGACCGATTGCCCGTTGGCCTGAAGGAGTTGTTGCAGGTGCCGCGCGGTGCTTTCGAGCCACGGCAGATAAACGGCCCGCACGGTGCCCAGCACGGCCCCGTGCTGCTCCAGCGATCCGCACGCTGCCATCGTTGCCAGCGCGGCGGCGTCCACGCGCCAGCCGTCGCGGGCGTAATCCTCGGCGAACTCCGCAGGCGTGGGCGCGCCGGGCGAGAGCTGACACAGCCTGGCCAGCTCGGCCAGCGGCTTGAGTGCGGTCGCCAGCGGGCTGAGGCCCAGCTTCTGCCACGGATGGCTCCGTCGCGCGCCATGCTGGCTTTCCAATTCGGCGAGACGGCGGCCGACTTCATCTGGCGGTCGATCCACCAAGGACTCCAGCGCCGATTGCAATTGCCGCTCGTCCCGCTCGTTCAGGTGCGGCCAGACCTCGGCGGAGTCGAACATCGTTGGGCTTTTGGGCGCGGCGCGTTTCAGCCATTCGGGTATGCCGGGATAATTAACCGGCGACTCCGCATATCGCCGCCACGCTTCGTTCCAAGTTTTTCCACGCTCCGCGAGCATTCGCGCGGCCCTGAGCGGGCCATCCTTCTCGGGATCAAACCGGTAGTCCGCCTTGCACTGCTGGCAGAACGCCTTCCACTCGGCGGCGGAACGGCCCTGCTGGAAGCCGGCGGGATCACTTAGCCAACTCAACAGCAGCCCACAGGCATCCGGAGCGACGATCTCGTTCAAGCGTTTCGCGTCGAGCAGCAGGCCTGGCTGGCAGGCCGGTGATCCCTCCATCAAGAGCGGCAGAGCGTCCGCCAGCGCCTCGATTGTCGCCTGGTCCTTGGCCACCTCCAGACCGAGGCCACCATGTTTGGAAACTAGGAACGCGTTCGGGGTCCATTCCTTGCCGTTGACGTGCAGCCAGAGCGCGCCGCGAAATTGCAACTCCACCAGCGCCGCGAGTTCCGGCGGACACTCCTCCACCGCGCGTAACTGCTCCCGACTGATACCGGGCAGGTAAAAGACCGGCGTGGTGCCCGCCGGAGGCGCGCCGGCGACCAAGCGTGCCTCGATGCAGCGCAACCACAACGCCGGCCCCGTGCGCTGCTCCGGCGCGTACTGGCCGAGCACGAACAACTCCGCTGCCAGCGCCTGCAATTGCGGCACGACCCGCTCCCACAGCCGTTCCGGATCGGGCCACAGCACCGCGCACGGGGCGACCTGATCGCCGGCGGCGTAAGCTTGCGCGGTTGTCCGGAGAGCGGCCACCACACGTTGTCCAAGGGTTTCACTCATGCAGAATGATTCAATTCCCATGCTTTTGAACACATCATACGTCCACGCGGCTGCGCGTGCCGTTTACAAATTCAATGACGTCCCTGCGGATCAATTTCTCCCTATTACTGATGGCATCCAAAATTTGTTCAAAAGTCGCGCCGTCTGGATCCAGCATTTCATCAGAAATTGCCAGGGCATCGGCCCAATCATTTAAGACCACCTTTTGCTCCTTAACCTCGTGGACCTCTTCCATAAAGGACTTCAAGCTTTTGTCACTCTTCGAGATGTTGAAACTTTTTTCCAACAAGGAGCAATTGCCCAGATGGTTCACTATCGCCAAAGCGTCTTCTTGCTCGGAATCATTATCGATTAGGCCAGATGCAGTTACAATTCCACTCCAGCGCGCAAAGGCCACCGTATGATCAACGTCTAAGCTCGCCTTCTTGCTTCGTCCTGTCCGCAACTGGATTTGCGACATCTTCCACCGATCCTTCTCAATGCGATGCCAGACCCATAAGACATTGCGATATACGGAAACCCGCTCCCGGGTTTGCACCGCCAATGTCTCGATAT
>BJHT01000550.1 GCA_014193395.1 Verrucomicrobiota bacterium
GGCGGGCCGCCGCCGCGGTCGCCGAGTCAGTCCAAGCCGGACCCGCCGACTGGCCCGGCGTCGACGCGCGCGTTCACGGAGGAACTGGAGCGCGTGAAGCTCGAACTCAGCTACACGCCGCCGCCATTGCCGAAGACGCCCGCGCAGTTCAATCCCGATCCCGGCGCACGGCCCGTTCCCGCCGAACCGCCGCTGTTTCAGCGCGAGTTCACGCTGGCCCTCGACTACGGCACGGAACCCGTCCCGCCGCCGCTGGCGTTGCCGCGCGGGCCGTTGCGGCAGTGGGATGAAGTTGCGGAGCCGCCGGTGGCTAAGTCCGGTCCGGAGCCGGCGGTGGTCGCGGCGCGCTGGCCCGTGCGAACCGTCGAGACCGTCACGGCCACGGAGGGCGCGAAGGAAAAATTCGGCCTCGCCGACGTGCCCGCCCCGCTGAAACTCCCGCGCGCCCGCACGCGGCGGAATCTCCCGTTTCATCCGCACTTCGAGAGCAGCGGGCTGCAACGCGATCCGCGCGTGGATGTCCCGCCGGGCACCGAGTCGGCGAACGACCGCTGGCGCGTTGGTTTCCTGCCGTGGCGGCGCTACACGACCGGCAGCGGCGAGGACCCCTTCCACTATCACGAGCCGCGCTGGTGGCATCCGTATTATCAGAGCCGGCTCAAGGGCGATCTGCCGGTGATCGGGCAGGATATTTTTCTGAATCTCACCGCCGCCAGTTCGACCGAGTTTGAGGGCAAACGCATTCCCATCCCGAGCGGCGTCAGCGCGGCGACGCCGGGACAGGCGGAATTTTTCGGCCGCAGCGAAGTCTTGAGCGTGCAGAACAATCTGGCCTTCGCGGTGGAATTGTTCCGCGGCGAGACGGTGTTCAAACCCGTCGAGTGGGCGGTGAAATTTCAGCCCGTCTATAACATCAATTACGTCAATGCCCGCGAGACCGGCGTGGTGTCGCCCGACCCGCGCGGCGTGCTCGGGGGCGGCTCGGGGCACAACCAATCACCACCCGACAATGGCTTCGTCATCAACCCGGCCGACATCGACAAACTGCTGAACGGCCAGCTCACGCCCGCCGGCGATCTCACCGGCACCCGCTCGACCGTGCGCACGCGCGACTACCTCGCGTTGCAGGAATATTTCGTCGAGGTGCATCTCCGCGACCTGTCGGACAACTACGATTTCATCGCAGCCAAGGCGGGCAACCAGACCTTCACGAGTGATTTTCGCGGCTTCCTTTTCAACGACACCAATCTCGGCCTGCGCCTCTTCGGCAACGCGTGGAATAACCGCCTGCAATACAATCTCGCCGTCTTCGAGATGCGCGAGAAAGACACCAACTCCGAGTTGAATACCTTCGATGAGCGCAGGCAGCACGTCGTGATCGCGAATCTCTACTGGCAGGATTTCCTCGTGAAAGGCTACACGGCGCAATGGAGCGTCCACGCGAACCTCGATCACGGCAGCCTTGAGTACGACCGCAACGGCAACATCGTGCGTCCCGCGCCGCTCGGGACCGTCCGCACGCACGACGTGAACGCCTACTATCTCGGCTGGGCGGGCGACGGCCACATCGGCCGGCTGAATGTGTCGCACCAGTTTTATCAGGCGCTCGGGCGCGATGATTTCAACGGTCTCGCCGGCCGCCCCGTGAACATCAACGCGCAGTTCGCCGCGCTCGAAGTCTCTTACGACCGCGACTGGCTGCGCTACAAGGCGTCCTTCGTTTACGCCTCGGGCGATCACGATGCGCAGGACGGCACGGCGACGGGCTTCGACACGATCCTGGACAATCCGAATTTCACCGGCGGACCGTTCAGTTATTACGTGCGGCAGGGCTTCAATTTCGCGGGCACGTCGGTCGGGCTGAAGCAGCGCGGCAGTCTCATTCCGAATTTGCGCACGAGCAAAACGCAGGGGCAGGCGAACTTCGTGAATCCCGGCGTGTTCGTTTACGGCCTCGGACTCGAGGCCGACGTGACGCCGAAATCCAAGGCGTTTCTGAATATGAACTACATCCGGTTCGCCGAGACGGACACGCTCCAAACCGCGCTGCTCACCGACAAAATCGGCGGCGAGGTCGGCTACGACCTGAGCCTCGGCGTGCAATACCGTCCGTTCCTCACGGACAATGTGATCGTCTCCGCCGGCTGGGGCGTGCTGCTGCCGGGCGGCGGTTTCAAGGACATCTACCGCCGAAACACCAACCCGACCGGCGTGTTCGATCCCACGTCGAAAGCCGGGCGCGTGGATGATTTTCTATACAGCGGGTTGATCGCAGTAACCCTGACCTATTGAACTATGAAAATGAAAACCGGCCGGGAAAAAGCTCAAAGCTCAAAGCTCAAAGCTCAAGGGAAGGGCCAAGGGCCAAGGGTCAAGGCGAGGACACCGGCGGCGGCCCAAATACCGTTCGGATATTCCATCAATGAATCCCAACGGGATTGCAGTGTCGCGCCGCGTTCTGAAAAACCGTTGAAACGGTTTTCCCTTCCCCGCTCCAACAACACCCGGCTGAACAGACTGTGTGAAAACGTAGCCGCCGACGTGAGGAGGCGGATGGAACTCACGCGAACTGCGGGGAAATCCGCCTCCTCACGTCGGCGGCTACAGGTCTGCCGCGGACTTTTCACACAACCTTTGAAGCCGGGTGCTAATGAGAAGGACGAGAAACCGAATCGCACTCCGCGCTCCGTCTTGTGGAGCTTGGCCCTTGTCACTTGGACCTTTCTTGTCTCTTTGAGCTTTGCCCTTGGAGCTTCTTCCTCTCCCTCCGGTCCCGAGATTTCCGTCCCACTCTCCCCGCCCTCGGCCCCGGCGCGGCCGTTGCCGAAATCCAATTGGATCGACCAATCGCCCGAGGAGGCGCTGCTCAAATCGCGCGGTTGCCTCGAGTGCCACGCCGGCACGGACACGCACACGATGCACCGCTCGCGCAACGTCGTGCTCGGCTGCACTGACTGTCACGGCGGCAATCCCGGCGCGGGGCTCACGATGCGCAAAGCTCATGTGCCGCCGGTGCATCCCGAATTCTGGCAAAGCTCGGCGAACCCGAACGACTCGACCGTACTGCTCAATCACGAATCCCCCGAGTTCATCCAGTTCGTGAACCCCGGCGACCTGCGCGTGGCCGGCAAGGCCTGCGGGCTGTGCCACGCGAAGGAAGTGAAGGACGTGGGCCATTCGATGATGCGCCACGGCGCGATGCTCTGGGGCGCGGCGCTCTACAACAACGGCGCCATCCCGCAGAAGAACCCGCGCTACGGCCAGGCCTACG
>BJHT01000551.1 GCA_014193395.1 Verrucomicrobiota bacterium
GTCTTCAACCTGGTCCTGACCAATCCTCGCGTCGTCGCGACCGGCCTGCCGGGGATGCTCGGTCTCACGACCAACGTGAAGGTGACGATCACCGACGACGACTTTGCCGGCGTGGTCGAGTTCACCTCGGCGATTTACAACGCCAATGAAAACGGGGGCAGCACCGTCCTGACCGTCCGCCGCACCGGCGGGGTGAGCGGCCAGGCGTTGGTGGATTACACGGTCACCGGCGGCACGGCGAGCCCGGGCACGCACTTCAACCTGGCCAATGGCACGCTCGTGATTGAAGACGGGCAGTTCAGCGGCAATTTCGCGGTCCAGCTCATCGACAACAGCACCGCTGACGGCAACAAGACGGTCATCATTGATCTCTCCAATCCCCAGGGCGCGACCCTAGGGAACAACGTCCAGGCGACGCTCACCATCATCGACGACGAGTCGTTCAACGTGCCGGCGGGTTCGCTGGACACGGCCTTCAATGCGGCGGCGGGCGGGGACAATTTCGTGTACGCCTCGGTGTTGCAGCCCGACCAAAAGGTCATCGTCGGCGGGGATTTCCGGTATTTCAACGGGGTCGCGCGCAACCGCATCGCGCGCATCGACACGGATGGCAATCTGGATCCCACGTTCGATCCGCAGGGCGGGGTCAACGGTTCCGTGCGGGCGCTGCGGTTGCAGCCCGATGGCAAGGTGCTCGTGGCCGGGCTGTTCTCGGTGGTCAATGGCACCAACCGGGCGCGGGTGGCGCGGCTCAATCCGGATGGTTCGCTCGACGCGACGTTCAATGCTGGCAGCGGCCCGGACAATCCGGCCTACGCCCTCGCGGTGCAGGCCGACGGCCGCGTGCTGGTCGGTGGCTTGTTCACGTCCGTTGGTGGCCAGGCGCGGAACTTCATCGCGCGGCTGGGCACCAACGGCGTGATCGATTCCTCGTTCAATCCCGGAGTCGGACCGAACGCCAATGTCTATGCCATCGCGGTCCAGGCCGACGGGCAGATCGTCATCGGCGGCGATTTCACCACTGTGGCCGGCGTCAACCGCGGGCATGTCGCGCGTCTCAATCCCGACGGCACGCTGGACCCGACGTTCAGCAGCCCGGTGGGCGCGAACGATTCCGTGCGCTCGATCCTGATCCAGCCGGACGGCCGGATCGTCGTGGGCGGGCTCTTCACCACGCTCAACGGTGCGCCGCGCGCGTTTATCGGCCGGCTGAACCCGGACGGCTCGCTCGACAACACGTTCAATCCCGGCGAGGGCGGCAGCCATTCCGTCTATGCCATGGCGTTGCAAGACGATGGCAAGCTGGTGCTTGGCGGTGACTTCAACCGCTTCGGCGGTGTCGGGCGGAACCGCATCGTCCGTCTCAACTCCGATGGCTCGGTTGATCCCGCCATCAACTTTGGCGCGGGTGCCAACAGCTTCGTCGCGACGATCACGGTGTACAACAGCGGCCCGCCCATCGGCAAAATCCTCATCGGTGGCGGCTTCACCAGCTACGACGGGCTGCCCCGCAATTATCTGGCGCGCATCAACGGCGGGGACAACGGCGGCCAGGGCCGGCTCGAATTCGTGTCCGCGACTTTCTCGGTGACCGAGGATACCCCCGAGGCGGTCATTTCCGTGCGCCGCGTCGGCGGCACGGCCGACGCGGTGACGGTGGATTACGCGACGGTCGGCGGCACTGCGACGCCTTACCCGGGGGCGGGACCGACGGCGGGAGCGGATTACCTCGGCGTGACCAACACCCTCACCTTCCCGCCGGGCGAAACGCTTCGGAGCTTCCGGATCGGCATTTTGAATGACGCCTTGGCCGAGCCGGATGAAACCGTCGGCTTGCTGCTCTTCAACCCCGCCGGCCCGCCGTTTTCGCCCGCCAGCCTGGCCGTGGCGCTGGGCAACCAACCTACGGCGACGCTGACGATTGTGGATGACGAGAGCGTGTTCAACTTTGCTTCCGCCAGCTACAGCGTGGTGGAAAACACCGCGTCGGGCTCGGTGATCCTGACCGTCAACCGCACCGGTGGCGCCTACAAGTCGGCGTCGGTGAAAGTGGTCACCCGCGACGGCACGGCTACCGCGGGCTTGGATTACGTGTCATTGGGCACCAACGCGACGCTCTCCTTCGGTCCGGGCGAAACGACCAAGACCATCGCGGTGCAGATCCTCGACGACGCCTTCGTCGAGGGCGACGAGACCTTCTTCGTCGATCTGCTCGACCAGACCGGCGTCGCCGCCCTGCTCGGCACGATCACCACCACGGAGGTCACGATTGTGGATGATGACCTCCTGCCGGGCACGCTGGCCTTTGCCTCGAGCACCTTTGTGACCAATGAAAACGCGGGCGTCGCCATCATCACCGTCGTCCGCACCAACGGCTCGACCGGCATCATCTCGGTGCAGTTCGCCACCAGCGACGGCAGCGCCACGGCCGGCTTGGATTACTTTGCGACCAACGGGATTCTCTCCTTCGCCGATGGCGAAGTGAGCAAGTCCTTCGCGGTGCCGGTCATTCTGGACTCGATTTCCGAGCCGACGGAAACCGTGAACCTGACGCTCTCCAATCCCACCGGCGGCGCATTGCTCGGGGCGCAGAGCCGGGCGCGGCTGCAGATCGTCAACAACGACTTTGTCATCTACGGCAATGTCGTCTTCAGTTCGGCGGCTTATTCGGTGACGGAGAATGCGGGGGCGGCCTCGATCAGCGTTCTGCGCGCGGGCGGCACCGCGACGAACATCTCGGTCGTCGTTTCGACCGCCGACGGCACCGGCCTGGTCGGCCGGCACTATCTGGGCATCACCAACACGCTGACGTGGGGTGTGGGCGACAACACGCCGCGCACCCTCAGCGTGCCCATCATCGACAATCAGTTGGTGGACGGGCGGAAGACCGTCAACCTCCTCCTCAGCAATCCCGGCGGCGGCGCCAGCGTGGGCCTGCCCGGTCAGGCCGTGCTGACGATTCTGGACGATGACACGGCGCCGGGCGTGGTCGGGTTTGCGAGCGCGGCGTACACGGTTCTCGAAAATCTCGGCGGCAAGGCGATCACCCTCGTTCGTACCAATGGGTTCACGGGTGTGGTGTCGGTTGACTTCGCCACGCTGGACGGCACGGCCTTTAGTGGAGTGGACTACACGGGCGTGACCAACACGGTGGTGTTCCAGGACGGCCAGACCAACCGCACGATCCTCGTGCCGATCACCGACAACCAGTTGCAGGAGGGCAATCGCACGCTGGCGCTGATTCTCTTCAATCCCACGAACACG
>BJHT01000552.1 GCA_014193395.1 Verrucomicrobiota bacterium
GGGCGGCGGTGACGGCGGGCTGAGGAGTTTGGTGCGCAGGGGTGCCGTGCCGGGCGGCGGCGCGGGGAGCGCCGGCGGGACCAAGGGAGTAAAGGTGGCGCTCATTCGCTGGTTACTTGTCACTTACTACTTATGACTAATTACTAATCACTAATTACTAATTACTTGTTCCTGACTACTGACTACCAAGTTGCGACACGCGGACCGGCCGACCGCGCTCCTAGCTAGGGTTTTTGGGAACTGACTTTCAGGAGGATCGCGACGCGGCGGTTGACTTCGTCGGTGGGCAGGGACTTGGGCATGGGCGAGGTGTCGGCGAAGCCGGCGACTTTGCGGATTTGTCTGGGGGGGACGCCGTTGACGATGAGTTTGCGGCGGGCGGCGTTGGCGCGGTCGGAGGAAAGTTCCCAGGAGCCGTAGTCTTCGCGGGGGGCGGGGGCGTTCTTTTCGGTGTGACCTTCGATTTCGACGTTGAAGTTGGGATAGCGGGAGAGTTGCCAGGCGAGGGTGGTGAGAATCCAGGAGCCGTATTCGGTGAAGTCCGCGCCGGCGGGGCTGAAGAGTGGTTTGCCGGCGCGATCGAAGAGATTGATGCGGAGACCTTCGGCGGAGAGGTCGAGCTGCATGGTGTTGTTGAAGTCGTTGTCTTTGTCCTGCAGGGATTTTAGGAGGTCTTGAGTTAGGTTGCGCAGGGCGTTGAGTTCGACGACGGCCCCGGAATCGAAGCTGCCGGCTTTGCTCTCGATGCGGACGGCGGCGATTTCGGGTGACTTGGGGAGGATGCCGGTGGTGCCTTCGGTTTTGGAGGAGAAGGGATGGGTGAAGGAGCGTTGGACGGCGTCCTTGATTTTCTGGTCCTGGGAGACAAGCCAGAGGACGAGGAAGAGGGCCATCATGGCGGTGACGAAGTCGGCGTAGGCGACTTTCCATGCGCCGCCGTGGTGCCCGTGTCGTTGTTTGGCCATAGAAGCGGTTCCTATTTCTTGCCGATGGACTTGAGCATTTCCTCGAGGGCTTCGGCGCTGGGTTTGACGTCGCTGCTGAGGCCGCGGCGGGCGACCTCGACCGCCATCATGGGGGCCATGCCGTTGGCGAAGCCGACGACGGCGGAGGCAAGGCAGCGGGTGTAGGCCATGTGGGCCGCGCCGGTGAGTTCAATGTTGACGACCAGCGGACTGAGATAGCCGTAGGAGACGAGAATGCCGAGGAAGGTGCCGACGAGCGCGGCGGCGACGTGGTGGCCGATCTCGGAGACGGGGCCGCCGATGGAGGCCATGGTGACGACGATGCCCAAGACGGCGGCGACGATGCCGAAGCCGGGCATGGCGTCGGAGGTTTTGGTGAGGACGCTGACGGGGGCGTGGTGTTCTTCCTCGGCGGCATCCATTTCGATTTCGAGGAGGGCCTTGAGTTGGTCGGGCTTGACCTTGCCGTCAATGACGGGGCGGAGGGCGCCGCAGAGGAATTCGACGGCGTGATGGTCGCTGAGGAATTTCGGGTATTTGGTGAAGATGCTGCTTTCCTCGGGTTTGAGGACGTGTTCCTCGAGGGCGATCATGCCGTTGCGGCGGCCGAGCATGAAGAGTTCGTAGAGTGCCTGGAGGAGTTCTTCGTAGGCGACCTTGTTGTAAGGGGAGCCTTTGAGGGTGCCCATGACCTGCTTGACCATGTCCATCAAGACCTTCTTGGGGGCCATGATGATGAGGGCGCCCATGGCCGCACCGAGGATGACAACGAATTCGGAGACCTGCCAGAGGGCGCCGACGTGGCCGCCGGCCATCATGAAGCCACCGATTACCGAACCGGTGACGACGAGTGCGCCGATGATGACAAGCATGAGCGGGCGGCGTGAAGCCGGTTAAACCCAAACTCCGAAGGGGGGGCGAAACAACCACGGATGAACACGGAGGGATACGGATGGGAACGGGGATCGGCGCGGGAGGGAATCATCCCCCCAGTGCAGAGCGGATGACGCGGTGGGAAACCGAGCGCCGCCATGTTGATCCGAGTTCATCCGTGTTTATCCGGGGTTAGCCGTGGTGGAAGGTCGGCGGGGCGATCAGACCGCACAGGGGTCGTGTTTCGCGAGGAAGGACTTGATCGTGAGGATGGCGCGGGAGTGAATCTGGCAGATGCGGGATTCGGTGACGCCGAAGACGGCGGCGATCTCGCGCAGCCGGAGGTCCTCGAAGTAGTAGAGGGCGAGCACTTTGCGCTGCATTTCCGGAAGGCGCTCGATGCGCTCGGCGACGATGCGGGAGAGTTCGCGGCGGGCGGAACTGTCGCCGGGATCGACCTGGCTGGCGTCGGGGATGCTCTCGTATTGCGAGGAGCCGTCTTCATTCTCGGCGTCGCGGGCGGAGTCGAGGCAGATGAAGGTGGCGGGGCGGATTTGTTCGATCAGGTCGGTGTAGTCGTCGAGCGACATGTTGAGCGCCTTGGCCATTTCGTTGTCGTTCGGCGCGCGGCCTTTCTTCTGTTCCAGTTCGCGCATGACGATCTCGACCTTGCGGGCCTTGTCGTGGACGGAGCGGGGCACCCAGTCGAGGCGGCGGAGTTCGTCGAGGACCGCGCCCCGGATGCGAACGCGGGCGTAGGTCTCGAAGGAGGTGCCGCTGGTGGGGTCGTAGCGGCGGACGGCGTTGAGCAGGCCGACGAGGCCGGAACTATAGAGGTCCTCGGCATCGACATGGGCGGGGAGCGTCATGGCGATGCGACCGACGACCGTGCGCACGAGGGGCAGGTAGCGTTCGGTTATTTCACTCTCGATGGTGCCGCCAGCGCCTTGTTTGGCGTAGCACTTCCACGCGTCCTGTTTCGAGACAGTGCGGGAGGGAGTTTCCAATTCTGGGGCAGGGAGGGTTGCGGTGGGCATAGGTCAATCAGGCTTTGATTTGGGTTGCCGCATCCATGCGCGGAAGGAGGCTTTCCTGCTGAACTTCAACCAGGCACTTGAGCCACAGACGCCCCCACCAGCGCAGCATGAGGCCGCAAACAAACGCGGCTGCCGTCGCTCGCCAGAGCATTGTGCCCCACTCACCGTCGTTGGCGACGCCGAGGGACAAGCTGCCAAGAAATCCGAAAATCGCACCGGCTGTCATCAAGAGTCTCATAGAGGGTGTTGCGAAAGTTTTCGTAACAAGCTCGCCTCCAAATCAATACGACTAAAATGACGGGGGTGGACGGCGGCACTCGCAAGTTAGCTTTCCACCGGTAGGCTGGCCGCATGAATTCCAACCTT
>BJHT01000553.1 GCA_014193395.1 Verrucomicrobiota bacterium
GCCACCGCGCACCGCCACCCCCGCCGGCGTCCCCCAGCCCGCATCCATCTCCATCCACCCCGTCCCCAGTCCAGTCCCCTGACCGCCCCGTGCTGCTCCCCGCCGAAAACTCCGCCCAGCTTTCACTCCCCCCTTTGCCCCGCGCCACCCGCCCCAACCGTTCCTTGCGCCCGCCACCCTCACCCCGGTCCAGCCCACCCGAATTCGCGGCAGTTGCATGTGAATGACCAAATTAAAATATAAATCCCCCGCCCTGACCATTCCCTAAATAGGGAAGGCCAAACGGCCATTTTCCTCCCCTCCCCGCCCGCGCCCGCGCCCGTGCCAACAACCATTGCGACCAATGCCAACGCGGGTTTTCACCGCAAACCGCACCACCAATCCACCCTCCACACCCTCTTTCTGCGACCCGCCACCGCCACCCCCAAGTTGCGGAATAGTAGAAATCTCTCCACTTAATCTAAAACCTATCCATGCGAATTGGATGCCTGCCCGATGCTCCGCCCGCGACCGCTGCCTGCGGTGCGACGGACCGTGCGGCGTCCCGGCTCGCTGGCGGATCAAGCCGCAAATCGCGCCGGTCCCGCCGGGATATCCCACGCACCGCAGATTTTTCCGCATCGCCGGTGAGGCCGCTTGCAGGATGGGGGAAAAAGACCGACCACGCGTGTTCGGCGGCATCTGGCCGCCGAACCTCCCCCCCGCCGTTCCTCCGGCGCACCCCGGAGGTGTTCAGCGGCACCCCGGAGCTTTTCCACCATCCGCCCGCGTTGCTCGGGTGGACCCGGGAGCTTTCTGGCGGCACCCCCGAGTTCCTCCGGCGCACCCCGGCGCTTCTCCGGTGCCTCCCCGAGCTGCTCAGATACGCCCCCGAGCAACTCCGGCGCACGCCGGAATCGCTCAGATGTACGCCCGAACTGCTCAGATACAGGCCGGAACCCTTTCGGCGCGCATCGGAAATCATCCCAACCCACTGTCATTCAGCCAATTATCCGTTCTACCGCCCGTTCCGCAATTCCTCTCCCCTGTCTCCTGTCCCCTGTCTCCTAACTTCAACCCCTAACCCCTGATTCCCATGCCCCTCCAAGACTTCCTCCCCAAGAAACAGGACGCCTACCTCAAGTGGCACGACAAATACCTTAAGGAACTCAAGCTCCTCCCCGCAGGCTTTGGCATCGCGGCTGGAGAAGTCACCCAGGTGCAGGACGACAATGACGAGTTGCACGCGAAAATGGCCGCCGTGGTGGATGCCGACGCCGCCGCCAAGGTCGCCCACGCCGACCTGAACGCCATCATCACCAGCAGCCAGGCCACCGCGCGCGGCCAGGCCCGCCGCATCAAGCCCAACCCCGCCTACCTACCTGCGCTCGGCGAAAAAATGGGCATCGTGGGACCGTCCGATTCGACCGACATCGCCCAAGCCCAGCCGCAACTCAAAGGCACCGCCAAGCCAGGCGGCGTGGTCGAGATAGGCTCCGACAAGCTCGGTGGCCTGGTCGAAGGCATCCACCTCTCCAGCCAGCGCGACGGCGACAGCGGCTGGGTCTTTCTGGGCACTGAGACGCACCCGCCCTACGTGGACAACCGCCCCCTGCTCCAGCCCGGCAAGCCCGAGATACGCCGCTACAAGGCCATCTTCTACCTCGGCAAAACCGAGGTCGGCCTCGCCAGCGATGTCATCGAAGTCACCGCCCGGCCATGAGAGCGAGTTCGAAAACGTGGGGCAGGCATCCTTGCCTGCCGGTTCACGGGGCATCCCTGCCCCGTGTTCCCAGCACCGCCGCGCCGCCGACCGGCCGCAGGAACGGGCGGCAAGGATGCCGCCCGAACCGTCAGGCTGGTAGCCTGACCCACAGGTCAACCCGCCCGGCCCTGAACCGAAACGTCCCCTCGCCACTGTGAAAACGGCCTCTCAGTTTATGGCAACGATTGCTGCGTGCTGGCGCAGTCCCGCAGGGACGACCGAACATAGCCCAGCACTGGAGTGTTGGGTTGGCGACACGCCGCCCGCCGATCCCGCCGGGTATGGCTTTGCGGGGTTGGGCACCGCCACGCCCCATCTGGTCCAATACCCCGGCGCGCAGGCCGGCAAGAAGGCGCACTACCTCCTGAGCTGGATCAACACCCGCAGCGAACCCGGCCCGTGGAGCAATACCTTCACCGTCACCATTCCGGGAGAATAACTCCCCAACCTCAAACCCTTCAGACCATGCCAACCCACCTTATTACTCGGCTCACCGCTCTTTTGTTCGCCAGTGTGATTGCTGGCCATGCCGCCGGTCCCGCCCCCAACGCGTCGTCCGCCGGGCGCAAGGCCGCCATTTTCGTAGCCAACCGTGCCGACAAGGTTCTGGATGATAAACTAGCTGCATTCGAGGATTTCATTTCCAGTCGCATCACGGCCAAGGCTTTCGCCGTGATCAGCCATGAGGTGGCCACGGATGCGGTGAGTTCTTTGTCCAAGGACAGCAAGCAGACGAGCATGGACCAATTGTTGGGTAATAATGCCTCTGCGTTGCGGCTGGCGCAGATGCTCGGCGCGGACTATCTAATTCTGGCGTCGCTCAGTTCTTATGGGACAGAGAAGCGGACGTTCGACGCCGACGGTGTCAAAACCGTCATAGTCATGCACAATTTGCGCGTTACCTATAAAATTCTGGAAGGAGTGCAGGGCGGGACACTGGCGGGAGACACGGTAAAAGTAAGCCGCTCGATCCGCTACACGGAGAATCTCCGCACCGAGAATTCGGACTTGATCAACGAGCTGCTGGACGAAGCGTCCGCCAAGGTAGCCGCAAGTGTGGGAGTAACGCCCATTGCGTCCGCTCCGCTGGCCGCCAAACTCGTGGAACTCTCCATTGCTTGCGGAATGCAGGACCTGGCCCAGTTGCCCGTGAGCGTCCCCGACATTCGATTGACCCCGGACAACACAGTGGTGATCGAAAGGAACAAACTGGAGGTGCAGTCCTTGGATGTCACCGTCGAACTGGATGGATCTGTGATTGGTTCCGCGCCGGGCGCTTTCAAAGCACCGCCGGGACTCCACAAGCTGCGCCTCATGCGTGAGGGTTTCAAGGAATGGGAACGCACCATCAATATTGTGGAAGGTCAAAAACTGAAGGTTGCCCTCCAGATGTCCGATGCCGGGTATCAGCGGTGGAAAGACAACACTGCCTTTCTCAACTCTCTGGAAACCGGCCGGAAACTAACGGACGCGGAAGTGAAAAAGCTGGAAGGC
>BJHT01000554.1 GCA_014193395.1 Verrucomicrobiota bacterium
CGGCGCGCGTTCAGCGGATCACTTGTTGTTCGCAGACGAGGCGGGTGCCCACGCCCTCGCCGCAGCCAATGTATGCGCCACTCTCCCGACAACACCTTCCTCGTCACCGCACTGCCGCGGGAAAACCAATACGAGTTCTGCGTCGCCGCGCGGAAATTCCGCAACCTCCATCTCTTCGGCTGCTGGTGGTTCACCAACATCCCGTTCCTGATCGAGGAGATGACGCGGATGCGCTTCGAACTGCTCGGCCTCACGATCACGCCGCAGCACTCGGACGCGCGCGTGCTCGACCAGATCATCTACAAATGGGACCACTCCCGCCGCATCATCGCCGAGGTGCTCGTGGACAAATACACCGACATCGCCGTCACCGGCTGGGTGCCGAGCAGGAAGGAAATCGAGCGCGATGTGAAGACGCTGTTTGGCGGTGGGTTTGAAAATTTCCTGTCCGCCGGAAAACGCATCGCCAGCAGCGGAGATGTGACGATCTGAGCTGCCGCCGCCGCCGCCGATGTGAGGTGGCGGATCAAGCGTGCGGCGAGAGCGTCCGCCTCCTCACGGCGGCGGCAACGGGGCGCGGGCGAAGGGGGCGAAGGAATGGACGGCGGGGACGGGGTGACCGCGCCGCAGCGTGGCCGGCCATTCGCCACCGCGGGCAGCCCGGCCGCGCGCTGGGTCAGGCGCGGGCGGCGATCATGCCGCTCTGGCGGGCGTAGTTGAACAAGCCGCCGGCATCGACCACGGGGCGGACGTCGCCGAGGGGTTTGAAGCCATAGGTTTTTCCGGTGGCCAGGTCGGTCACGGTCGCGGCGTCGAGATCGACCGAGACGCGGTCGCCAGTTTTGAAGACGTCGCACAACCGGTCAGCACATTCGCAGGGATAGAGTTCGCCGGTGGCGACGCTGTTGCGAAAGAAGATGCGGGCGAAACTCTCGGCCAGCACGACGCGGCAACTGGCGGACCCGAGCGCGATGGGGGCGTGTTCGCGGGAGCTGCCGCAGCCGAAATTCCGCCCCGCGATGATGATGGCGTGCTCGCTGTCGAGCTTGCCCTCGGCGACGTAGCGGGCGGGATAGAGCGAGTTGGGCAGGCCGCACATCGCGTAGCTGCCGAGTTTCTCATACTCCTCGGCGATGGTGGGGACGAGGTTGAGATACTGCGCGGGGATGATCTGATCCGTGTCGATGTTGTCGCGCACCACGTACACTGAGCCTTCGATTACCGATTTCATGGCGGCGAATCTGCGGACCGGACGGGGGGTTTTCAAACACTAATTCCCCCGCAGCGGAAAAAGCGGGAAAAAGCTCCAAGAACAAAGCTCAAAGCTCAAGGGAAGAGCCAATTCAAAGAAGCTCCAAGCGCCAGCCTTGGCGAAAAGCTCGGTCGTGCAGAAAAGCCCCTCTGCGATGACCGCATGGTTATTGAATCATGGTCCTTGGGCCTTCCCTTGAGCTTTGAGCTTTGTTCTTGGAGCTTAACTTCCATCTCCGGGTTGGCTGAAAATTTCGCCGCCCGCAGGCGCGCTACGACACGGTGTTACGGACCGTTGCCATCCGTGCGGCGGGCGGTTTAACTCGCGCTCACTCGAAATGAAAATCATCACCGACGAACGTTGCACGGGGTATTCGCAGGCGGGACATCCGGAGCGGCCGGAGCGTGTCAGCCGCACGCTGACGCGGCTGCGCGCACAGGAAGAGATTCCCATCACCTGGCTCGAACCACTCGCGGTGACGGATGCTTCGCTGTTGCGCGCGCATTTCCCCGATCACGTCAAGCAGGTGGCAGTGGCGAAGTTTTTTGATGGCGACACGCCGGCATATCCGGACATCGACGCGCACGCGCGGCGGTCGGTGGGCGGGGCGTTGCACGCGCTGGCGCTGGCGCGGAAGGGCGAGACGAATTTCAGCCTGCTGCGGCCGCCGGGGCATCATGCGACGCGGGATCGGGCAATGGGTTTTTGTTTTTTCAACTCGATCGCCACGGCGGCGCTCGAGGCGCGGGCGGCGGGAGTGAAGAAGGTCGCGGTGTTCGATTTCGATGTGCATCACGGAAACGGGACGGAGGCGATCCTGCACAACCAGCCGGGCTGCGCGTTCTTTTCGATCCATCAGCATCCGGCGTATCCGGGCACGGGCTTGAAGAGTTTCGACAACTGCCACAACTACCCGGTCGCGCCGCGCACGCCGCGGCTGGAATGGCGCGCCGTGGCGGTGCGGGCGCTTGAGGAAATGCAGAAGTTCAAGCCGGACGTGGTGGGCGTGTCGGCGGGATTCGATGCCTACAAGCGCGATCCGCTGTGCCAGCAGCAGCTTGAGGCGGAAGATTATCACTGGCTCGGCGAGACCATGCGCAAGCTGGGCGTGCCCGTGTTCAGCGTGCTCGAGGGCGGCTACAGCAGTGATTTGCCGGAACTGATTCTGGCGTATCTAAAGGGGTTGGAGGGGAAGTAAAAAAACTCCAAGGCTAAAGCTCAAAGTTCACGGGAAGCACCGGAACAGGCGGTTGCCCGCTAGCAGCGTGGCTGGGCAAAAAGCGGCGAGAGCCTCCTCACGTCGTCTCCGACATACGAGACTCGCGGGCGGGCGTCCGCGTCCGGCCGCGCCTTCCCTACTTCACCTTCTCCAGCGTCTTCAGCGTCTCGTCCAACGCGTACTTCAAGTAGTAATCCTGCGGCAGGTTCACGCTCTCCAGCGCGATCTCCGCCGCCTTCCGCGAATCGAAAAAACTACACGCCCGCACCGCTTCCAACCGCACGCGGGGATGCTTGTCCGCCACCAGCACCGCGAGCAAACCCAGCGGATCTTTCACGCGGTCACGCCAGTAGCACAGCACCCGCGTCGCCGCCGCGCGCGCGCGATAATCCTGCGACCGCAGCAATTCCCGCAGCAGCGCTTCGTTCGGCACGTTCATCAATTGATGCACCCACAGCGCCTCCAAACGGTGATGCTCGACCTCTGCGTCCGCGGCGTTCAGCCCGGCCGTCCACTTCGTCAGCGCGGCGATGACCTCCCCAGCCGGCCGCGCGGACAGCTCGATTTTCACGCGTTGGCGCGTGCGATCTTCCGGCTCCTTCAGCAGTTCCAGCAAACGCGCCACCGGCTCGCCCGCGAACTTCGCCGGCTTCAGCAGCGGCAGCGCCGGATAGGTGATGCGATAAATGCGCCCATGCGTTTTGTCCCGCTGCGGATCGCGGATCGAATACTGCATGTGGCCGATCAACGGCTCGTGCCAATCGAC
>BJHT01000555.1 GCA_014193395.1 Verrucomicrobiota bacterium
TTGCGCCGCATTCTGCCTCGGCGCATTCCCATCGCTCCCGGCGCTGGCCGCGCCACCCGCCCAGGTGCAGGAGCGCATCGCGTCCGGCGAGCTGTTCACGTTTGTCGATGTGCGCGCGACAGCATTGTTCCAAAAGGGCCACATTCCGGGGGCCATCAACATCCCCGCGGCGCTCGTGCCCGTGAAGGAGCTGCCGCCGCTCGGCCGCGTCATCGTGTATGACGACGGTCTCGGCCCGAACCTCGCCGCGCCCGCCGCCGCGGCCTTGAACAAAAAGCCGGGCATTCAGGCCGAGGTCTTCACGGGTGGTTTCGCCGCGTGGGAATCGGGGCGCGGCACCACGACCCGCCCGCGCGGAATGCGCTCCGAGGAACTGCCCGTGATCACCCACGCGCGCCTCAAGGAAACGCCCGGCAGAGACGTGGTGCTGGTGGATTTGCGCAAACCACCAACAACCAACCCGGCAGTGAAAACCGCCAGCGCTCCGTCATTGACCGATCTCCGCGCCGAGTTTCCGCAGGCGCGGATTGTGCGTTCACCCTTCGACGCCGCGTCCGGCGCGTCGCCGCAGTCCAAGACCGCCGCCACCGCCGCTGCCACCGCGAGCACCGCGCCGCTGCTGGTGCTCATCGATCAAAACGACGGGGCGGCGGAAGCGATGGCGCGCACGTTGAAAGCCAATGGCATCAACCGCTTTGTCATCCTGGTGGGCGGCGAAGAAACGCTGGCGCGAAAAGGCGAGCGCGGATTGCAGCGCCTCGGCTCGACCATCACCGTGCGCCGTCCAGCCGCGACCAAAAACCCTCCCAACCCGTGAACACCTGGCTTTCCCTTCATCCGAAACCGGGCCGAAATTTCGGTGCGGCGCTCCGTTTTCTGTGGGCCGTTTTCGGCTGCCTCGCGTGGGCCGCCCTGCCCGCCCGCGCCGTGACCATCACCAACGTCACGGTGGTCAACGTCACGCCCACCGGCTTCTCCGTGCTCTGGCGAGCCAGCGCTTCCACCCCGTCCATCGCCGTGTTCGCGGACGCCGCCGGCACCACGAATCTGGCCGGTCAACTCGGCGTGACGGCCTTTCCGTTGCACACCGGCAACCCGGCGCTGACCAACGCCTACGACCGCCGCCTCGCCGCGGCCGTGACCCGGCAGAAGACCGCCACCGCCGGACTGAATCTCATGCGCGTCACCGGCTGCCAGCCCGGCACGACGTATTATTTCCGCCTGACCTCCACGCCCGCGTCGGGCGCACCGGCCGTTCATCCCGCATCCGGCCCGCTGCCCGCCGTGACCACCGAAAATGAAAACACGTTCGTCCTCAACTCGCAGCAGCTCGTCCTGGACCTCATGGGCGCGGACACCGAAGGCTTCATCGTCCTGCTCAGTTCCACCAATTCCCCGCACCCGCTGGCGGCGGTCGTCGGGGACGGCGTCAACACGAACCAGGTTTTCTTCAGCGTCAGCGACCTGTTCGCGCTGGGCGGTGGCGGCAACTTTGCCCTTCCGGGAGCGCAGTCATTTTTTGCGGATGTGCTCGGCCCCGCCGGCACCGATCAACAGCGCCTTGTCTCGCTGACCTTCACCACGCAACTCACCGTGGCGCAAACCACCGAGATCGGCTTGGTCAGCGAATACGTCACGCTGGCGCTGGGTTCGACGGTGCTGCGCGCGGGGCAAACCAGTGGCGTGCCGCTCAACTTTAATTCCAGCGTCGGCATCGGCACGCTCGACTTCCTCGTGGACATCCCGCCCGCCCGCCTGACGAACCTGACGCTGCAATCCCTCGCGCCGCAGATCGACGCCGGCTTTGTTTCCATCACCAGCCAGGGCGGCTCCACCTCGCTGGTCCACATCGTGACCTTGCCCGGACAATTTCTCATCGGCGGCCAGCAAATCGCCCAACTCACCTTCCTCGCCGTCACGCAGCAAACCTCGGCCTTTGTTCCGCTCCGCTTCCTCGCGGCCACCGCCGCCAAACCCGGCGGCGCGCCGGTCAATGTTCCCGTGGCGCAACCGGGCCGGGCGGTCGTCATCGGCTCCCAGCCGTTGCTGGAAGTGAATCCCGACACCAACGGCCTGCGCTCGGCGACGCTCTACGCGCAACCGTGGATGAGCTACGCGCTGCAGATGTCCAGCGACCTGGTGCATTGGGTCGAGGTGAATCATTTCCCGGAAACCAACCAGGTCAGCACCCTGCGCCTGCCCGGCACCGGCAACCAATTCTACCGCATTCAACTCTTCACCCCCGACCCGCCCGTGTTGGAAGCCATGCTGACCAGCGGCCCTGCGCGGCAACTGCTCTTCTACGGCCGCCCCGGGACCAATTACACCCTCCAATCAGCAACCAGTCTTTCCACGCCGACCACCTGGCTGCCGTTCGTCAGTTACACCTTCACCAATTCCTTCCGCTACGTCTCCCTGCCCAACACCAACGCCGTCATCTTCCACCGCCTCCGTCGGAACTAGCCGGTCTTCTCCACGCCGGCTTATGTCTTCGTGCGAAATCCGTGCCCCAATTCCCTTTGACCTGAAACTAGCAGTTCAACCATGGATAGACACGGATTTACCCAGATAGGAACGGGAATCTAACCGGGGAATTGCAGTTGGAACCACGAAAGGCACGAAAGGAGAAGGTCTGGCTGAGTCGGGAGGGGTCATCGTGGATGAGGTAATTGGGTGTCCGCAAATCACGATTCGGCCCTTTGTTTTCGCGCCTTTCGTATCTTTCATGCTTCGCCGCAACAACCGTTTCTGGAATCAACTGCGCTTCGGCTCTGCGGGTTACAGACAGGAATTCGGCAGCAACTACCAGAGCCTTCCTCACCCTGGGTTTCTGCTGCCCGAGTGGAGTTGAGTTCCAATGGCAGCCGCACCGGAAGTGTCCACGAGGGTGTCAATGTGCCACAACGACGGGGAATGTGTGATTGCCGTGCTGAACCGCAACCCTCACGGTGGGAGCATCAAGCGCATCCATCCGTCTAATCGCCACATGCCAAATCAACGTCACCCAGTTTTCGTGATCATGCCCTGCCTGTGCGTGGCGTTGCTATGGGAACCCGCGGGTCTGGAAGCCCGGGTCAATGTCGTCACCCTCCCCGGCCGCGACACAGTGCAGTTGACCATCTACAACTCCGCCGACCTGACATTGGTGAAGGAGACCCGGGTGCTGACTATGCGCGCAGGCGTCAACCGTCTGGAGTTCTCGTGGGCCAACACCCTGATTGATCCGACCAGCGTA
>BJHT01000556.1 GCA_014193395.1 Verrucomicrobiota bacterium
TGAGCGGCTTGATCAGGATGCCCTCCGGCGTGGCTTGCACGTAGGCCCGGGTGCCTTCCTCGATTTCAAACTCCTTCCGGAGCCGGCGGGGAATGACCACCTGTCCTTTGACGGAGAAGTAAACGGTGTCCAGCTTGGTTGCCGCAGTCATGGGTAATGGATACTAGGTTTGGGAAGTAAGGCAGGAGTTGTTTTGTTGGAAATAGCGAATGAAGCGCAACCCGGCTCCTGGCGCAGCTTGACACTGCCCCGACCGAGCAGGCGGTGCGGAGCGCCGATCTCTGATCCGGCGCGTTTCCGGGTGCTTTTCAATACTCGCCGGGTCGGAGACCGGCGCTCCGGGGGCAGGGTCAAGATGCGCCCCCGGCTTCTGGCAACCACCGGGGCGCGTTGGCGCAGTCCCGCAGGGACGACCGAAAATAGCCCAGCACTTGAGTGCTGGGTGTGCTGTGTCTAGCGCCAAAGGCGCGGCTCATACCAGCCTGGGGCAACGCCCCAGGTCCGATGCCAGCCAATGAATTCAGGGCTGAAAGCCCGTTCCATCTTCCTGCTGATGGATGATCCGGCCCCGCGATGGACCGCGCTTTCAGCGCTCAAAAGGTTGCTGGCTCGTTTCCTGGGGCGTTGCCACAGGCTGGTATAAGTCCGCGCCTTTGGCGCTAAACAGATACCAAGTGCCGGGCTGTTGTCCGTCGCCCTCGGGGCTGGGGATGGGAACCCGATTTTTGGCAAGAAACCGCGATGCGCTCCGGCCCGAATCTCCCGCCGCTCCGGTTGACAAAATGTTCAATTGTTACAACGCTGCCGCCATGACCAAAACAACGAGACTGAGCATCGAGATCGATCCGGAAAGTCATCGCCAGATCAAGACGCTGGCGACCTTTGCCGGGCTGTCGATCAAGGACTACATCCTTGCCAAGACGCTCCCGCGGAAGGCCGCGCCCAAAGACGCCACGGCGCAGTTGTTGGGTAATGCGAAGAATGCGGCGCGCTTGCGCAAGGCCATCGCCACACCCCGTTCCAAGCACGTCGGGTTTAAAACCCAGAAGGAACTCAAGAAGGCGCTTGGAATTTAAGCCCCAGGTGTTTGAGGATTTGCAGCACTGGGTCCAGCATCAGCCGAAAATGGCCAAACGGTTGCTGCGCCTCATTAGGGAAACCCACCGCAACCCCTTTTCGGCATTGGAAAGCCGGAGCCGTTGAAGGATGAGCTTTCCGGGTGGCGGGAGCAGGGCTGTGACGCGAGTGCTTGGCTAGGGTTCGATCACTTCAAGTCCGCGGATGTGGCGGAACTCTTCGGCGTTGAACGTCGCGAGGGCCCAGCGCCGGTGGGTCGCGGTGGCGGCAACGATCAGGTCGTGGGGGCCGATCATCTGTCCCGCCGCGGAGAGTTGTGCCCAAAGGCGGGCATGGACCCGGGCCACCGCTGCATCCAAGGGCACGATTTCAAGCCGACGGCAGATTTTTTCCAACCATCGGCGCCGTCGCCTGGCGCGAACGGCCTGAGCCTCTGCCTCGATGCCGAACCACAATTCGGAGATGGTGATGGCGCTGACGGCTACTGGTTCCGGCGGTCGGGCACGGAGCCAGGTGGACAGCGTGAACTGTCCGCGTTCGTCGGCGATGAGCAGGGAACTGTCGAGGATCAAGCCCACGGATTCTTGAGCGGCTGGAGGGTTTTGCGGCCGGTCCGAAGGGTGGCGGCGAACGCCCGCCGGTCGGTGGCGCTCAGTTCCGCCCCGGCGAGGTCATCGGCCAACTCGTGGGTGCTGCTGCCGCACGCGGCGACGGGAATCAGGAAGGCGCAGGACACGCCCTGCTGAACGATCTCGAACGATTCATGGCGCGCGTGAACGGCGCTCAGAATACTCGCAAAGTTTGCCGCCGCGGTGGTTGCTTCCACTGTTTTCACGCGGCCAGACTAGGCGTTGGCTCTTTCCGGTCAAGAGTCACCCCGAGCCGGGATCGAGAGCGGGCGCATTTCAGAGCGTGTTGGAAGAGTCCCTTGAACTGCGGGCGATTGGGTTGGGAGTTCCGCGTTTACGCGGCCCGCTGGTTGCCCACCGCCGGAACCGCGTAAACGCGGAACTCCAAACCGGGGTTTTCAAAATGGCCCTGCGCTGCGTTCCAAGACTCCGCACCGACATCGGCCCGCTGTCATAATGCCACTACGCGGTGTTGCATTATGACAGACTCTCGTTTCCGGGAGATCGCTTCACGTTGGGAGGGGCTGTTGTGCCGGTCGCCGCTCGTTGCGCGCTGCGGCCCGCGATCGGGCTGCATGGGCGCCCTGCATCCTAACAAATCCGGGATCATCCACGGCGGCCTCACAGGCAGAACCGCGGCAGAGCCATTATTGCTTTCCGTGCAGGCGGGGAGGGCGTGGGCAGGCGGGGATCGATGAATGCGTGCCGGGTCTGCTGGGGATGCTCGGCCATGAAGGTCAGCAGCTGCCGGGCAGCCTGCGCGCCGGGGCGCTCGCTTCACTTCAGTTCGATGGTTGTGGAGGGTGCCGCCCCGCTCGGGCCGGACGTTTGGTGGCGGGAGGGGCGTGGCGTGCTGGCAAGCTCTCACCCCTCACCCTCATTCCCTCTCCCCGTTGAGGGGCGAGGGAGGTCCGAGGTCGGCGCGGGGGCGCGCATTCCACATCCGCACGAAGGGACACGGGGCGAGACGCTCCGCGAACTCGCAGGCGGGACGCCTGCGGTACGGGGCGGCGCTACGGTTTCGCGGGGAGCATCGGGGCGCTGACGCGCGTGAGCGGTGCGTTGGTGGTGCTCAGGATTTTTCCCCATTGATCGGTGCCGGTGATGGTGAGGGCGGTTTCGCCGGGCTTGAGCTGGAGGTTGGGGATGGTCCAAGTGGTGTCGGTGGTCCAGGTGGGCGTGGCTTTTTTGTGGCCCTCGACTTTGAGGTGGAGGATGCCGTAGGGCGCGGTGCCGGTGAGGTGGACGAGGTCGTTGGTGGCGACCAATGTTTTTGCGGGTCCGGTGGTGATGGCGAAGGGAACTTTCGCGCCGTTGCCCATGTCGCGGAGCGCGGCGGGGACGCGGGCTTTGAACCAGTTGCGGTAGAAGTCGGCGTTGATGGCGGCGGCGGGGGCCGCAGTTTCCTCGGCTTTGAGCCACGCCTCCATGCGGGCGGAGTTGACGGTGTGGTCGCGGATGAGTTCCTGGACGTAGGCGTAGAGGAGGCGGCGGTGGTAGGGGCGCTCGACGT
>BJHT01000557.1 GCA_014193395.1 Verrucomicrobiota bacterium
CCGCGCGGCCATTGCTGCCCTCGTGCATCTATCTGCCGGGCGAACACGAACTGCCGGACGGCGCGGCGCGCCTGCCGTGGGGCGACACGCCTGGCGCGGTCGTCGGCGAATTCGCGCGCTGGCAGGGCGGACGCGTGCCGGGACGGCTCGTCGCGTCGGCCAAGAGCTGGCTGTGTCACGAGGGCGTGGATCGCGCGGCGCCCATTCTCCCGTGGGGCGCGGCGGCGGAGGTTAAAAAAATTTCTCCCGTCACCGCGTCCGCCGATCTGCTCGCGCACCTCGCGGCGACTTGGAACCACGCGCATCCCGACGCGCCGCTGGCCGCGCAGGAAGTGGTGATCACCGTGCCCGCGTCATTCGACGAAGTGGCCCGCGCGCTGACGGTGAACGCGGCGCGCCAGGCGGGCTTGGAGAAATTCACGCTGCTCGAGGAACCGCAGGCGGCCTTCTACGATTTCACGGCGCGGCACGCGACCCGCCTCGCACCGCCCCTCGCCGACGTGCGGCTCGTGCTCGTCGTCGATGTCGGCGGCGGCACGAGTGATTTCACGCTGGTGCAGGTTTCCGTCACGGCGGATGGCCCGGTGCTGCGCCGCATCGGCGTGGGCGATCATCTCATGCTCGGCGGCGACAACATGGATGCGACGCTGGCCCGCCGCCTCGAGGAACGCATGACCGCCGGCGGTCGCAAACTCAGCACCGGCCAATGGCAGCAGCTCGTGCAAGCCAGCCGCGTCGCCAAGGAAACCCTGCTGGGCGTGGACCCGCCCGACACGCAGCACGTCTCGTTCGCCGCGGAAGGCAGCCGCCTGCTCGGTGGCGCGTGGTCCGCGGCCCTCTCCCGCGCCGAGGCCGAGGAACTGGTGCTCGACGGTTTCTTCCCCGCCTGTGCCCCCGACGAAACCCCGCGCAACCGCCCCGCCGCGCGGCTCGCGTTGCAGGAACTCGGCCTGCCCTACGCCCAAGACCCCGCCGTCACGCGCCATCTCGCGGCGTTTCTGCGCCAGCACGCGACCGTCGGTTTCGCCGCACTGGGTGAACCCGCGCCGGACGTAACAACGGGCGCGCCCTCGTCGTCGCTGCCGCGCCCCGACGCCGTGCTGCTCAACGGCGGCGTGTTCAATTCCCCGCCCATCGCCGCGCGCCTGCTCCGCGTGCTCTCCGCGTGGTGGCCGGACCAGCCGCCCATCCGCGTACTCGAACACCAGTCGCTCGAACTCGCCGTTGCCCGCGGCGCGGCCTACTACGGCCTCGCCCGCCGAGGCCTCGGACGCCGCATCGGCGGCGGTGCGGCGCACGCCTTCTACGTCGGCCTCGGCCGCCCGCGTGACGGCGGTCCCGCGCAGGCCCTGTGCGTGATCCCGCGCGGCCACGAGGAAGGCGACACCGTCGAACTCCGCGACCGCGTGTTCCAGCTCACGCTCGGCCAGCCCGTGCAATTCCCCCTCTTCACCACCACCTCCGACCGTGTGGACCGCTCCGGCGACATTGTCAGCGTGACCGATGAACTGCGCGCCCTGCCGCCGATCCACAGCCTGCTGCGCGGCGCGGCCGCCAAGGCTGGGGAAGTCCCCGTGCATCTGCGCGCGCGCCTCACCGAACTGGGCACGCTCGAACTCTGGTGCGTCGCCGCCGCGTCCGGCGAACAGTGGCGGCTTGAATTCGAGCTGCGCGGCACCGCCACGCGCGGCGCGCTCGCGACCACCACCGAATCGCTGCCCGCGCGTTTCGGCGAAGCCCGCGACTGGATCGAACGCATCTACGGCCGCGGCGGCGCGAAGCCCGCACCCTCGCCCGTCGCCGCCAGGAGCGCCGGCGGCCCTCCCACCGCGCCCTCCTCCCTCCCACCGCGCGACGTGAAGCAGCTCTGGTCCAGCCTCGAACGCAGCCTCGGCGCGCGCGAAACCTGGCGCGTCTCGCTTCTGCGCGAGATGTGGAGCGCGTTGCACCTGCACGCCCCGCGTCGTCGCCGTTCGGAAAATCACGAGCGCGTTTATTTTCAACTCCTCGGCTTCTGCCTGCGCCCCGGCTTCGGCTATCCGCTCGACGAATGGCGCTGCGAACAGGCCTTCCAGCTCTTCCCCGAGCTGGTCGAGTTCCACAAGGAGAAGGCCGGCTGGAATGAATTCTGGGTGCTCTGGCGGCGCATCGCCGGCGGCCTCGACGAACCGCGGCAGTTGCAATTGTGGGAATATCTGCGCCCACATCTGACCGCGCGCCTCGCTCCGCAGCAGCCGCGTTCCGGGCCGAAAGCCAAAGGCATCCAACCAGACGGCCTCGAGGAAATGGTCCGCACGGTGGCGGCGCTCGAGCACTTATCCGTCGCCACGAAAACGGAACTCGGCGGGTGGATCGCGACCCGTCTGCGCGCCGAGCCGGCGGGCGGCGGCGTGTGGGCCTGGGCGCTCGGACGTCTCGGCGCGCGCGTGCCGCTCTACGGGAGCAGTCATCGTACTGTCCCCCCCGAGACTGCGATCGCATGGCTCGACCTCCTCCTGCGCCCCGAATCATGCAGACTCGACGGCGCGCTCTTCGCCGTGACGCAGCTTGCCCGCCGCGCCGGCGACCGCAGCCGCGACCTCGACAACCCCGCCCGCGAACGTGCCCTCGCCGCGCTGGCCGCGGCCTCCGCGCCGCCAACTTGGCAGCTCATGCTTCAGGAAGTCACAACTCTCGACGACGCCGACGAGGCCCGGGCCCTGGGTGACTCGCTCCCCGCAGGCTTGCAGCTCCGCGCGGCGGCAGGGTAGGGGACGGACCCGGAATACCGCTCGCCGGCTCGCGAAAGCTGTTGCTGCTAGAGAAAGCAGTTGGAATCGGGAAACCACGGATAAACACCGGTGAACCTGGAAAAGGCAGTTGAGACTACGAACGACACGAACGACACGAAAAGGGAACGCGTTGCAGCAAGCTCAGGGTTACCCGGCAGGTGAGGTTTCTTAGTGCTTGGAAAAACTCACTCGCAGCCTTTGTTTTCTTATGGTGCGTGTACTTTGTGGCTCATCTCAACTGCGGTTTGTAGGATAAACACGGGTGGAAACCGGTTGCTCCCGCCTAACTTGCTGGGTGAACGGAGGACTTTCCAAATTCCAGTTCCATTCGGTGTTAATCCTAATGCCTTTCGGTAATTCCGCTCCGCTAACGCCGGGCCGCCGAGCGTGCCTTCCGCGGCTGTCAGCAATCCCAACGGGGTTGTGTCCTCCAGCCCAGGGTTG
>BJHT01000558.1 GCA_014193395.1 Verrucomicrobiota bacterium
CGAGCACATCGAGCCCGGCAGCGGCAATCCAACCCGCCGTCAAGGCCCGCACCAGCGCCGGCTCGTCGATCACCGGGCCGCGGGCGGTGTTGACCAATATCGCGGTTGGCCTCATCTGCCGCAATTCACGCTCGCCGATGAGGTGGTGCGTTTCCGTGGTCAGCGGGCAGTGTAACAGCACGAAGTCTGAGCCGGCGAGCAGCGCGTCGAGGTCGGCAGCGCGGGCCCCTTCCCTGGCCAGCACTTCGGCACGGATGTATGGGTCGTGGACCAGGACGTTCATCTCGAATCCACGCATCTTCCGGGCCACGAGCTGGGCTGCAAGCCCAAAGCCCACCAAACCGAGGGTCTGCCCCCGCAGGTGCCAGCCGGGCAAGCCATCCGCCACCGCCCATTTCCCCGCACGCACCGCCCGATCCTGAACCACGACCTGACGCACGACCGCGAACAGCAGGCCGATGGCGTGGTCCGATACCGCGTCGCTGTGGGCTTCCGGCGTGTTGGCGACCACAATGCCGCGCCGGGTGGCCTCCTCCACTGGGACATTGTCCGTGCCGCTTCCCGTGCGGATGATGGCGCCGCACCTGGGAAGCAGGGCCAGAGTTTCCGCCGTGATGATGCGGCTACCGAAATTCCAGACCACTTCGGCATCGCCCGCATACTGGACGACCTCCTCCGAACTGCGGCACTTTCGCGCCACGAAGGCGATGCCCTCCCTGATGAGCGCGGCTTCAACCCAAGCGGGCACCGCCTCGCGGTCGAAGTCCACCAGAACGATTTTGAAGGGTTTCATGGCCAATCCTCCTGGGTGGCTACTGGGGAAAAGCCTTCGCGCACCTGGTCGAGGCCCTGAAACGCGGCGCCCGTCATCAAGCTCAAATGGCCGCCCGGCGTCAGCCACTTCACCCGGCGTTGTACCCACTGGCGCATCGTTTCCGGGCCACCGCCCACCGCCACGCGGCCCCATACGTCTGTGGCGCGGCCGACCGTCTCCCTAAACTTCTCGTGCCACATCAGATGGAGATGTATTTCGGGCAGCCACAACACTCGAATTCGTCGCATCGGTGAGGCTCACTTTCTGAGAGACGCGGCGCTCTCGATCATCTTCTTGCAGCTCTCGTACAGCATCCACTCATCGCCGCCGACCATAAACACCCGTGCGCCCTGCTCGACGCGCCTCCGCATCATAGGCATGTTGTCCGGGTAGAAGCTCACCCCCGCCGGCTTGCCGGCGTCGTGGGCGGCGGCGAGCACCCGCTCGACCGCAGCTTCCACCCTGGGATGCCCATAGTCCAGCGGCGCGCCTAGTGTCACGGACAGGTCGGCGAGGCCGAGAAAAATCGTGTCCAGACCGTCAACAGCCAGGATCTCATCGATGTTGTCCACCGCCTCGCCGGTCTCGATGATGATCATCGTGACCAGGCTGGGCTGGCTGCGCGGGTAGTACTCGCGATCAAAGCCGTACCGGTAGGCCCGTGATGGGCCATAGCTTCGCGTGCCGCGCGGCGGATAGTGGCAGGCCTGGACCAGTTTTTCGACCTCGGCTGCGGTTTTGAGCAAGGGTATCACCACGCCGCCCGCGCCCATATCCAGCGCCAGCCGAATCTCATCCGGATCGTTGCGCCCGAATCGGACGAGGGGCGTGCAGTTATAGCCGTTCACCGCCTGCAGCTGCGCTTGGATGCCGATCGGCGTCTGCGTCGCGTGCTCGCCGTCGAGGACGAGGTAGTCAAACCCTGCCGCGGCGAACAGCTCGGCGATGGCGGGGACGCCCATGCGTAGCTGCGCGCCCAACGCCACCCTGCCCGTCGCGATCAATTCCTTCAGATGGTTCTTCATAGCGGTGCCTCTCTTACTAATTGGATGAGGAGGCGGGAATTTCCGCCCGCCTCCGGTTGGTCCGAGGAAGAAGCGCGCACGGCCTAATACGCCACCCACATTGACGTCTGACAGCGCACGGTGATGTCGGGCTTGAATTCCGGCTCCCGGTCAGTGAGCCGCAGCCGCGGAAACCGGCTCAACACGGCCGCAAACGCGATGGGCGCATCCGGGCGCGCCCAGGCAGAAGTGGATGCCGTAACCAAACGCGGTGTGACGGTGATCCGTGCGGGTGATGTCCAGCCGGTCGGGTTCCGCGAAGTGCGCTGGGTCGCGATCGAACGTGAACTCCATCAGCCAGTGCACCCGCGGCTCGCCGTACCACAGGGTCGGGAACTCGAAGCCGCCCGAGCGCGCGGCGGCCAGCTCGCACAGAGTTTCGGATTACAGCGCATCGAGGTCGACGGCCTGATCTTCGCCATGCCATTCGAGCCCGCCGAGCCCGATGAACGCAGCGGGGTACTTTCGGCGGCGGGCCACAATCTCAAGCGGCATCATCTCGGCGTAGCGTACCTTTTTCCATGTACATTTCCTCGCTACTGGCGCCTGCTGGCGTCGGCTTCGAACTTAGCAATGCAGCCCGCTAATCCCAGACGGATAAAAATACCCTCTGATGGAAGACAGCCGTCGTCCGCGGCGCCAACATGGCCACGGCGGACTGCTTGGCTAGGGGCGCACCCAAGGTGGGCGTTGGCGCGATTGTGGAGGAAACAGCGCTATCCTTGGAGGCTGTGCCGACGGCCCGGACGCCGTCCGACACCACGCAGACGATTGTCGGAATCGCACTCGGCACCTCACCAAAGCCAGTCGGTAGCAGTGCCAACTCGGTCATGTCAACCTCTCCCAATTCCGGGAGGATGCTGAAGCCACCACTGCTTCGTTGGCACGTGAAGCCCAGAGCGCATCCTCGATAGTGGCCCCAATCGGCTTGCCCAAAGCAATTGACTGCATGAGGCGGGCCAACTCGATGACCTTGGAGTCGTCGTAGCCAATCGCAACCCCGGCCCCAGGCTGGAATCGGTGATATTCACCGTCCCCCGGACCACCGTAGGCAACCTGGGTCGGCCGGCCCTGGTGACCATCCCCCACACAAATCGACAATTCATCGGAGCGGCGGAAATCCCAACTCAATGAACCGTGCGCGCCATGAATATGGAATCCGTAGTTGCACTGGTCCCCAACCGCTGTGCGACCAGCCTCATAGGTGACTAGAGCGCGGTTGGACATGCGAACAATCGCGCAGAAATAGTCTTCATTCTCGACGTCACCAAATTCGATACCTTAGTCCAGC
>BJHT01000559.1 GCA_014193395.1 Verrucomicrobiota bacterium
GATCAGAGCCCACCATCAGCCGCCCGGAAAACACCGTGTTTCGGCCGGCGTGGACGGTGACCGGACGAAGCGGTTCACCAGGATCGCCATAGTCAAAGGCGGTCACCGTGTCTTCCACAGCGCAGTTCCAGACGCGTATGCCCTTCGGTCTCAGCCCGTCGGCCGAGACCGCGCTCGCCGGCGAAATGGTCAGTTTCGCACCCAACAACCCGATGGGTTGCCAGCCCACCTTCTCGTAATCATCATTGCCGGGACGCCCAATTTGATCGGTGGCGCCCACCGGCGCGGCATGCGTCTCAATGGCCACGACGTTGACACCCTTGCGAAGCAGCGTCACGGGAATGCGGACCTCCTGCATCCGGCGGGTGCGCAACTCTGCCACGGAGGCTTGTTTCGTTCGCGGCAGCGATATCCAGTCCCGATCTTCGCCGCGTATGAGTTTCCCGTTCGACGTCACGAAGGCTTCCTTCGGGTAGTCCTCGGCCACAACCTCGAGGTTTGTCGTGTTGCCCGGCAGATGCGCCCTCGCGACCTCCTTGCCGTTAACAAACACCGCGGCTCCGCCCCAGTAATCGAGCGAGAAACTGCACGCCTTGATTTGTGCGGGGTCTTTGATTTCGAACCGGGCTCGCGCCAGCAGCACGACCGGGGCGTACGGGCTGTTGATGCTGCATCCCCGGGTCTCTTCCCGAAACCACAGCGTGGGCTGGGGAAACCGAAGCCGCGGCCAGGCGCCATCGTCAAACGCGGGACTCGCCCAGTCGTGCGCAGGAAGCGCAGACCAGAAGAACGACGGCGAGTCGGCGCTAAAACGCAGATTGGCGTACTCAATCCTGCCGCGCGCAAGCGTCCCATCGGCGTTGCGCACATGCGTGGCGCCGTCGATGTGGAACTGCCGCCACAGCGTGCTGTCGTCCAGCACCACCGTCCCAATTCCCCCCTCACCGCCCGCCGCCGGTTCCGCCCCCCTGCCGGCCGCTGCCATTGCAAGGATGATTACTGATGCCGCAAGCTGTGCTGTTTGTTTCATAAGAGTGGGAATGGCGATGGATTTGCCACGGGTTAGCCGTTTGGAAATGGTTGAAATGGTCACTACTTAATCTCCACGTTGACCCTCCCGCCCTTTTCGAGGAGGATCTCCTTCTGCTGTTCCTTGCCACCAGGCAGCCTCCACTTGAGCGTCACAGGACCCGCGTCGTTGCGGCCAAAGCAGGCATGGCTGACGCCGGGCACCACATTCCACGCTCCCATGGCTGCTAGGAAATTGCTTTCGCGCCCGCCGCACCGGAAACGGTCAGAACGGGGACGGGCGTCGGGGAGTGAGGGGGTCTGTTCGAGTTCGCCGGCCAGCGGCGCCGCCATCGTTTCGTCAACAAGCAGGATGATCCTCCCGCGTCTGTCCACCGGCGGCAAAGCGATCCCGGAATAAAGAACGCCGCTGGCCTTCGTGCCGCCCGGTTGCCTGCTTCCCGCGTTTGGCAGGACTCCAACGGTTTCGACCTTGTACTCGTAACCCACGCCTGCCACGACCTTATCATCCGCAAAGCGGGTGGCATTGGCGTCAGTCAAATTTGCGTAGGCGCCGCCCCAGGAGTTCGCCTCCGCTGTCTTGCGGAAGACCGCGAAGCCGCCCGACCCGCCGACACGCGGCCACTCGAGCGTAATCCGTGGAGGCGCCTCCTGCACCGAGGCCCTTACCACAAGCACTCCATGGGCGAGCGCGGTTTCCTCCGACGCCCGGAGCTTCGACGTCAACCGTTCAATCCCTGGCAGGGCCAACAGCGAAATCAAAATCAGTCTGCGGAATGGAATCATATGTATCTCCGAGGTAGGCTTGAGGGTCAGTGGTAACGGTCTCGGCCAGAGGAATGCCGGATGGACCGGCAGCCGGAAGCAGTTCTCAGCACCGTAGCCACCCTCTGATTTGACCGCCAAGCATAAACCACCCGACAGGTTAATTTTGCCATGCGGTGCGACATTCCCGCGACACGCGCGGGACGGCCCGATCCGCGCGTAGCCGCGCTTGTCAAAGCGCGGGCATTCTTTTCGCAGGCGCACGCGCTGAGATGGCCCGCGCTCTCACGAGACGCGGCTGCAAGGCATCCCGCGCTTCAGCGTGCAAGACCGCACCGGACCGGCCTTGGCGTGCGGCTCGGCGAGATGGAGCGCGCCGTGCCGCGCGCTTCATCCGACTGCGCGCAAGCCTTGCACTTCCCGCCGAAACGCGTGCGGAGCGGCGCGTTCCACCAGCGCGGATTCGTGAGCAGGCTGTGGTCGCACATCGCGGCACGCTGAAGCGTGGGACTACTTTTGTTGTCAGTCTGCGCGGGGGGTGTCATTTCTCGGCGATGTTCCGCGCCGCGATCTTCCTCGTTGTTGTCCACGCATTGTCTGTCCGCGCCGATGACTGGCCGCAATTCCGCGGGCCTTCGCGCAATGGCGTCTCCGCAGAGAAAGGTTGGCGCGCGGAATGGCCGGCGTCCGGTCCGCGTGTGGCGTGGAAGGCGCAGGTGGGGCTCGGCTTTTCCTCGATCGTCGTCTCGGGCGGTCGCGCGGTGACGGTGGGTCATGCGGATGGGAAGGACACGGTGTTTTGCTTTGACGCGGCGTCGGGCAGGGAGTTGTGGAAGCACAGCTATCCGGCGGAACTCGGCGACAAATTTTTCGAGGGCGGGACGACGGGGACGCCGACGTTCGACGGGGCGCGGCTTTACTGGCTGAGCCGGTGGGGTGATCTGATGTGCCTCGACGCAGCGAGCGGGAAGGTTGTTTGGGAAAAGAACATCGCGAAGGAGACCGAGGCGCCGTTGCCGATGTGGGGCTTCACGGGGGCACCGCTCATCGCGGGGAATCTGCTGGTGCTGAATATCGGCGAGGCGGGCGTGGGCGTGGACAAGAGCGACGGCAAGGTCGTGTGGAAATCCGCGCCGAAGGACGCGGGCTACTCGACGCCGCTGCCGTTTGAATTCGGCGGCACGACGTTCGCGCTGTTTGGAAACGGGACGAACTATCTCGCGGTGGACCCGGTGACCGGGAAGGAGGCGTGGCGTTTCCGCTGGGTGACGCAGTATGGCGTGAACGCGGCGGACCCGATCGTGAGCGGCGACCGCGTGTTCATTTCCACCGGCTACAGCAAAGGCGGCGCGCTGCTGCAACTCAGCGCC
>BJHT01000560.1 GCA_014193395.1 Verrucomicrobiota bacterium
CAAGAAATTCCCCGAGGACCCGTTCATCTCGAAGGCCGTCTTCGACATAAAAGTGGACCGCCTGCACGGCTATCCGGTGCCGTATCGATCGTTCTACTCGCGCAACATCGAGAACCTCTTCATGGCCGGCCGCGACATCAGCGTGACGCACGAGGCGCTCGGCACGGTGCGCGTGATGAAAACCGGCGGCATGATCGGCGAAGTCGTGGGCAATGCCGCGAGCCTGTGCCTCCGCCACACCTGCTCGCCGCGCGATGTCTATGAGCGGTACTTCCCCGAGCTGCAGGTGCTCATGCGCCTGCCCGGTGCGGCGCGCCGCAACACGGTGGCGGACGAGCCGAAGCTGCCCGCGGATTTCAAACCGCTGCCGCCGGTGGCCTCCGCGCCCGAGGCGTCCGTCGAGCCGGGCATCGCCGTGGCCAAGCTGCCGGGTTTGGTGCTCGACGACGCGCAGGCAACGTTTACGGGCAAATGGTCCGTCGCGGGCAATCCCTCGCTCCAACCTTACGTGGCGAACGGTTATCACTATCGCGCCGCGAATGACACCGGCGCGGCGCGCTACGAGTTCAAAATCGCCACGGCCGGCGCGTATGAAGTGCGCCTCAGTTTCAGTCCGCACGAGAACCGCGCATCCAACACCCGCGTGGTCGTCGAGAGCGCGGACGGCGTAAAGGAGTTCACCGTGAATCAGCGTGAGAAACCGCCGCTGCCGCAGAATTTCCTGGCGCTCGGCGTGTTCCGTTTCGCGCCCGGCAAACCGGCGGTGGTGACCATCGGTGGCAAGCCGGCGAACGGAAATGTCCACGCCGACGCCGTGCAACTGCTGCCGCAGCCGTGAGCGGGCGGTGCGGACGCATGGGAAACGTCCGGCTTACTTTGCCGGTGGCACTCCGCCCGGAGCCGCGGCGGTGGCGCGGAAGAGCGGCACTGATTTTTGCGCGGACTTCAGGACGCCCCAGCCGAGGGGGATGACGACCCAGAGCCACACAAGGAGAAGCTTGATGGTTTTCATGCCGCGTCTTCCTTGAGGTGATATTTCGGATCGACCGGGCGCACGAGGAGGTTGGCAACGAGGCCGACGAGGAGCAGGGCGACCATGAGGAAGAAAATCGAATTGTAGGCCTGCTCGGGCGGCATCGTTTTTTTGTTCGCCGCGGAGAGACGGTCCACGAGCTGCGGGCCGAGGATGGCCGCCATGCTCCACGCGGTGATGAGACGTCCGTGAATCGCGCCGACCTGATGCGTGCCGAAGAGGTCGCGCAGATAAGCCGGGATGGTCGCGAAGCCGCCGCCGTACATCGTGAGGATGAGTCCAGTGAGCACGACGAAGAGCGTCACGCTGCCGCGCCCCTGGGTCCACGGAACGCTCATGTAGAGCGCCGCGCCGAGCACGAAGTAGAGGCAGTAAACGCCCTTGCGCCCGGTCAGGTCGGAGATCGAGGACCAGAAGAAACGGCCCGCCAGATTGCACAGCGATAGCAGCCCCACGTAGCCGGCCGCCGCTGCGGGCGTGACGTGGAACATGTCCTGAATCATCGGCGACGCCTGCCCGAGAATGCCGATGCCCGCGCTGACGTTCATGCACAGCACGATCCAGAGCAGCCAGAATTGCGGCGTCTTCCACGCGACATCCACGGCCACGTTGGCGTTCGTCACGAGCGCCTTGGTGTGTTCCTTCGGCTCCCAGCCGTCGGGATGCCAACCGGGCGGCGGCACGCGCACGATTGTCGCGCCGAACGCCATCGAGACGGCATACAAACCCGCCATCACGAGCAGCGCTTCTTCCGCGCCGACCGAGGTGGCGGAGGCGAAATGCTTCATCAATTCCTCCGCCAGCGGTCCGCCGATGAGTGCGCCGCCGCCGAAGCCCATGATGGCCATGCCGGTCGCCATGCCGGGCCGGTCGGGAAACCATTTCATCAACGTGGACACCGGCGAAATGTAGCCCAGCCCGAGACCGATGCCGCCGATGAGTCCGTAGCCCGCGTAGAGCAGCCAGAGCTGGTGCCAGCGCACGGCGAGCGAGGTCAGCACCAGCCCGGAACAAAAGCACGCCAGGCTCGCCAGCATCGTCTTGCGCGGGCCGCTGCGCTCGACCCATTTGCCGAACACGGCCGCGGACAATCCCAGCAGCGCCAGCGCAATCGAATACGCCACGCCGACATCCGCCTCGCTCCAGTCGCCCGCAGCCGGCGCGGTGATGCCGAGCGCCTTGGCCAGCGGCTTTTTGAAAACGCTGAAGCCATAGACCTGCCCGATGCACATGTGGACCGCGATGGCTGCAGGCGGCACGAACCAGCGGCTGAAGCCCGGCGGTGCGACGGTGGCGGCGCGGTCGAGGAAGTTCATGCGGCGTGGGAAGGAGTCAGGGGACAGGGTTCAGGAGACAGGAGTCAGGAGGCAGCGTTCAGGAGATTCGGGTGTCAGGTCTCAGATGATTAGTTTTCAGGAGTCGGAGGTCGGGGGGACAGGAATCAGGGTTCAGGGGACAGGGTTCAGGTGTCACGCATCACGCATCACGAGTCACGCATCCGGTTTCTGTGTTCAGTGCTCAGGAGCTTTTCGATGCGAGGAGGGCGGACGATGGCGCATCGGCGATTGGCTATTGCCCATTGGCTATGCGCTCCGCGCACGCTCCGCGCCTACGCGAGAATCCCTTTCACCACCTGCCCATGCACATCGGTCAGGCGGAACTGCCGGCCTTGGTAGCGGAAGGTGTGCGCCTCGTGATTGATGCCGCAGAGATGCAGGATCGTGGCCTGCATGTCGTGAACGTGAACCGGGTCGCGCACGATGTTCCACGCAAAATCGTCGGTCGCACCGAACGTGGTGCCGCCTTTCACGCCGCCGCCCGCGAGCCACATGCTGTAGGCGCGGCCGAAATGATCGCGGCCTTTCGGATTCGCCGGATCGCCCTGGCCGAACGGCGTGCGCCCAAATTCACTGCCCCAGAAGACCAGCGTGTCGTCGAGCAGACCGCGCTCCTTGAGATCGCGCACGAGCGCCGCGGCGGGCGCGTCCGTGTCGCGGCACTGGGCCTCGAGCTGCGTGAAGAGGTTGCCGTGCTGATCCCAGCCGCTGTGCATGAGCTGCACGAAACGCACGCCGCGCTCGAGCAGCCGGCGGGCGATGAGGC
>BJHT01000561.1 GCA_014193395.1 Verrucomicrobiota bacterium
CCATGCGGCCATGGCGGCGGCGCTGGAGAAGCGCGGGAATAAAAACGGGGAGATCAGGGGAGACTGCATTGTTGGGCAATAAGTTCGGATAACACGGGGTAACTCTGACGAGTCAAATGTCATGCAAGCAGTTCGTCGATCACCCGGGTGCTGTTGCCGAAGCCTGCGGCTGGGACGCCGCACACCTCGCTGATCGTTCGCAGGAGGTCGCTGGCGTTCGTCGCGGGCCGCTTCGCGTCCGCCGGAGCGTGGTCGTTGTATCCGACGTGTCCCTTGTGCTTGATGCCCAGCTTCGTGCCGCCCGCGATCAACAGCGGCAGGTGGTCCGGGTTGTGATTGCCCCACGACATTCCGCTACCGAACATCACCAAGGTGTGATCGAGCAACGAAGCCCCGTCGTGGTCGATGGCCGCCAGGCGGTCGAGGAAGCGGGCCAGCTTGCCCACCCAATAGCGGTCGATGTTCGCCAGGTATTCGGCATCCATCGGGGTATCGGCCTCGTTCTTCGGACTGAGGTTATGGCCGCTCCCATGCCAGCCCTGTTGCATCTTCGTGCCTTTGGGGAACAAATCGGGGTAATGAGTGAAGAGCGCAGTCCCCTGGCTGAACGGGCTCTCGATCGAGATGATCCTCGTGCGGTCGCTTTGCAGCGCCAGCACCGCCAGATCGTAGAGCGTATCGATGTAGGCTTGGCGGCCAATGTTATCGAGTTTGTTGGCGTTCAGCGACAACCCGGACGCCGTGGCGGTGAACTTCTTGGCCTCCTCCTGATAATACTTCCGATCGCGAACCAACTGAGCATCGACGCTGGCGATGGCGTCGGCATATTGCGACAGCCGCCGCTGGTCTTCCTTGCCAAGGTGCTGCGACAATCGTCGCATGTCGCCGCCGACCACGTTGAGGATGCTCTGATGCCGCTGGCCGCGGGCCAGGACCTCCGGCGAGCCGAACAGTTTCTCGTAGATGAGCGGCAAGTCGCACAGACCGAACATCGCCGTGCCGGAGGCATCCCACGAGATCGTGTCCTGCCCGCCGGCCACGGAGAGGACCAGCGACGGGATGCTGGTTTCGCGGCCGCGGGCGGCCGCGATGTGCTGATCGACCGAGATGGTGTTGCCCGTGAGATACAGCTTGCCGCCGCTGAAGTTGGGATTGCCGGTGAGGAACAGCCCCGATTCGCCGTGGCCACCCGAGTTCTTCTGCCGAAGCCCGGAGAACACGGTCACCCGGTCGGCCAGATGCCGCAGCGGCGCGAGGGTGCTCCCGAGATCGGCACCCGGTCCGAATGCCTTGGGAAACCAGCGCCACATGTTGACGCCGAAGGGAATGTGGATGAAGACGCAGCGGGCCGCCTTGGGCTTCGTGCCCGCGACTACAGGGCCGCCGAATGCCGGCGTGAGCGATTCCAGCCACGGGAGCGCCAGGCCGGCACCGGCACGCTGGAGAAATTCTCTTTTGGTGAGCATGGTCGTTTTCATAGTCATTTTGTTCCGGGTTGGAGATCGTGGACAAAGACTGCCGTCAGGAGGTCGGCCAGACGCGGATTGCCGTCGCCCAGCAGATGGTTGATTCGTTTCTCGTCCGCGAGGGTCAGTTCCCGGCCCCAGGCGTAACTGGCAATCGCACGGACAAACGCCCGCGGAAAGGAACTGTGGCTCTGGGGACGCTCCAGCAGCGAGCGGCACATGGAATCAAGGTCGGCGAACGGGCGGCCATCGGGCAGCTTCCCCGAGGTATCGACCGTTTTCAGGCGGCCGTCGGCGGCCTGTTGCAATTTGCCATGCTGGTCGAACTGCTCCCACGCAAAGCCGAGCGGATCGATCTTCTGGTGGCACACGGCACAGGTCCGCTCGACATGGATCTGCAACTTCTCGCGCACCGATTTTTTGCGGAACGTCCGGTCTGCATTCAAAGTCTGAAGCGTGGGAACGCTTGCCGGCGGCGTGCCCACTTCGACACCAAACAGTCGGGCGAGCATATAGGTGCCGCGGTAGATCTGCGATTCCTTCTCCTCGCGCGAGGCCACGGCGATCGGGCCCGACATGCTGAAAAGGCCATGCGGTCGAGTGGCGGGGACTGTAGCCACCCGTTGCCAGCCATCGGCGATCGACGCTTCGACCCCGTAGAACTCGGCGAGCGGTGGGTTGAGCATCAGCGAATCGGGCGCAATCAGATGGCTCACCGGGCGATTGCGGGACAGGGCGTCATGGAGGAACCGTGACGGCTCTTCCATCAAGGCCCTTTTCAGGGCCATGTTCCGCAGGTAGGAACTGGCATCCACCTGCGGCGGCCTAGCCCACTGGCCCTCCATGCCCGCGATGGCATCCAGCCCCAGCCATTGCCGGCAGAACTCGTCGGTGAACCATGTGAACCGCTCGTCGGCCATCATGCGGGCGATCTCACTTTGCAACGTCTCGGGCTCGGCAAGCCGGCCCGAGGCGGCCAAGGACCGGAGCCTTTCGTCGGGCACATTGCCCCAGAGCGTGATCGCCAGCCGCCGGCTGAGATCGATCAATTGGTCCCGCTGGTTGCCGCGGCGATCGGTGAGATACAGGGACTCCGGGGCGACCAGAATGGCGGCCAGCGTTTGCCGCAGGGCCGGCAATTCCCCGACCGCTTTGGCTTGTGTGGTCCGCAGCGCCAGATAGGGCTTCAGCTCATCCTCGCCGACCGGCCGCCCCCACGCCCGCTCGGCGAAGGCCCGGAGCTCCGCAGGGCCGGCAGTGCCGATAACGCGGCGGGCCCGGCTCTGCTCGTCCGGTTCCCGGTGATGAACCGTCAGCGAGATCCGCTCCACCACCACCCGGGGCCCATCTTCGATCTCGTTCAAGTAATAGGACCAGCCGGGGGTTCCTTTCGGCGGTCGGGCGGACTCGGGCTTCCATTTTCCTTGGGCTTGGAGCCGCTTCCGCTCGTCACTGGGTTTGAGCATGGGAACCCGCGACGGCACCGACATGTTCCGCAGCATCAGCCATAGGCCACGATCCTCGCTGCTGTTCAGCGCGGCGAAGTCGATCGCCGTGAGCTCCAGCGGCACCTCGACCGTCAGATCCGTCGTCTCGCGCGGCACGGTCAGCCGGGCGAGCGGCCATACCGAGTGGAAGTTCAACTTGCCGCCG
>BJHT01000562.1 GCA_014193395.1 Verrucomicrobiota bacterium
AATCACCATCATCGCCCCCGGCCAGAGATTCGACGCCAAGGAAGGCAAGCTCCTGCCCCTCGCCACCCCCGAGTCCGTGGCCATGCTCATCGAATTCGACGAACTCCACGCACTCATGGAAAGCACCCAACGGCCCGGCGCAAATCGCTAGTCACACTCCGCCAACGAGCCTGCCCCATCCGATCTCCGGGCCGCTTAGCCCATCTCCCTAGTCAACCAATCCCTCAGTCACCTCCTACCTATATGAAAACCCTGTTCACCGCCGAAGCAATCTCCCTGGGGGGGCGCTCGGGAACCATTCAGTCACCGGACAACCTCCTCAATGTCACCCTCGGCAATCCGTTGGAAAAAGGAGCCGAGCAGCGCGGTCCCAATCCCGAACTCCTGTTCGCCGGTGCCTATGCCGCCTGCTATCACGGCGCCTTGAAAAACGCCGCCAAAAAGCTCGGCACCCCCGTCGCTGACTCTACCGTGCGCGCCCTGGTCAGCCTGATAGAGGACGACCAGGGCGGCTACCGCCTGGCCGCCGAACTACATGCCAAACTTCCGGGAATTGAACCTGTCCAGGCACAACTCATCATGGAAGCAGCCCATAAAACCTGTCCCTACTCCAAAGCCCTGCGCGGCGACACCGTCGTCACGCTGGTGGTGGACTGACCCGCATCGCAAGCGCGCTGAGAACCAAAAACTCCTCGCCATCATGTTGCGGCAAATAGGCAAATCACTGAAACCCAGCCGCCCCTTATGCCCACCCAGGAAACCTTTCCTGCCGGAAAGAACCTCCCTATGGACACTGCCACCAACAAAACGAGCCTGCGCCGACGTGAGGCCTTGCTGGCGTTCGCCGCGACGACCGTCACACTCGGCGGTCGGTCGGAACTACCCGCCGCCGAGCCCGCCGGCCATGCTGGCCACGGGAACGGCGCCGCCGACCGCTGCGCCCAAGCTTGTGCCGACAGCATGCTCTCCTGTTCCAAGCACGTCTCGCACTGCGCCCATCATCTCGCCCAAGGTCACAAGGACTACGCCCGCTGCCTCGAGTTGTGCATCGGTTGTCTCCAGCTGTGCGGTGCCTGTATCGGCACCTGCTACGGTCCCATGGGCGTCACCGCCGCCGACGCCTGCGCCAAGGCGTGCGACTTGTGCGCCACCGAATGCGAGAAATTCCCCGCCGATGAACCCATGAAGACCCATGCGAAACTTTGCCGCGACTGCGCGAAAGCCTGCCGCGACTTCGTCAAGGCGCACGCCTGAGTTCCCCTTCGGTCTGGAGGCTCAAGTGATGTGGAAGCAACCATTGATTCGGGCTGGCCTCGTCCTTGGCGCGGGGTTCGGAGGCTTTGCCGATGGCATCGTCCTGCATCAGATCCTGGGCTGGCATCACTTGGTCTGTGTCACCGACCATTGCCGTCCCACCTCCATTGCCCAGCTTCAACTACAAAACACGCAGGATGGCTTCTTTCACCTGACTCTCTGGCTCATAACTCTGGCAGGCACGGCGATGCTGTTCCGCGCCGCCCGCCAGAGTGATACCCCCGCGCGGGGCCGGGGATTGGTTGGCTCCATGCTCGCCGGCTGGGGCCTTTTTAATTTTGTCGAGGGCCTCATTGACCATCAGATTCTCGGCATCCACCACGTCCTCCCCGGCCATCCCAATCAACTGGTGTTTGACCTGTTATTCCTGGTCGCCGGGATACTGCTCTTCCTCCTCGGCGCGCGACTCATTCACTCGCCCGGCACCCCCCAGCCATCCACCAGCACCCCCTACGCGGCGGACGCCATTCAACCAGGCTTGATCCCGCGATAAGGTCCTTAAGTTAGCCACGCAACCAACCATTCGAACCACATCACCGCCAATGAAAGGCCATTTCTATAAACTCATCGAACTCACCGGCACCTCCACGACCTCGATCGAAGACGCCGTGAACAAGGCCCTCAAGCGCGCCCACAAAACCATCAAGAACCTGTGCTGGTTCCAGGTGATCGAAACCCGCGGTAACATCAACAAGGGAAAGGTGGAGCACTGGCAAGTAACCCTCAAAGTTGGATTCACCATCGAAGACTAATCTCAACCCGGTATTAATCCATTTCGCCGTGCCATCCAACGCCGGCGCGCGTCAAAACCGCCCCAACCCATTACCATTTTATGACTAAGGAATTCACCCCCACCACAGTACCCATCACCCGCGAACAGATGATCCAGTTATTGAACGAAGATCTCGCGGGCGAATATCAGGCAATCATCGCCTACACCGTCTATAGCCAGGTGCTGAAAGGCGCCGCCTACACCGACATCGCCCGGGAACTGGAACTCCATGCAGGTCAGGAATTGCAGCACGCCATCAAGATTGCCAAACAGATCGACTATCTCGGCGGCATGCCCGGAGTGACTCCCAAGCCCGTCACCACCTCCGATGACCCGATAGTCATGCTCCGCGCCGATCTCGAGAACGAACGCCTCACCGTCGGCCGCTACCGTGAACGCATCCGCCAAGCCGAAGCCATGGGAGAGTTCGCCCTCAGCGAAACCCTCCGTGCCATCATCGTGCAGGAGCAGGAACACGAGATCGATCTGGCCAGTGCCCTCGGAATCAATGTCCCCCTCCCCAACCCCAAGGCACCCGTGACTACTTGAGGTTCCTAGCCACCTTCGCGCGTGTCTGGAGAATGCCCGATTGCCTAGGTAAACAGTGGTTTCTTGAACCTCAGCCAAGGTTCCCCGAACGCGGGGGAGCCAGGCTGCGTTCTGGCTGGGCCCCGCTCCCGGCAACCTCTCATCAACCCAGGCCCAACTCCCCTTCGTGCCGGAGGCACGCAAGATATCAGCGGGTGGTGAAGCGCAGCGAAACCATCGGAATAGCGATGTCAAGGTGAGCTGGGCCCCGGAGGGGCGCGAGAGCGGCACTCGTCGCCTTCTCTACGCGAAACCCGCATTCGCGACCGGCCACTCTCCCCACTCATTACCCTGCTGTATCACCATCCCGGTCGGGTTTCCCCGTATTGCCGGACCCGCCGATAAGCCTAGGCTGGCGACGTTGAAACCACTTATGACAAAATCAATCCTCCTCTGCGGAACTATCCTAACTCTGGCTGCTGCACCCGCCCTCGCCGCC
>BJHT01000563.1 GCA_014193395.1 Verrucomicrobiota bacterium
GGCGGCCCGCCGAAAACCTCGTTCCACTAACTTTTCCCCGCCGAAGAAAAGGCAGACTGGGGAACGGCGGTTTGGGCGGGCCGCCCAAACCGGCACGCGGGCCGCGTGCGCTCCCCGTTTGGTCTCGCAGATTGGCTTCATCGGCTTCCTCCCGTCGTGGCGAGGGTCTTGCGTTCTTTGGCGGCGGCGGGGTCGTAGTTTTTGAGGAACCGGTAAATCTGCTCGGCCACGGGCGCGCACGAGGAGCCGCCGGAGACGCCGCTCTCGATCATGACGACCACGGTGTAGCGGGGTTTGTCGAAGGGCGCGAACGACACGAACCAGGTGATTTGATCGACGCGGGTGTGGCCGTGTTTCACTTCGGCGGTGCCGGTTTTCCCGCACACCTGCATGCCGGGGACGGCGGCGCGGCGGCCGGTGCCGTCGGGGTCCTCGACGTCGGCGAGCATGGCTTCGCGCAGCACGTTCATGTGCTGGGGATGGATGTTGAGATCCTCGCGCACGCGGCCGGCGGGGAACTCGGTCTTGGGATCATCGGGCCGGAACTCGGGCGGCTCGATGCTCATGACCACGCGCGGCCAGAGCACCTTGCCGCCGTTGGCAATCGCGGAGGTCATCACGGCCATCTGGATGGGCGTGACGGTGATCGGGCCCTGGCCGATGGAGAGGTTGGCGGTGTCGCCATCGGACCAACTGTGGCTGACCTGCTGGAGCGTCGGGAATTCGCCCTCGACTTCCTGGCGCGAGAGGACGCTGGTGAGTTCGCCGAGGTGAAAACGATTGCCCATGGCGATGATGCGGCGGATGCCGCAGCGCAGGCCGTGCGTGATGAAGTAGGTGTTGCTCGAGGCCTTGAAGGCGCGGCGGAAATTGTAGTCACCGGGGCGCGCGGTGTCGTGAATGCTACGTTTGCCCAGTTGGAAGGAACCGGGGTTGTACACGCTTTCATTGGGGCGCAGCGTGCCGGCGTCGAGCGCGGCGAGGGCGACGACGATTTTGAAAATCGAGCCGGGCGGGTAACGCTCCTGCGTCGCGCGATTGATCATCGGGCGCTGCGTTTCATCGTCGAGGCGCGCCCATTCCTGCTGCGTCATGCGCGGGATGAAAGAGTTGGGATCGAAGCTCGGCGCGGAGACAAGCGCGAGGATGTCGCCGTTGTTGGGGTCCATGACGACGACGGCGCCGCGTTGGTTGGGATTGCCCTGGCGCAGGGCGCGCTCGGCTTCGCGTTGGATTTGCAGGTCGAGCGTGAGGACGACGTTGTGGCCGGGTTCGGCGGGCGCGACGAGTTCCTCGGACTGCCGGTAGCCGAGGTTGTTGACGAGCATGTTCTTCACGCCGGCGCGGCCGCGGAGAGCGCGGTCGAAGGAGGATTCGAGGCCGGCCTTGCCCATGTAATCGGGGAGGCGGTAGTTGAAAAAAGCCTCCTCGTCCTCGGCGGAACTGTTGTCACGATTGAGGTAGCCGAGGACGTGCGCGGCGACCGTCGCCTGCGGATACGTGCGGACGGGCATGATCTCGACATCCATCGCCGGAAGACTGCCGCCCTGTTCCATGAAGCGGGCGATTTGTTCCTGGCTGAGGTTTTCCATGAGGGACATGGGGAGCGCGAGTTTGTTGGTGAAATGCCGGTGCAGATGCGCCTCGGTGAGCAGCGGCACGTCGAGGGCGAAGCCGTTCATCTGCTCGACGAGATTGCTGACCACGAGGAAGCGGCCGTATTGCTCGAGTTGGAGGCGCGCGGCGCGGGCGAGCTTGGTCTTGGGCCGGATTTCGCCCCACTTCTGCTGGAACTGCTCGCGGAGTTCCTCGAGGTAGAGGTTGAGGTTGTAGTTGGGGCGGCTCTCGGCGAACAGCTCGCGGTTGCGGTCGAGAATCTGACCGCGGATGGCGGGAATGCGCACGCTGCGGAAGGATTGGTTGCGCAAGGTTTCCACGTAGCGCTGCGACGAGACGACCTGCACGTACCACAGGCCGCCGAGCAGCACCAGCAGGCCGAGCAACACCAACGCCGACAGGACCTGGAGCGGCCGGTCGGTCTTTTTCAGTTGGTCGAAAATCAGCATGTCAGAGGCGTCCGCGGCGGACCGAGCGGTCGGGGCGATGCTTGGATTCGTGGAACACGGGATGCGTCAGCGAGGCGGTGAGTCCGCCCATGGCCCAGAAAATAAGCGGCGTGGCGACCGCGCCGATGAGCGACACGACGAGCCATTGCCAGAGCGAACCCCAGCCGACGATTGGCTGTCGGCCCATCGTGTAGAGCAGCAGCACGGTGAGAAACGGCGCGAGCGCGCTGGCCCCGAGGCCCACGGCAAATTGCGCGAACGGCTGGTCGCGCAGGATGAGTTCGTGCGACCGGTGAACGATGAGGCCCACGAGGAAAAGCGGCAGGATGCTGATGCCGAGCGGATTGGCCGACAGCGAGTCCTGCCACAGTCCGCCGAGGCACGCGGTGACGGTGACGGTCGTGATCCCTGCGGTGAGCGCGGCGAACACCATCACCGCCGGCAGGAAGTCGATCTGCGCGTGCAGCCACGTCGAGAGCGGGTTCACCGCCGCGCCGAGAAACGCCGCGACAAACGCAGCGAGCAGGATGGCGACGGGGGTGAGGATGGGGTTGAGGAAGTTCATCCTAGGAATGGCCGTACGAGCACGGAGGAACACGCGAGGCCGCGGCGTAAGCTGGCCGCATCCGAACGAGTGCCGGCTGTGGAGTGCGGTGACCTGTCACCGCTTTTTCGAGGCGACTTGTCGCCGTCGAACTGCGGAGGGCTTGGGCGTGGAGTGGAGCGTTCACGGCTCGCGCCAGCGGTGGCGTGCTCGCGTGACCGGATACGTTCAGAACTTCGACGGCGACAAGTCGCCTGCGCAAAAGCGGTGACAAGTCACCGCACTCCAAAACGCGCTGGCGCGGCGACTTGGCGCGGCCGGCGCGACTACTAGCTGCGGCCAGCACGGAGATCAGCAGCGAATTCGCAGAGCTGTTTTCCATCCAGCCGGGGAGTTGGCAGCAGTCGGTTTTCATCCGTGTTTATCGGTGTTTATCCGTGGTTTCTCATTCCCGGTTTGGGTTCTCGGATTCATCAGAACACCACC
>BJHT01000564.1 GCA_014193395.1 Verrucomicrobiota bacterium
CGCCGCCGCCGCTCTGACCGGGGTCGTCATCGCCGGCGGCGTCAGCAACAGCGTCGAGCAGGCCGCCAACTACGCCACGATCGCCGGCGGCGTGGGCAATGCGATCGGCGGCAATTCGCCCGCCGCTGTTGTCAGCGGTGGACGCGACAATGCCATCCGCACCAATGCCACCATGGCCGTCGTGGCCGGTGGCCAGCGCAATGTCATCCAGGACGGCGCGGCCAATTCCGCGATCAGCGGCGGCACCCGCAACACCATCGGAATCAATGCCACCAACGCCGCCATCCTGGGCGGCTCCCTCAACACCATTTCCAACGACGCCAGCTTTGCGACCATCCTCGGCGGCACGCGCAACGTCGCCGCCGGCCGCGCCAGCCTCGCCGCCGGCACCCGCGCCACGGCCCTGCACGACGGCACTTTCGTTTGGGCTGACTCGCGTTCGGCCACCTTCGCCAGCACCGGCAGCAATCAGTTTCTCCTCCGCGCCACTGGCGGCGTGGGCATCGGCACCAACCAACCCGCCAGCGCCCTGCATGTTCTCGGCACCGTCACCGCCACGAGCTTCACCGGCAGCGGCGCGGGCCTTTCCAATCTCAGTGTTTCGGCGACGGGTCTTCTCGGCCAGTTGAACCCCGCCCAAATCCCGCCCCTTGATGCCGCCAAGCTCACCACCGGCACGCTGGCCGACGCGCGGCTCAGCGCCAACGTGCCCCGCCTCAACGGCAGCCCCACCTTCACCGGCACGGTGACGGCCGCGGGCTTCACCGGCGCGGGCGCGAATCTCACCGCACTCAACGGGGCCAACGTCACCGCCGGGACCATCACCGACGCGGCGATTTCTCCCGCCGCCGCCATCGCCGACACGAAGCTGGCGACTCTCCGCACCGCGGGCAAAGTGGCCAACTCCGCGACCACCGCGACGAACACCAACACCCCGAATGCCATCGTCGCGCGCGATGCCGCGGGCAACTTCGCGGCCGGCACGATCACCGCAGGGGCGTTCGTCGGCGACGGCTCGCGCCTCACCAAGATTGGTGCCGAGCGCTGGCCCCCGGTCAGCGACACCGCCCTGACCGCGCAGGCGAACAAGTCGTATCTGCTGACCAGTGGCGCCGCGACCACCGTGGCGTTGCCGGATACCGCGGCGGTCGGCGACACCGTGCGCGTCTCGGGGGCCGGCGCCGGTGATTGGAAAATCGCGCCCGGTGCGGGGCAGACGATCGTGGGCAGCGGGACCACGCCGGCCGGGGTTGTGTGGGCCGCGCGGGATGTGAATCGGAACTGGGTTGCGGTCGCCTCCTCGGCCGACGGCACCAAGTTGGTGGCCTTGGCCGCTGGCGGTGACGATGGGCGCATCTACACCTCGACCGATTCGGGTGAGACCTGGATGCCGCGGGAGAATCTTCGCAAATGGAGTTCCGTCGCCTCCTCGGCCGACGGCACCAAGCTGGTGGCGGCAGACAAGGGCGCTCAGCTTCACACCTCGACCGATTCCGGCGCGACGTGGATTCCGCGAGATACCAACCGCCTTTGGATCTCCGTCGCCTCCTCGGCCGACGGCACCAAACTGGTGGCCGCCGCAACGGTCGATTTCATCTACACCTCGGACGATTCGGGCGTGTCGTGGACCCCACGCGATGAAATCCGCATCTGGCATGCCGTCGCCTCCTCCGCCGACGGCACCAAGCTGGTGGCCGTCGATTTCTTCGGCACGGGTGATGGCGGCCGCATCTACACCTCGGATGATTCCGGCGAGAGTTGGATCCCGCGGGAAAGCAACCGCACCTGGCTCGCCGTCGCGTCCTCTGCCGACGGCGCCAAGTTGGTGGCCATCAGCGACCCAATCCCCGTGCCCGGCCGCAGCGCCACCAAATCCCTGATCGGCACCTCGCTGGATTTCGGCGTGACGTGGTCGGTGCTGCCGACCAGCCGCTATTTTAGTTCCGTCGCTTCGTCCGCCGACGGTGACAAACTGGTGGCCGCCGGGTACGGCGCCCAGCTCTACACCTCCACGCCGCGCACCAACCTGTTGCCCGGCATCGTGGGTGGCAACGTGACGCTGCAATACATCGGCGGCGGCCAATGGCAGCCGCTGGATTGGCGCGACGACCAGAACACGCCCAACGCCATCGTCCAGCGCGACGCGGTCGGCAATTTCTCCGCCGGCACGATCACCGCCACGGCGTTCTACGGCCGCGGCACGATTCCCATCGGCGGGATCATCATGTGGTCGGGGGATTCCATTCCGAAGGGCTGGGCCTTGTGCGACGGCCGGGACGGGCGGCCGGACCTGAGCGACCGCTTCATCGTCGGCTCCGGCGGTCGCTACGCCACGGGCGAGACGGGCGGCAACGACGCGGTCACGATCAGTGCAGACAATCTGCCCGATATTGACGTCGGCATGAACGTCACCACGGTTGGGTACAACTCCTCGTATAACTTCGCGTCGGAAGTCATCGGCGCACCCAACAATCCCAGGAACAACGGGAGTCGAACTTTGGTGAGTTCGTTTTTCGGGAACAATGCGCCCCTCGATATCCGGCCCCAATTCTACGCCCTTGCCTTCATCATGCGGACGGAGTGACGCGTCGCCATTGGCACCGCCAACCGCTCGTTGGGCGCGCCGCGAGTGTGGGGCAGTCAGCCCTGCCGGCCGGTTCACGAGACATCCCTGCCCCGTGTTCCTGCTCCCGTCACGCCGCACGTCCGCCGCGCGAAAACGGGCGGCACGGATCCCGCCCGAACCGGCACGCAGGAGGCCTGCCCCACCACACCCGCCGCCCCCGCGCACTGCCCCCGTAGCGCAGACTTCCAAGTCTGCTGTGTCGCGGGTTTCCAAACCCGCGGGCCGTCCGCACCCGCAACGCCTCGCCTTGCCGCACGCGTCAGAAACCGCGCTGCCGCTGCCGATTTGGAAATCGGCGATCCAGGAGGTTGGGAAACCGGCGCTACGCACGGCAGCGCGCGGATGCGCCCCCTGTGCCCACGGGCGCATCTTAGTTTCTTGCAACGACGCGGCACGGTTTTGACCGTCCCGGAGGGACGACCGAAAATAGCCCAGCACTTGAGTGCTGGGTACGCGGTGATT
>BJHT01000565.1 GCA_014193395.1 Verrucomicrobiota bacterium
GTGCCCGCCGCGACCGCGAATAAAAATACAAACAGATAAACCTGTGCGGCCTGCACCGAGACCGCAAATTTATCCATCAAGTAGAACGTGTAGTAATTCGTTAGACTGATCAGATAAAAGTACTTCGAGAAAATCAGCACCACCAAGATGCCGAGCGCGAAGATGACCTGCCGCGAAGTAAGCCGCGGCAAATCGGCGGCGCCCGCCGCCCGCGGCTTCGCGACTAACCGGGCCAGATTTCGCTGATACCAACCACCGATGCGGGTTAACACCATAATCCCAACCAGGGCCAATCCGGTGAACCACAAAATATGGCCCTGCCCGCGCGGAATGATAATCGCGGCAGCTAACAGCGGCCCGAGCGACGTCCCAAAATTTCCGCCCACCTGAAAAAGGGATTGGGCAAACCCATGCTGACCACCCGAGGCCATGCGGGCCACGCGGGAGGCCTCCGGATGGAAAATCGAAGAGCCAATACCCACCGTCGCGGCTGAAACGCAGAGCAGTCCAAAGCTATTCGCCTGCGAGAGCACAATCAAACCGATCAGCGTCACCGTCATCCCAATCGGCAATGAGTAGGGCTTGGGCCGACGATCGGTGTAAAAACCCACGACGGGCTGCAGCAAGGAACCGGTTACTTGATAGGTCAGACTGATCAGCCCGATTTGCGTGAAGCTCAGATGATAGGAATCCTTCAGCAGCGGATAAATAGCCGGCAGCAAGGCCTGCAAAATATCGTTGATCATGTGCGCCGCACTCAACGTCAGTAGCACCTGCAAAACCGCGCCGGGAACGGGCTCAGCTTGATTAGTAGGTGGGGCGGACGCGGTCTGACTCATCGGCGGAGTATCGCGAGAGCCGCGGGTCTGGGTCAAGCCACCTGCCGCCGCTCGCTTTAGACCAGAAAGTGGTGCTCGGGACAGGACTCGAACCTGCACGCCTTACGGCACGGGCTTCTAAGACCCGCATGTCTGCCATTCCATCACCCGAGCAAAAGCTGGACCCAACTTGACTAATCCCCAGCTAACGGGCGAGCACGATTCTTAAAGCTTCGGCAATAATCTCAGCGCTTTTTTGAGCAATAAAGCCCTCAGCTTATCGCCCAATCGCTCGCCCTTAAAATGGTGGACTCAACTGGACTCGAACCACCCTCCCCTTAAAATCCCACCTGCATGCTAATCCAGTTTCCTATCAGTAAATTGGGACCCGGACGCGTGGCTTGTGGTTCGGGGGGCGTCGGACGCGTTGCCCGACGGGGAGGCGACCGCCGGTTCGCCCGTGGTTTGCTCTTGTGCTGGGGCGCGGCGGGAGCAGCCTCTCGATGTGTGAAGGCGAAAGGCAGACGGCTGCTTGCGGTAGGAATGGGACTCATCATGACCGGGCTGGCGTGGGCGGAAATCGTCGACGTCGGTACCCGCCGCGAGCTCTTCGTCGACAACCTCCTGATCGACCGTCTGACCGACCTGACGGTGCAGTCGCACGAGCCGCGTCCCGCGGGCGTCGCCGTTCGCTATGATTTGCCGCACGAGGATCCGCTGGCCTGTTTTTATACCACGGTCCTCAAGGATGGCGACCGTTTCCGTATGTACTACCGGGGGGCGAGACCGGCGGAGCATCACTCGATGACCTGTTATGCCGAGAGCGAGGACGGCATCGTCTGGGTGAAGCCGGAACTCGGTCTCGTGGAGGTCAACGGATCGTCGCGCCACAATGTGATTCTCTTCGAGGGGGACAGTTTCTGTCCGTTCATCGATGACCGTCCCGGCGTGCCGGCGGAGGAGCGATACAAGGCGAACGTCGAGGTGAAGGAAGGCCTCGTGGGTTTCGTGTCGGCCGACGGCATCCGCTGGCGGCGGCTGCCGGGCATACTCGTGCCGCGCAGCCTCCCAAACCACTTCGACTCGCAGAACGTGATGTTCTGGTCGGCGGCTGAGGGCCGCTACGTGCTCCTCGCCCGGTACATGAGTGGAGGCGAGAGTGAACGCACCGGCGGAATCCGAGCCACGGTGCGGGCGACCTCGCCGGACTTCCGGACCTGGAGCCTGCCGGTGCCGATGTCCTACGGCGACACCGCGTCGACCCGCCCCTCGCAGCACCTGTACGTCAACCAGACGACGCCCTACTTCCGCGCGCCCCACCTCTATCTCTCGCTGGCCGCGCGTTTCCAGCGCGGACGTCGCGCCCTTGGCGAGGAGCAGGCAGCCCGGCTCGGCTTGACCGCCGGTACCGGTGGGGTGGACGACATTTCGGACACGGTTCTGCTGACGAGTCGGGCGGGTTCGGCGCACTACGACTTTCTTCGGCGGGAGAGCTTCATCCGGCCGGGTATCGGGGCCAGTCACTGGGTCTCGCGTTCAAACTACGCGGCCATGGGGATCGTGCCGACCGGTCCGGCCGAGATTTCGTTGTACGTGCAACGCAACTACGGACAGCGATCCGCGTTTCTCGAGCGACTGACCCTGCGGACCGACGGCTTCGCGTCGGTCCGGGCCGGCTACGAAGGCGGGGAACTGCTGACCAAGCCGCTGCGGTTCGAAGGGCGTGCCCTCGAGGTCAATCTGGCGACCAGCGCGGCGGGCAGTCTGCGGGTGGAAGTGCAGGACGCCGACGGGAGTCCGATTCCGGGTTTCGCTCTCGCGGATAGCGAGGAAATGATCGGGGACGAAATCGAGCGGATGGTTTCGTGGCGGGGAAACCCGGACCTCGGATCACTGGGGGGCAGGAGCATCCGGCTGCGGTTCGTGCTCCGGGATGCGGACTTGTATTCGCTGCGCTTTCGCTAGAGCGGGTCAGGTTTTCGTGGTCGCGGCGATGCTGCGCCGCTCGACTCGGTTGAGCGGACTTCAAGTGACAACGCCGACAAGATAGCCAGCTTAGCCATATGAAAAGGGCTAACGTAGCCACCGCAAAGAATCAGCTTTCGCGGCTGCTGCGCCGCGTCAAGGAGGGGAAACGGTGGTGATCACCGAACACAGCCAGCCGGTGGCTCAGCTCCAACCGTTCAAAGGTGAAGGCCCCGCATACGGGCGG
>BJHT01000566.1 GCA_014193395.1 Verrucomicrobiota bacterium
GGGGACCGCTACTCCGAACTGCGCTCGGAAAATACGACGGCGCTGCCAAAGGTGGAGATGTCGCGGATCGGGGGATGAGTGGGGCGGGTCTGGGGGATGGGGTCTCGGGTCTCGGGAGGGACGTGAGGCGTGAGACGTGATCTTTGTAGGAGACGACGTGAGGAGACTCTGACCTTCTTTTAACCTAGGGACGCGTTGCTTGCGGAAAGGGTTAGAGACTCCTCACGTCGTCTCCTACAAGAAGGGTTGCGGCGGGAGCCTTGGAAACCTGTGGTCCGAGTCCTCGCGGCCACACCGGTCAGGCGAAGGTGCCTGGGCGGCATGCTGCCGAACCCTGTTCTCCGAAACCGATCTGGCAAAGGAATGGAGGCAAAGGAATGAAGGCAAGAAATTCCCCGGCCCCATTCCTTTGCCTCCATTCCTTTGCCCATAACTCCGCTGCCGATCCTTGTAGGAACCGACGTGAGGAGACTCTGCGCTTCTGTTGCCGAAGCACGCGCTTCTCATAGAAAAGGTTAGAGTCTCCTTACGTCGGCTCCTACAAAGCTGGGCGGCATAAAGGCCGGGTGTCCAATTTCGCCGAAACAAGGCAGCAATCGGCAGTGCGCCAACTCTGGAGTGCGGTGACTCGTCACCGCTTTGTGGAAGCGACTGGTCGCCGGCGAATGATTCTGCGGCTCCGGATGCGCGGGCACGCCACCGCTGGCGCGAGCCGTGAGCGCCCCATTGGCAGATGCACGTTCCCAGCATTCCGACGGCGACGAGTCGCCGCGCGAAAGCGGTGACGAGTCACCGCACTCCACAGCGGGCCGGCGGGACGCCCGCGGGCTGGCGCGTGTGGGGCAGGCATCGCTGCCTGCCAGTTGCGGGGCATCCTTGCCCTGTCGTCCGGGTGCCTCCGTCACTGCACCCGCCGCAGGAGACGGGCGGCAGGATGCCGCCCAACTGGCAGGCTGGAAGCCTGCCCCACACCACCCTACCGAGGGCGGGTATCCGGTTTCACCGAGACAAGCCAGCAACTGGGAATCCGCCAACTCTGGAGTGCGGTGACTCGTCACCGCTTTGTGGAGGCGACTGGTCGCCGGCGAATGATTCGGCGGCTCCGGATGCGCGGGCACGCCACTTCTGGCGCGAGCCGTGAGCGCCCCATTGGCCCACGCACGGTCCCAGCACTCCGACGGCGACGAGTCGCCGCGCGAAAGCGGTGACCCATTCCGCAGGGTGACCGTCCGCGCAAGCGGGGCTAAATCGTTAGCCACAACTACGGCTGCGATGCTTTTTTAATCCGAGGGAACGGCGAAAATAATTGTGCGGTGAAGGGGGGAGCGCTAGCTTCCGTCGCACTGCGGCTCTGAGCAGCAAACACAGCAAAACCAAATCACAGTATGCGAAACATCATCTCGAAATTCTTCACGGTGGCCGCGCTCGCGGTCGCGCTCGTTGGCATCAGTCTTCCCGCGCACGCGGCGAAGAAGGGCGGCCCGCCCACGGACCCTGGCTCGGCCGGCAAGGTCAAGGCGATCGACAAGGAAGCCAAGACGATCACGGTCGAGGACAAGGGCGCGGCCAAGACCATTGCGATCTCCTCCACGACCGTCTTCAAAAAGAACGGCAAGCCGGCGACGATGGATGACGTGACGGTCGGCGAAGCGGTGAGCGTGACGACGATCAATCTCGGCGACAAGACGGAGGCGGTGACGGTTTCGCTCGGGGCCAAGGCGCCGGCGTTGACGGCCAAGGGCAAGAAGAAATAGTCGGCCGCCAGCAACAACCATCTCAGCAGTGCCCGGTTCTTCGGAACCGGGCTTTTGCTTGTCGCGAACCCTCATTTTCCGAAACAATTTTCACCGAATAACCCATTCTCATGGGTGACGGGGAGGCGGAGTTCCTCCCGGTCGCCCGCCCAAAATCTTATGCTCAAACTTATTTCCAAAATCTCGACGGTCGCGATGGTGGCGGCCGCATTGTTGGTGTCCCGAAGCCCCGTGGTCGCCGCGGACGTGGTCCGCGTGGCGTGTGTCGGGGACAGCATCACGTTCGGGGCCGGCGTGGAGAAACGGGAGGTGAACAATTATCCGGTGGTCCTGGGGCAGTTGCTCGGGAGCGGGTATGAAACGAAGAACTTCGGCGTGAGCGGCGCGACGTTGTTGAGGAACGGCGATCATCCGTATTGGAAGACCGGGGCGTTCAAGGCCGCGACGGAGTACGCGCCGAAGATCGTGGTCATCAAGCTGGGGACGAATGACTCGAAGCCGCAGAATTGGAAGCACAAGGAGCAGTTCGGGGCCGATCTGCGGGCGATGGTGGAGCATTTCGCGGGATTGCCGTCGCAGCCGAAGATTTACCTGTGCCTGCCGGTGCCGGTTTATCAGGACAAATGGGGCATCAATGAACCGGTGGTGAAGGGTGAGGTTATTCCCATCATTCAACAAGTGGCCAAAGACAAGGGGTTGGCGGTCATTGATCTCTACAGTGCGTTGAGCGGCCACGCGGAGATGTTTCCGGACAAGATTCATCCGAACGCCGCCGGGGCCGCGCTGCTGGCCAAGACGGTTCACGCGGCGCTGACGGCGAAGAAGTGAGCGGCGGCGGGTAAGATCGACACCGGCCACCGTTGATCGCTGCCGCTGCCGGGAGCGTTGCGGTGGCCGGGGCGCACCTGCCTGAACCGTCGAGGCGGGGCGGTGTCGGGTGGGTTTTGGGGTGGCCAGACATCGATTGCTGGGGCAAGAGCAATTCTGAGGGGGGTGAACCGTTTGATTTTTGGAAGTGGGTGCCGTATCCTCGCCCACTTGTCGGGGAGCGGGCAGTTGAACATGGGCTTCCGGGCAGGGTTTGTGCTATTGATAATGAACAGGTTAAGTGACGGAAACAGGGGTTTTGAAAAATCCTATGGCGGTGGGGGTGGCGCGGTTGCCGCCCGCCTTTTTTCGTACTCCCTGATGGTTTGGCTGTTGGTGGTGGGATTCGTGCAACGGGGGGTGGCGGCGAACGATCTGCCGCCGGGATTTTC
>BJHT01000567.1 GCA_014193395.1 Verrucomicrobiota bacterium
ATCGAGCAGGCCGATGGGCACGCCCGTCTCCTTCTGAATGCGGCGCGCAAAGTAGAAACCTGTGCCGTTGAAGTTGCCGGCGTTGGCGGGAGTACAGGGCTCCCACTGAGGCTTCTCGGCAACTGTAGGACGGCCCCGCTGCCAAGGCCCCACCACCCTGATGCGTCGCAACGTGGGGTAGTCGGCTGTGGGGATGTCCGCCTTGGAGTCGCAGTCCTTCAGCGGGAGTTCCATGTTCGACTGCCCGCCGCACAGCCAGACATCGCCGACGAGCACGTCCTTGACGGTAATCGTATTTTTGCCGCTGACCACGAGGTCCTGGCCGGTGGCGTTGAGTTTCTGGGCAGGCAGGCGGACGGACCAGTTGCTGCGGGCGTCGGCCTCGGTCACGGCCTGGGCGACGCCCAGTTTGACCGTCACCTTTTCGCCCGGCTCTGCCGTGCCCCAGACCGGCAGGGCCATGTCGCGCTGTAGCACGGCGTGATCAGTGAATATTTTCGACAGCGTCACGTCGGCCCGGGCCGACATGCCCGACCCCAGACTCATAACCAAGACACCCGCAAACACGAACTGCTTCATTTTGATCTCCTTCTTGCCATGCTGCATCCATATCCGGAAGCGCAGGAACTTGCTTTCGCGCCCCGCGCACCGGAAACGGTCAGAACACGGACGGGCGTCAGGGAGTGTGGAGGGATGAGTCATGGATGATTTGGACTTTGTTCAGGGGTGGAGCCCGGTGAATCAATCTTCCGGGTGGGATTGCGTTAGAAGAAATTTGCTTTCGCGCCCGCCGCACCGGAAACAGTCAGAACTGGGAAGGGAGCCGGGAAGAGAGGGGGTATCTTCATCTAGTCACCTATCTTGAGTCAGACAGGGGGCTGTGTGGTGCAAGAAGCGGATCACCTCTCCTTGTCTTGGTACACCTCCAGCTCCACGACAGCCATCTGTCTGCCTTTCTGGTTCCCGCCGTCGGGTTTCAATGCCTGGATCCGGACGTAGCGCGCGGACGTCGCGGCAAAGGTATGCTCTGCTTTCTCGCCCGTCGCGTCCTTCACGTGCGCCACGGTAGTCCAGGTCTGGCCGTCGGCGGACAGGTTCACCTTGTATTCGGTGGCGAAGCGGTCCTTGCCGAAGGTGATGACGACGCGGTTGAGCGGATGAACCGCGCCGAGGTCCACATGGTAGCTCCAGCCCCATTCGCCGCCCGCCGATGCAATGGTCGTCGCGTTGCCATCGACGCCGTTCTTAGCGACGTGGTCCCCATGACCGCTGTCCCCAAGCTCCTTTGTACCCATCACGTCCAAGAGCTTGGCGCGCTTGTTGCGGTACGCCAGGTTTCCCGGCGGCACGAGAATGATAGGCGCAGCAGGTTTAGTCAAACCCTCACGCACGGCCGTGAGTTGCTTGACGAAAGGCTCCGGGATCAGGCCGCTTGGTTGAATGGGAACGTCCCACGTCACCACGCCCTCATTCTTGATGATGTTTCGCGTTATCTCGATCACGGCTTCGTCCGAGAACCGCGGTCGATCGGTTCCCCACTGCCGGCCAAGATGACTGAGCATGTGCCATTGCTTGCCCTCGAGCCAGCGTCCCTCGCATTCAATCCAGGCGGCGTCGTTGAACTCCCCCGCCGTATAGTCTTCGGCGTCCGTCCCTTTCCGTATCTCCCAGGCGAAGCCCGAGCTGAACGTGGTGATGCTGTCCGGGTTGCCGGAGCGGACCGCATCGGCGTAGATGCGAGCGATGGCTTCGCTGAAGCCGGAGTACCACCACCCACGCTGGTACCACCAGACGCCGTCCGGGCCGACGACGTTCTTGCCGAGCGGCGGGCGCGGGGATGGTTTGACGCTGTGGACGCCGTCGAACCACCAGCCGACGACGTTCTTGCCGTAGCGCTTGGACCACTCCTGGATGACCTCCGCCCACTTCTTCGCGAAGGCTTCGTCAATGGGCTGGGGCTTGGCGCCTTGAGGCAGGCCGAAGGCTTTCTGCGCGACAGGGTCTGCGTTGGGAGGCTGGCACGGCAGGTACAGCATCACTTTGATGCCTTTGGGAGCGAGCGCGGCGGAGATGTCCGCGACGAGGTCGCGTTTGGAGCACTTGCTGGGCTGAATGCCGGCGTACTTGTCGTAGGCGGCGTTGGGCGAACAGAAATGGCCGGAGTTCTGTCCGAGCGTGATGACGTAGTAACGGCAGCCGATGGCTTCGAGCTGCTTGACGAGGCCGGGAACGTCGAAAGCGTCCACGCGCTTGTTCCACTCCTCGGCGCTCATGCCCGCGTCCGTAAGGTAGCGCGTGGAGACGCCCCACTGCCCGTCCTTGAACCAGTCGGTTCGGCGTTGGGCGGCATCGTTCTCGGCAGCCCATGCAGACGCGCCCGTGAGCAGAATTCCAGTCAACATCGTCAGTAGTTTGTGCATTGTCGCTTCTTTCATTTTTAACTGTCGCTACCTTCCCTCCGCCCGCGCGGTGGATGAGGTGTTCGTAGTAGCCGTCCAACCCCCCGGCGCACGCCGGGAAATAAATCGAACGGTACGGCTGCTGTGCTGCCGCGCCCCCACGGAAAAGTCAAGTATTGGCATTCGGGGGACACGCACCGGTGCAGGAAATTGCTTTCGCGCCCGCCGCACCGGAAACGGTCTGAGCGCGGATCGGCGCCGGGGAGAGAGGGGGTATGATGCCCGCGCCATCCGCGCAAACCTCTCACCTTGATACCGTAATTCCCAAATACTTCTCCGCATCTTGCGGGGCAGTCCAGCGGTAAGGGTCTAAACGTCGGTGGGGCAGCCAGTGCACTACTTCGGTTTGGCCGCTTCGCCATACTTTCGTTCGCAAAAGGCCATTCAATCGGCGGAGAGGCCGGGCCAATCGGTTGCGAAGTTCGGCTGCAGATGCGGGCCGAGATCGGTCGAGCCGCACTTAGCGACGGCGGCGAAGTAGAGCCTGTCCGCAACCCCAGCGTTTTTGAAAGTCATGGCAAGCCAAGGAGACATGTTGGTGGTTTGTG
>BJHT01000568.1 GCA_014193395.1 Verrucomicrobiota bacterium
TGAGCACGGGCAACGAAAGGAGATTTTTCATAAGCTTGGCAATGGCGGCGAGCAGCGTCCCGAGCAATGGCGGAGGCGTCCCGCCGCCTGACTGGTAGCGGCCCGCGACGCACCACGGCGGCACGCTCCCGGCATCAACTCGCCATCCCGCGTCGCCGCTGTGTGCCGTTGAAATCCCACGCCCCCACCGTTCACGGCTTTTCGCTGAAGCGTACCGCGCGAAACTCGATCGACCCAAATTCGGCGCGAATCCCAAGCCCGGTTGCGCCTGGTTTTGGCTTCAGCGTTTTCATGAGTTCGCCGTTGTTGCGGAACTCGGCCTGCTCGCCTTTGACCGCGATTTCAAAGCGGCTCCACTCGCCTTCCTTCAGGTTTTTCACATCCGGCTGCTTGAGATCGAACTTCATGCCGCGCAGGAACAGATCGTTGTTGCAGCCCGCGCCCGGCAGGAACTCGAACTGGATGCGCACGTCGCCGGCGAAGGTTTTGACCGACGTCATGATGACATCCCCTTTAACTTTCGGATCAATCACCAGGCGGCCTTCGACCACCTTGAACCGGTTGCCATAAGCCTCGGTCTTGCCATCAAGCGACTCGCCCGCTTTGGTCTTCCAGCCGTCGAGATTTTTGCCGTTGAGCAACAGGGTTTCGCCGGGATCGGCGGCCAAGACGACCGTGGCGAGGGCAAGCAGAGTGAGCGAGATTCCCAACGATTTTCGACAGAGTGATTTCATCGCGGCGATGCTAAGGAGAATGCCGGTGGGGTCAAACGGTGACTCGGGAAATGTCGCCCGATCGCCGATCAGCCGCAGCCCGGGTGAGGGAATCTGAGAGCGCGGTTGTGCTCGCCACGGGTCGCCCCCGCGCGCGCCGCATTCGCAGTGGCCAACGGCGGCTGCCCTGCTAGCGTCGCGACCGTTCATGAAATTGACCCGCTCCCCTGCCCTTGCGGCTCTGCGCGCCCCTCGCGCCGCTCGCACCGGAAAATTCTCCGAACACTGCCGCTGCGACGCTCGCCGCGGACATCAGCGCGCCGCTCGGTTCTCGCGAACTTTTCGCCTGCTAGAATCTCCGCTGGGCAGTTGTACTTTCTCGTTCCCAACCAAAACCACAACCCACCAACCCACACCACCCATGCCCATCAGCGACCTCAAAATCGAACAACTCCAAGCCGGCACCGGCGCGGCCGCCGAGACCGGAAAAACCGTGACCGTCCACTACACCGGCTGGCTCACCGACGGCACGAAATTCGACAGCTCCGTGGACCGCGGTGAGCCGTTTGAATTTGTGCTCGGCGCCGGCCAGGTCATCGCGGGCTGGGACCACGGCGTGGCCACCTTGCGCGTCGGGGACAAGGTCCGCCTCACGATTCCCTCCGACCTGGCCTACGGCGAATCCGGCTATCCCGGCGTGATCCCGCCCGACGCGACGCTGATTTTCGAGGTCGAGCTGCTGGCGGTCGGCGAGTAGCGGTGAGCGCGCGCAACGCGTAGGAGCGCGGCGTTTACGCCGCTTCAAGGTGGAGCGTGAACGGCGTGTCCGAACCCGCCGTTGCCAGCGGACGTTGAAGCGGCCTGAAGGCCGCGCGCCGCCTCACCTCCCCGCCACCACCCACGCGACGCCCGCCCACACAACGTTCACGTACCCCGCGGCCAGCAGGTCATCCACCGTCACGCCCCAACCGCCCGGCAGCGACTGGCTTTGCTGCACGGGCCACGGTTTGACGATGTCGAAGAAACGAAACGCGCCAAACACCAGCGCCACCTTGAGCCAGTTCTCCGCCGAGAAAAAATGCTCCGGTCCCGGCAACCGCCCGCTCTGCAAACACGCCGTCGCCACCCACGCGCCGAAACAAAACGGAATCGCCGCCACCTCATCCAACACCACCGAGCCGGGATCCTTCTGCCCCAGAATCTTCTCCGCCGCCCCGCAGAACCACACGCTCGCCAGCACTCCCGCCACCGCGCCGATCACGAACCACACCACGCTTCCCGTCGCCAGCAGCGCGGCGAACCACCCCAGCCCCAACAGCGATCCCCACGTCCCCGGCCCCGGCTTCAGCCGTCCGATGCCGAAGCCCTGCGCAATCCACACGATCATTGAAAACGCCTTTTGTTTCACCTTCTCAACCTCCCGCAACGCGGCCGGCTCCTGCACCTCGACCGTTTCATTCCCCACCGTCAACGCATCGGCGACGGGCTTCCCAAAACCCGCCGCCGTCTCGGCTCCGAACGAGGAGAAATGTTTGCTGAACTCGGAAACGCCATCGCGAAAACCCCGGCGTAGAGCCGACCACCGCGTCACGCTTAACAAGATCAGGACAACCGCCAGGATGACGACCATCCCGAAACCAATACCCAAGGCTATGAACATATCGCACCCCTTCCTACCGGACCACCCACCCCCTCACGGTCGCGACAGGCGACCCGACGTCCGCCCCTCCACCCCCTCACAAATCCTCCAGATAAATCTTCCGGTTCCGCCACAGATAAATCGCCCCGGACGAGAACGTCAGCACCACCGTCAGCCACAACGCCACCAGCGCAAACTTCGGCACCCAAGGCATGAGCCATGTCGTGGCCCACCCCCCCCATTCTCCGCAACTGTCCGCCAGCAGCAGCGCGATGATCGCCGTGATCTGCGACGCCGTCTTGTGTTTTCCATAGCGCTCCGCCGCCAGCACGACGTTCTTCGAGGCCGCCAGCAGTCGCAGCCCCGTGATCGCCAGCTCGCGCGCCACGATGATCACCACCATCCACGCCTCGACTTTCACCAGTGCGCCATTGCCCAGTTGCGACCGCTCCACCAGCGCGATGAACGCCGAGCAGGTGAGAATCTTGTCCGCCAGCGGGTCCATGAGCGTGCCGAAGTTGGTGACCAGCTTCCTTTCCCGAGCGATCTTTCCGTCAAAATAATCCGTCACGCTCGCCACGATGAACAACACCAGCGCCGCCGTGTCATTGATCGGCGACCGCCAGAACA
>BJHT01000569.1 GCA_014193395.1 Verrucomicrobiota bacterium
GTGGTTCCAACTGCTTTTTTCAGGATTCACGGAGCGCGGACTTTGGAGTGCGGCGGGGGGGCACCATGGGGCGTTCACGGCTCGCGCCAGCGGGGACCCGCTCGTGTGAGCGGACGCGCACGGAAGTTCGACGGCGACAAGTCGCCTGCGCGAAAGCGGTGACGAGTCACCGCACTCCAAAACGCGGCGCAGCTTGTACGCGGTTTTGCCCGCGGGGTTTCGGGCGCGTTCGACCTGTCGAGGCGTGGCGGATGGGCGGACGGTTTGCGGGTTTGGAAACCCGCGATACAGCAGACTTGGAAGTCTGCGGTACAGCGGGGGGGCGGTCGCGGATGCGCGCTGGCCCTGTAGCGCAGGTTTCCAAACCTGCTGTATCGCCGATTTCCAAATCGGCGGGGCCGCGAGGTTTCGGGCGCGTTCGACCTGTCGAGGCGTGGCGGATGGGCGGACGGTTTGCGGGTTTGGAAACCCGCGATACAGCAGACTTGGAAGTCTGCGGTACAGCGGGGGGCGGTCGCGGATGCGCGCTGGTGGCGGCCGGGGTGGTGCGATGTGGTTGGTGAGATGGAGATCGGAGCGCAGCCCCGCACCTCGGTCGTCCCTGACGGGACTTTCCGATTCTCCGGCCGCAAACCCAGCACTCAAGTGCTGGGCTATTTTCGGTCGTCCCTGTGGGACTGGGGCGATGCGCCCCGCGGAAAAAATCGAGATGCGTGAGTGTGCCTGATGTGGTCCAGCAATGGATTGTTTCCGATCAGAAAGTTTTTATTTTGCGCCAATGAAAACGAGCAGCAGGAATTTGCGGCGGCGCGCGGCGGACGTCATGCAACGGGTGGACGCGGGTGAAACCGTCGAGCTGACTTGGCATGGTGCGGCGGTGGCGCAGATTGTTCCGGTGCTCAAGTCGAGGACGGGGCGAGAGATCGCGGCTCTGCTGCGGAACGCCCCGCGCGTGGGAGTGGAGGTGGCGGGGGACGTGGCTCGGGCTTTGAGGCGGCTCGATGCGGCGGCTTGATACGAGCGGGATTGGAGTGGTCGGACGCGGGAAGTTTCTGCGATGCCCCGCTGGGGCAGGGGAGGGTTTTGGTGCTGCATCCGGGGGCTGCGTCCGCGGGTGCGGACTTGCCCCCGGCTAATTTCCGATGGCGTCCCGCTGGGACGAGGGCGGCACCAAGAAGGGGAAAGAACCACTAACCGGCACTAACTGGCACTAGTGGGAAAGGGGGCGAAGGGGATCACTGGTTTGAGGCGGCTGGTATTGGCTTTTATTAGCGCCGGTTAGTGGCGGTTAGTGGTTTTTATCCGTTTTTTTCCGGCGGCGCAGGAACCCGTGGTTGGTGCGCCGGGTCAGGGTTTGGGGCGGTTCCGGTATTTGTCGTAGAGGCGGGTGTGGCGGGATTCGAGGGTGACTTCTTTGCCGTCGATCCAGAGGCGTTTGACCTGGGTGCGGAGGTCGAGGATGTGGCCGGTGGTGGCGATGAAGGTGGCGTCTTTGCCGGTCTCGAGGGAGCCGAGGCGGTCGGCGAGGCCGAGGATGCGCGCGGGATTTAGGGTGATGGCGCGGAGGGCTTCGGCTTCGGGGAGGCCGAAGGCGACGGCTTGCGCGGCGGCGAAGGGGAGGTTGCGGGCGCGGGTGGCGGGCCAGGCGCCGGGGCCTTCGCTGAAGGCGAATTGCACACCGGCTTTGTGGAGTAACGAGGCGGCACGGAATTGGGCGTCGTAGGGATCGGTGTCGCGCGTGGGCTGGGTGAAGGTGTGTTCGAAGATGACGGGGACGCGTTGTTTGGCGATCTGGTCGGCGATGCGCCAGGCGTCGAGCGCGCCGGCGAGGATGATTTTGAACTGGTTGGTTTCGGCCCAGCGCAGGGCGGCTTTGATCTGGCGCACGTCTTCGGCGTGGACCATGACGGGGAGTTGTCCGTTGAGCACGGGGAGCATGGCTTCCCACGCGGGGATGATGGTGAAGGGGGCACCGGTGGTGGCGGGGTTGGTGTTCGTTTTCGCGGCGGCTTTGGCTTGGGCGTAGGCGCGGGCTTCGGCGATGAAGTCGTCGAGTTCCTTTTGTTTTTTGGGGCGGTCTTTGGCCTGGTCGTCGGGGGATTTCCATTTGGTTTTGTCGTGGGCGAGTTCGCGCGGGGTGGTGTCGAGCGCGAGGCTGGGCCAGAAGAGGTGCATGGCGGCGGGGCGTTTGATGGTCATCTGCTCGGGGGTCCAGCCGGCAAGGGTGATGACGCCGGAGCTGCCGCTGATCGTGCCGCCTTGGGGCAGGACGAGGGCGTGGGTGATGCCGTTGGCGCGGGTGACGGGGATGAGTTCGGAGTCGGGATTGACGGCCTGCCACGCGGCGACTTCGGGGGTGTAGCCGCCGACTTCGGCGACATCGAGGGTGGAGCGCACGCCGGCAATTTCGATGAGGCCGAGGGAGCTGGTGGGCAGGATGAGGCCGGGGAAGAGGTGCAGGCCTTTCAGGTTTTCCACGCGATCGACGCGGGCGGCAACTTGGCGCGAGACGGTGATGATTTTGCCGTCGCGTACGAGGACGCTGCCGGGGGCGAGGGTTTCGCCGGAGACGGTGTGAACGGTGGCGTCTTGGAAGAGGATGGTTTCGGCGTGAGCGCAAACCGGCGCGAGGAATGCAAGCGCGAGGAAGAGAGCGAGGGAGAGGGCGGGGGTGTTGGTGGAGCGCCGAGCATTGCTCGGTGTGGAAGCGTGCGGGTGATTCGAGCCGAGCAATGCTCGGCGCTCCGGTGCGCGAGAGCGCAGCATAGCTGGGTTGTCGTCGGAGCTGGCGGGCGCTGAAGATCGGCTCGGGTTGCCCGCGGGGAGGGTTTCACAGACCACCGCAGAGATTGAAAAGACGCAGAGGGGGAATGGTGAAAAGCTGGGCCGGTTGGCAAGTTCCCACCCCTCACCCTCATTCCCTCTCCCCGTTGAGGGGAGAGGGAGG
>BJHT01000570.1 GCA_014193395.1 Verrucomicrobiota bacterium
GACAAACTTTGCCGCGCCGGAGCAAACGCATTTTCTAAAAGCCGCTACGAAGCTCAAAGTTCAAAGCTCAAAGCTCAAGGGAAGGACCAAAAACCAAGGAACAAGGATGAAGCAAAGCGCCAAGGTCCTCCCCGCCCCCCCGCCAATTCCCCCATTCCCCAATTCCCCTGCCCCAATTTCCCCTGCCAAAAATCCCCGTTCCCCTGCGCCCCCCCCGACTTCGCGCTTGGCTCCACCCCACCCGCTCGCTACCGTCGCTGCCGTGGCCGACGGACAATTCATCCCAGCCCCATTCCCCGGCGGTTTGCCCCCTCGTCGTTGCGTCTGGCCCCGCGTCCCCGCCTGCCCCTCCTCACCCTTATGAGCGAGAAAACCGTCTTCATCAGCTACCGCCGCGACGCCGCAGGCCGATTCTTCGCCCGCTCCCTCAAGCAAGAGCTGACCCACCGCGGATACGATGTCTTCCTCGACGTGGACTGCGTGGACGCGGGCCAGTGGGCGGCACAAATCATCACCCAAGTGCCAAAGCGCGCCCATTTCCTGGTGCTGCTGACGCCGGGCGCGCTCGACCGCTGTGTCAATAACGACGACTGGGTGCGGCGCGAATTCCTCGCGGCCGTCCAGCACCGCCGGAATATCGTTCCCGTGCGCGAGGAGTCCGTGGACCTGTCGGCGTTGAGCGCGTCCTGCCACGAATCGGTGAAAGCCATCTTCACCTACCAATCCGCAGTCATCCGACACCAGTCATTTGAGCAGGACCTCGAGACGCTCGTCGCGCAGTACATTTCCCACCATAAAGCGCCTCCGCTGGCGGGTCCGCCCAAACCGCCAAGGCTCGGCGAGGTCAAGGCCGACCTTTCCCGCATTCTCAAATACGCCCCCGGCGAACTCATCGGCCGCGACGACGAACTGAAGCTCCTCAACAACGCTTGGTTTGGTCGGGCCGGGTTGCCTCCCGGCCCTGACCCTTCCCTTTGCGAACGCGAGGACTTTTCGGAGAAAGTAGCAACCATCGTCGGCGTCGAAGAAGGAATGGGCACGGATGCACAGCAACGCGTCCTTACCAAGACGAATGTCCTCACCTTCGTCGCCCTCGGCGGCGAGGGGAAGACCTCCCTCGTCGCCAAGTGGGCAGTGGACGAGATGCTCGCCCAATGCTGGCCCGGCTGCGACGCCGCCTTCGCGTGGTCCTTCTACAGCCAGGGAACACGCGAGCAACTGGCCGCTTCCTCCGACCTGTTCCTCAAGGAAGCCCTCGCTTTCTTTGCGACCGGAACCGACGAGGAAGTGAAAGAGATCAAGGCCTTCGCCGCCAGCCCCTCCGGCGCGTTCGAGAAGGGCCAGCGCCTCGCCCGCCTCGTTGGCCAGCGGCGCAGCCTGCTCATCCTCGACGGCCTCGAACCGCTGCAATACGCGCCCACCGCGCCCACGCCGGGCCAACTCAAGGACCAGGGCATCGCCGCGCTTCTCAAGGGCCTCGCGCAAAACAGCCAGGGCTTGTGCATCGTCACCACCCGGTATTCGCTGCCGGACTTGCGGGTGTTCTGGCAGACCGCCGCGCCGGAAGTAAAGCTGCTACGCATGTCCCGCGACGCCGGCGTGCATCTGCTCAAAACCCTCGGCGTGACCGGCACGGCGCAGGAATTCGCGGCGCTAGTGGAAGATGTGAAAGGGCACGCGCTCACGCTAACCCTGCTCGGCGGATTCCTGAAACGCGCCTTCCACGGGGACATCCGCCAGCGCGACCGCGTGAAGTTCGAGAAGGCCGACGAGAAGATGGACGGCGGGCACGCATTCCGGACCATGGCCGCCTACGAGCAATGGCTCTTGCGCGACGGCGGCGTCGAAGGCCGGCGCGAAGTGGCGGTGCTCCGGCTCATGGGCCTGTTTGACGGTCCCGCCGACGTCAGCACCCTCGCAGCCCTCCGGAGTGATTCCATCCGCGGCCTGACCGAGCCGCTGGCCGGACTTGCAAATGAAGAGTGGGAATTCTGCCTCAGCGGCCTCGAAGCTGCGAAACTACTCACTGTGAATCGAGACGCATCTGGAGCACTTCTCTCGATTGATGATCACCCTCTGCTGCGAGCGTATTTCGCAAAACAACTCCGAACTAAGCGCCGCGTCGCTTGGAACGCAGGCCACCGGCAGATCTACAAGCACCTCTGTGCGACAACGCCGGACAAGCCTCAGCCCACGCTGGAAGACCTCCGGCCGCTCTATCAAGCCGTGACCCATGGCTGCCAGGCCGGGTTTCAAAGGGAAACGTTTTGGAACGTTTACCGCAATCGCATCAACAGGGGACAGGAGTTTTACGGTACAAACAAACTCGGGGCTTTCGGCTTCGAACTGATCGCGATTACTTGTTTTTTCGACGCGCCTTGGAAACGCCCCTCGCCGGTGTTCGAGGAAACTGTCAAAGCGTGGCTCTTGAACGAAGCCGCTTCGGACCTTCGGGCTTTAGGCCGATTAACCGAGGCCCTTGATCCAATGCGAGCAGGATTGGAGATGTGTGTTCACGCTAAAGATTGGAAAGAAGCCGTCTCTTGCGCATGCAACCTAAGTCATCTGGAACTGACACTTGGGGAGATTCGGGAAGCGCTTAACCATGCAGAACAAGCCGTGACTTACGAAGGGAGGCGCGATGAACCGTTCCACCGAATATATGCTGAAGTAATCTATGCACATGTTCTGCATCAAGCAGACCTTCGAACGCAGGCAGAAACGCACTACCGCGAGGCAGAGCGTATTCAGGCCGAGTTTGGGGACGCATGCCCACTGCTCTACTCGGTGCAAGGTTTCCAGTTTTGTGATCTACTCCTCACAGTGCCAGAGCGCGTTGCGTGGCAAACTATCATCGGTCGGATCCGAGGTGAGCAGTTTCAATTTTTGCGCTCAGAAAGTCAGCCCCTCCCATCATCGTCTCCCACCGTTACCGA
>BJHT01000571.1 GCA_014193395.1 Verrucomicrobiota bacterium
TGCTCGCCGGCGGCGATGTGGACGGGGCTGGCGGCGGTGAGCTTGGCGTAGCCTTCGTAGTCGTCGGGCGGGAGCGGTTCCTCGAGCCAGAAGATGCCGAACTCGGCGAAGGCCTTCGCGCGCTGGATGGCCGTGCGCGAGTCCCACACGAGGCCGGCGTCGATCATCACGTCGCCGTCCGCGCCGAAGCCCTTGCGCGCCTGGCGCACCAAATCCACGTCGGTCTTCGCGTCAGTGCCCATCGGTGCCCAGCCGAATTTCACGGCGTCGAATCCTTTCGCGCGGATGCGCTTGGCGAGTTCGCCCGTGGCCTTGGGCGTCGCGCCGAAGAGCGAACTGGCGTAGCAGCGGATCTTTTTCTGAAAACCGCCGCCGAGCAATTTCCACACGGGCAGACCGAGCGCCTTGCCCTTGATGTCCCACAGCGCGAGGTCAATGCCGCTCATTGCATGGACGCCAATGCCGCGCCGGCTGGAGTAGATGGTGCGGTGATACATCAGGTGCCACAGCCGCTCGGTCTCGAACGGGTCTTGGCCGATGAGCAGATGCTTCAGGCCGGTGCTGATGGTGTGGGAGAACGGCCCCTCGATCACGGCCTTGCACGCGAGCGGCGCAGAGTCCACCTCGCCGATGCCGGTGATACCGGCGTCGGTCGAGACCTTGATGATGAGGGCGTCCTGCCCGCTGTCGCATTGTTCGCGGACGTGTTTCTGGGAGACGTAGATGGCTTCGACGTTGGTGATTTTCATGCGGGTTTTGATGGTGGAGTGAATCGACGACGGGGGATTAAACGAGGTTCAGGGATTCGCCTTGAGGCCGCGCAGATGCTGGTCGAACCAGTCGGCGAAGAGGAGTTGGTCGGCGCCCATTTCGGGCCAGCCGTGGACCTTGCCGGGGCGGTTGATGAGCTGCGCGGTGACGCCGGCTTCCTTTGCCTTGGCGACGAAGGATTCGGCCTGCTGGTAGGGGACGAGTTTGTCGGCGTCGCCGTGAATGATGAGCGTGGGCGGGGTTTTCGCGGTGATGAAATAGATCGGCGAAATCTCGCGGCCGAGCGCCTTGCGGCCCTCCTCGGTGTCGGAGCGCGGACCAAAGGCGGCCTTGAAATTTTTCAACGTGCCGACGCCCACGGCGTCCTCGCCGGGCTGGCCGTAGTTGAGAAAATCGGTCGGCGGAAAAAAGCACGCAACGGCCTGCACGGCGCTGCTGGCGCGGTCGATGGGGTCCTTGGCGTCGGCTTTGCCGGGGCCGCCCTGCGTGCCCATCGTGAGCGAGAGGTGGCCACCCGCGCTGCCGCCGGTGATGCCGAATTTGTCGGGGTTCACCTTCCATTTTGCCGCGTTGCTGCGGATGAAGCGGATGGCGCGGTGAATGTCCTGCGTGACCTCGGGGATCGTGAACTTGGGCTGCGACCCGTGAACGACGGCGAACACCGTGTAGCCGCGGTCGAGGAAGGCTTTGTAGCCGGCGGGGCGGACATTGTCGTGCGACGAAAACCAGCCGCCGCTGACCATGTAAATGATCGCGCAACCGTTGTTGGTCGTGGTGGGTTGGAAGACATCAAGCGTCAGCGCGGTGCCGAATTTGCGGCCGTAAATGACATCTTCGGTGCGGGTGAAACCCGCGTCCTGAGCGGCCGCGAGAACGGTGGTGAGGGCGAGGAGCAGCGCCGGCAGGGCGCGGGGCAAGCGGTGAATCATGCGTCGAGTGTAGCGGGCGCGAGGGCGGCGGGAAGGGGATTTGCGCGACATCGGGGCACGGCGTTCGCACCCGGTGGCGCGCGGAACTGGGTTTGGAGTTCCGCGTTTACGCGGTCTGCTAGGCACACGACGAGGGAACCGCGTAAACGCGGAACTCCAAACGAGATTTTCCAGCAGGCTGTTAGCCGTGTCTATGCAGTTGGAACGGAAGTTGAGACCACAGAGACACGATGGACACAGAGAAAAACCGGGGCGGGCGGCGACAAGAGGAAGTCACCAATCAGTGAACGACGGCCAATCAGCGAGCCCTTGTCTTTCTCTGTGTGCATCGCGTCTCTGTGGTCAAAAACTCGGCTCGACGGAATAGTTACTTCTTATCCCGCTTCACCGTGGCGCGCTCCGGCATGTCCGCCCGCGCTGCGCCGCGCGGACGGTGCTGCGGCGTGAACGCCGCGCGCCGGCCATCGCTCGCCAACCATCGCTTTCCCGCGCGACTTTTCCGCACCGATGCCGCCACTCTTTCCGCCGTGAAGACAAGCCCCTCGGCACCCTTGAACGGCGACCTCGCTGCGCGACTCAGTCCCATCGGACTCGGGTGCGTGACGTTTGGCCGCGAGATCGATCAGGCGGATTCGTTCGCGATGATGGATCACGCGTGGGCGCGCGGCATCACCGTCTTCGACACCGCCGCGGCCTACGGCGACGGGGCCTCCGAGCGCGTGGTGGGGGCGTGGCTGGCCGCGCGCCAACCAGACCCCGCCGCGCTCGTGGTGGCGACGAAACTGCTCCCGCCCTACACGCCGGAACACATCGCAGCTTCCGTCGCCGGCAGTCTGGGGCGGCTCGGGCGCGGGTCGCTCGATCTGCTATTCCTGCATCGCTGGGATGCCAGCGCGGAGACACCGGCCGCCTTGACGGCCCTCGATGCCCTCGTCCGCGCGGGAAAAGTCCGCGCCCTCGGTGGGAGCAATTTTTCCGCCGAACAACTCGCCCGCGTGCTCCAACACCAGCGCGACCTCGGGCTGACACCGCTCACGGTTTTGCAGAACAATCACAACCTCGCGATCCGCGGCGTGGACGCGGAGCTGAAGCAACTCTGCGCCACGGCGGGCATCGCGATCATGACCTTCAGCCCGCTCGGCGCAGGTTTCCTGACGGGCAAACATCGGTCCGGCGTGCAGCCCGGCTCCCGCTTCGAACTGATCCCCGG
>BJHT01000572.1 GCA_014193395.1 Verrucomicrobiota bacterium
CCCGGCCAGCGACAGTTTTCCCTTCTGCCTCTTCTCGCCGTGACACTCGATGCAATATTGCTGCACGAACGGGGTGACCACCCGCGCAAAATTCGGCGACTGCTTCACGTCCGCCTGCTGCGCCCCCGCACGGGCGACTCCAAAGAAAGCTAGAAGCAATATCGGGATCGCTTTGCGGGCCAGATCGACCAGGCAATTGAGCTTGCGCCCACCGCGCCGGAAAGCATCGGCACACGAATTGACGCGCGAACCGATTCCGGAAGGCCAGGGTGGTGAAGGCTGAAGCAGGCACGCCACACGAAGGCCGACAGTGGATTCCTGACGGCTGATCAGGCGCATGAAAATGGACGTGCTCATCGGGCTATTTACCAGCATGGGAGCGCGGGTCGTTTTGCCAAGCGCTTAATGCAGCGCGTTCTTGCCGGGGAAGCAGAACAACAAAGCCAGGCAGCTTCGGGAATCTTCGCCCGCAGCAAACAGGGCTGCTGAAGACCTCCCCGCCGAGCCACCGCGAATGCTCTCGAACATCCGCTCGAGCGGAGCCTGGCGGATGCGTTCGCGGAATCACCAATGGAGGGGGACGCGGATACGTGCGATGGAATGCTCCGCGATCCGAAGCTGGAAATTGGGAAAGATTGCGGTCGAACGGAGGAAGCTGTTTGCGGTTCCGGCTGCATCATCGGGCACCCGTACCTTCCGGTGGTGTCCGGCCGGCTGCCGGGCATGGTCATAACTGGGGCCGGTAATACCTTCCCAAGCCGGGAGAGGATTGGGTGTCCACGGCCAGACCGCCCGTACCATCCGTCAGGCCGAAGTGCAGGGCCTGAAGCGTCGCCGCCTTCCGGTATTCTGCATGACCGTCGGTCAGGACAAAGTTGCCACCTTGGGAATGATGGTAACTGTAATTTTGCGTGCCGGGAGGCAGTCCGACGGTGGGGGTTTGGTTGTCATGCCAATGGACGTATTCTCCGGCAGGCCCGCCAAAGGTCGTGGCCACTGCCGGACGCAATGCGGTATAGCTCACGAGCCGGATGGTCTCCTGGATAATGATGATTTCACTGGGTTTAGGGATGACTTCCAAGCTCTTGTTCATGACAACGGAGTTTGGCAGATAACTCGTGGCGCTATTGGTGGTGGCATCGGTCGCATCTCCGGGTTTCTTGGCGTCTGGACACGAATAAACCTTGCACGAAAAGGTCTGGGCCTGGCCTTGCAGATAAGGGGCGATGGCCTTGAGACAGTTCGGCACCGCCGCCGGGTTCATGAAATCCGGGACCTGCGACGCCGTCGGCGGCAGTCTTTGGTAATCCCCCTCGTAGAGCATCAAAGCCAGTCCGATCTGGCGCATGTTGCTGAGGCACTCCGTCTGTTTTGCCTTGGCCTTGGCCTTGACCAGCGCCGGCAGCAGCAGCGACGCCAAAATGCCAATAATGCCGATGACCACGAGCAACTCGATCAGCGTAAAAGCCGCGAGCGAACGGCTGGAGCGCCGCGCAAAACGAGGGGTTTTCATAACTCAGGCGAGAGACTTCGTTAAACGGACCATGTGATTCGGCAGGAGTCTGCCACGCGCCGTTCGCGACAAAAGCTTTTTTTCAGAGCCGCCGCCCCCCCCTTCGGGGTTGTTCGGCGTCATGCAATCCATGCGCTGCTGAAGGTTCCGGCAGGGCCGCCAGGACTGCGGCAAGGGCACCCCACGGTGAGCGCGGTGGCGAGACAGGCGAATGTGAGGCGGTCAATCGAGGGCCTCCGGGACTTGATGGACGAAACGACGGAGCTGCCGAGTTGGAACGCTGAATGACCCGCGCCATTACGGCAAAGTTCAGCCGTTGCGCCGAATGATTCCCGCCGCTTGCTCCACCCGCACCCGCGAATCTGATTGCCTCGCACCGCGGGCTTGCCCGACGCCAGCGTCGCCAGGCCGCCGGGCTCGACACCAGCGAAATCAAACTGATTCGGATGGCAGTTGACTGACGTCAGCTCAGTCTTTTGCGCGGTCAGAGCATCGGCCGGGCAAGCTGCGTCTGTATAAGCGTCACGGCCGGCGGAGATCTCCGATGGCACCGCTCAATTTCCGGCCCTGACGTGGGCGGCCGTGGAAATCCTCCGGGGTCAAATACCTCGCATCGGCGTGTTCAAACGGCGCTCCCGGCATCGGGGTCACGTCGCGCCGGGTCGCATCCCAGGTCGCATCCGCGAAATCTTCCAGCCCACGGCCGGGCACGCAGCCGTTCCGCGGGCGGCCACCGAGGATCACATTGCCGGCAATCAGCACCCCGGCGCTGCCATTGACGAAGTGCACCGCCTCGCCCGCCTGCGAGTAGAGGATGTTGTTGGCGAGCACGAGTCCGGTGCGAGCATTCCACGAATTGGCGCGGAAGGCGTGGCCGCGGTTGATGACCGTGTTGTGAATGATCTGGAGGTTGAGCGTCCGGCCCTCGTGGTCCTTGCTGGCGATGCCGCCATTGCGTCCGTTGATGAACACATTGTTGCGCACCACCGCCTCGCCCTGCACCTGGATGACGCTGTCGCCGCTGTTGTAGCAGAGATTGCGCTCGATGAGATTCGGCGCCCGGCCGCCGGTGCCGTAAATCGTGAGACAGGGATAGTTGCAGTCGTGAATGTGATTTTCGGCGATCAGGTTGCCCCACGACCCCTGCTTGACCTCGATGCCGTCGCCCTGGCTGCCGCGGCAATCATGGACGTGGTTCAGCGCAATCACGCTCTCGCTCATCACCTGCCGGCCGTCATGGCTGCCGAGATACATGGCTTCGGCGGTCCCGCCCCCGTGATGAATGTGATTGCGGGTCGGGTAAAGGTGGCTCGTGTTCCCCGAGTTGGCGCTGAGACACACGCCGTCGTTGTGATGAATGTGGCAGCGATCAATCCACACCTGAC
>BJHT01000573.1 GCA_014193395.1 Verrucomicrobiota bacterium
GCTCGCGTCCCGCCCGAATCCTGCGGCCTGGAAGAACTGGCCGTCCGATGATGATGCGGTGCCAGCGCCAAAATGTACGGCGAAGGGCTCCCGCTGCTGCTGGTTGACCAGGCAGCGCAGCGCCAGAAGATAGGTTTCTTCGCGGATGTGCCAGTCGGACATCCAAGCGATCTGGCCAAGGCTGGCAATGCTGCACGCCTCGGCCATGCGGGTCAGACCAAGATTCAGCCCATCGGCCAGCAATCCCGCCATCAGGACGCGGCCGTCGGCGGCCGTCTCGCCGCTGCGCAAGTGCGTGAAGCAGTCCGGGAACTGCGTCCAGGTCGCCACTTCGGCCAGCAGATCGGTGATGCGGATGCGCGGCAGCATGGCATAGAGCCGGGTGGCCAGGGCCTCGGCCTCCGGCGGTGTCGATTTCTCGATCGGCGATATCTTGAGCACGCCTTTGGTGAGCGTGACATCCGGTAGCCTGCCTTCCGAGGCGCGCGCCTCTACCCCGGCGAGTCTCTCGTGCAGCTTGATACACTTGGCTTCGATGAATGTTTCGAAATCCAGATCAACCGCGACTGGCAGATTTCCATCTTGCCGGAGCTTTTCCATCGCCTCCTTGGATATCAGCCGTTCTTCGAAAGACCGGTATTGCCGGCTGCCGGTCACCCACACATCGCCGGCGTGCAATCGGTCCCGTAATTCGGACAGGACGCACAACTCATAATAGCGATGGTCTATGGTCCCGTTTGGCATCACCTGTCCGGCCCAGCGCGGCCTGACGAACCCGATCGGTGCGGATTTCGGTAGGGGCTTTCCCGAGTTGTTCATCTCTCGCAGCAATTCGATGGCACGCATCAGCGAAGCTGCCGCCGGCACGCTCTCGAACGTGAAAGTTTTCAGGAAGGCCGGCGACCATTTCCGGATGGCGGCGTAATGCTCACCAAGGTTTGTGTAGGCATCGAATTCTTCCGGGCGCGCCAACGCCTCTGCCTCGGCGACGCTCGCGCAGAATTTTTCCCATGACATCAGCGCGACGATCGCCTCGTAGCCGTCCTGCTTCTGCTCGCGGCCGGCTACCAGCGCGGCGCCTACGCGCGCGAAGACGCGCACCTTGTCGTTGATCGCACGGGCATCAGCTTGGAAAGCACGCGCATGCCGACCTTCCGCTTTGCGGAACATCGCGCCGACCAGGCGGTCGAACACGTCCATGGCTTGGTCCGTCAAGCTTGCGGAGAGATCCAGGATAGTGGCTACCAATGCCGCGTGCCGCCGTTGCCGTTCATAGCCGGCAACGTGCTGAACGGTGGTACGCCCGGCTTCACGCGCCAACTGGGCCAGGCGCGCCTGATGCACAACCTGACCACGGGCGGGTTCGATACCGATGGCGCGCACGTACTCAAGTCGCCCGATCACGCCGAGCATCGCCGCTGGCTTGGCGGCTTCCGGCATTTGTCGCAGCCAGGTCAGCCAATTCTGACCACTCGGTTCTCGCCGACCGGTCAGTGCATCGAGGCCCTTGCGTTGTTCGGCGGACAGGCTGTTCGTCAGCCGGCGATATGATTCAGTCCTGGCCTTGTGACGAACCTCGACGCAGAGCCGCTCAAGAGCGGCCGGCGACGGCAAGACAATCCGACGCTGTCGGCATTCCTCCAGCACCAGCCGGGCCAGATGAATGAACCTCTCGTCCTCGATGGCGCGGGGCAACAGCCAGGTTCTCAATTCCGCAGCAATATTTGAACTAAAGGAGCGAGTCCTCAACCTCTCCTGCAGCTCCGCGACATGATAGAGGCGGTTCCGATCAGCCTCGAAATAGCTGTCCAGCGTGTTTGGGAGAACCCCGATCTGATCGGCAACAAATCTCAGCATTTGCGCGGGCGGCTGTTCGCCGGCACGCAATTCGCGGCCCGGATAACGCAGGTAGCAAAGCATGAGCGCATGACCAAGCCGGTTTGGGTCGCCACGGCCGCGTCGGATCGCAGCCAGGTCGGCGTCGGACAGCGTATAGTGGCGCACCAGTTCGCGCTGATCGGTCGGCGGATTGAACAGCTCCACGATTTGGGCGTCGGTCAAATGCTGTCGTCGTGCCACTCATGCCTCCCGGACCTTCATGGCGGCAGACCATCCGATCCGAGCCAATGAGTCGAGCAAGGTGCTGCGTTTGATGCCGAAGGTGCGGCACACCGCAGCCTTGGTGGCGCCCGCATCCAGCGCCGCGACTACCGCGCTGAGCTTCTCGGCATCAATCGCTGCTGGCCGTCCGCCGCGGCGCCCGCGGTGACGAGCTGCCGCAAGCCCGGCCTGTACACGCTCCTGTATCAGCGCGCGCTCGAACTGCGCGCGGGCGCCGAATATCTGGAACAGGAATTCCCCTTGTGGGGTGGTGGTGTCCATCTGTTCTGTCAGCGAGCGAAAGGCGATGCCCCGCTTTTTGAAGTCAGTCACGGTCGCCAAGAGATGCGGAAGCGATCGGCCAAGCCGATCCAGCTTCCAAACCACCAAACAGTCACCCGGCCGAATGAAAGCAAGGGCGCGGGCCAGGCCGGCGCGATCGCCGCGGCTCCCGCTGACCCGATCTTCGAAGAGGTGGCGCTCATCGACGCCAGCGGCGATGAGCGCGTCCCGTTGCAGGTCCAGGACCTGCCGGTCGGTGTCGGTCGAGACCCGCATGTAGCCGACTAGCATGCGCGGAAAACATCCTCAGTGGGGTTTCCGCACATTGCGCCATTCCGACAGGGTTTGTCGTGCAATTTTTCGGGCTAAAACCTGCCTCCTGAACACACTCCCGGCCCTTGGCGGAAATCATGTGTTTTCCGACAGCCCGCCTGGCACCAAAAAGGATGGTGGAACGGCCATAACCCGCTCCGTCGGAGAAATATGGTCGGCTTGTTCCTGGTCCGTCCCGT
>BJHT01000574.1 GCA_014193395.1 Verrucomicrobiota bacterium
CTATCTCGCCGACCTCTGGCCCACGCTCCAGGAAGTCCGCGACGCCATGCAGTCCGCGCTCAAACCCGAAGTCTTCCGCAAGCTCTACAAAGACTTCGCCGCGCAGAATCCGAAGTGGAACGAAATCCCGTCGAGCGTCGGCAACGTGTACGAGTGGGACACCAAGTCCACCTACATCCAGGAGCCGCCGTTCTTCACGAACTTCTCGCTCACGCCCGGGAGCATCCAGCCCATCACCGGCGCGCGCGCCCTCGGCATCTTCGGGGACAGCGTGACCACCGACCACATCTCGCCCGCCGGCGCGATCAAGAAGAGTTCGCCCGCCGGAAAATTCCTCACCGACAACGGCGTCGATTACGCCGACTTCAACAGCTACGGCTCGCGCCGCGGCAACGACCGCATCATGACCCGCGGCACCTTCGCCAACGTGCGCATCAAAAACCTGATGCTCGGCGGCGAGGAAGGCGGCAACACCATCGGCGCCGACGGCAAAAAAACCTCCATCTACGACGCCTCCATCGCCTATCAGGCCAAGGACACGCCGCTCATCGTGATCGCCGGACAGGAATACGGCACCGGCTCGAGCCGTGACTGGGCCGCGAAAGGCACCAACCTCCTCGGCGTGAAAGCCGTCGTCGCGCAAAGCTTCGAGCGCATCCACCGCTCGAACCTCGTCGGCATGGGCGTGCTGCCGTTGCAATTCAAGGAAGGCACCACCGCCCAAACCCTCAAGCTCGACGGCACCGAGACCTACGACATCGTCGGCCTCGACGCGGCCATCAAGCCGCAGCAAGACCTCACGCTGAAGATCACGCGCAAAGACGGCACGGTGGAGAATGTGGCTGTCCGCTGCCGCATCGATACGCCCATCGAGATCGACTACTACCAGCACGGCGGCATCCTGCCGTATGTGCTGCGGCAATTGGTGGCGAAGGCGTGAGCGGTGGAGCGCCGAACATCGCTCGGCGTGAGCGCAAGGACACCCGTCAGGCCGAGCAATGCTCGGCGCTCCGGGGATGGGGCGGCCGGCCGATTGGGCAGCCCGTCAGCGGGTGGAACGCCGAGCATCGCTCGGCATGAGCGCAAATACGCCCGTCGGGCCGAGCAATGCTCGGCGCTCCGGGGATGGGGCGGCGCTCCGGCGGGTGGAGCGCCAAGCATTGCTTGGCCGGAGGGCGATATGCTTCACTCCATCCGTGCCGAGCGATGCTCGGCGCTCCGATGAACGCGAACCAGCCATCCCTCACGAAGCGGCAATTCCTGCGCGAACTGGTTTACGAGAAAAACAAGTGGGACGAACCGCTGTCCGACGCCGACAAGGCCAACGGCTTCCTCGGCTGGCACGAACGCGGTTACCTGCCGCACTGCGACAAGCCCGGCCTTGTGCAACTTGTCACACTCCGACTCGTCGATTCGCTGCCCGCGTCGAGGCAAGGCGAGTGGGAACATCTGCTCAAGATTGAAGCTGTCCTCGAGCGGCGGAAGGAATTGGAGGCCTACCTCGACCGTGGCGTGGGCGAATGCTGGCTTCGCGACGCGGGTATCGCCGCACTTGTGGAGGCGGCGATGTGTTTTCATCACAGCCGGCGCTACGAACTGCTGGCGTGGTGCGTTATGCCGAATCACGTCCATGTGCTCGTGCAGATCTGGGATTGGCCGCTGGCGAAGATGCTTCAGAACTGGAAATCGATCACGGCGGTCAAAGCCAATCGCATTCTCGGTGCAATGGCTCGTTCTGGCAGCGCGAGTATTGGGACACCTTCATGCGGAGCGAGGAACAGGAGAAGACGGCCATTCGATACGTTGAGAACAATCCGGTGAAGGCGAAGCTGCGTGGCGAGGCAGAGGAGTGGCCATTCAGCAGTGCGAGGTTTCGCGACAAATATCGGCGGCTCATTTTGCCACGGATTTCCCAGTAGCTGGAGCGCCGAGCATTGCTCGGCTCGTTGTCGTCTTCTGGCGTTCGTGCCGAGAAATGCTCGGCGCTCCAGATACAGGTCTGAGGTCCGCGCGTGCGAGTTACTTCGGCACCGCAGTCCTCGCCGGCGTGGTCTCGAGGATTTTGCCCAGGATTTTGGTCAGGTCCTCGTTGTGCTGGCGCGAGGCCATGCCGAAGGCGCGGACGATGTCGAGGAGGAAGCCCGTGTTGGTTTTGTCGAAGTGATACCAGACGGTTTCCTTGGTACGGGCGGGGCCGGTGGGACGGGGTGAACCGTCGGCCGTGCGGAGGGCGGAAATCGGGAGGCACACGTAGATCATCGCCTGGTTGCCGACGCCGCGCTGGCGGGGCTTGAGCTGGATTTGGACAAAGCCGTTTTCCGTTTCTCGGACGAAGCGGGGGACGCGCTGGGTCCAGCGCAGGAACCCCTCAGGGAGCGCGCTGCCGTCGGGCTTCACCGGAGTTTTCTCGACGGTGATGCTTTCGTGTTCCTCGAGAGTGGTGTCGGCGAGCTTGGCGAGGCGGTCAAGTTCACGCTGGAGATCGGCGGATGTGAGGAGTCCGAGGCGGAGGGATTCGACGAGAATCTTGGTGAGTTCAGTGCCGTATTTGGTTTCGCCACGGCGCTCGAAACGGACTTCCTTGACGACGTTGAGGGCGTCGAGGTCGCGGGTGTCGTAACCGATCTGCCACTCGAGGTAATGCCGCTCGCCGAGCGGGCTCTTGGTGGGGGCAATCGCTTCGCCTTCGCCATCGGGAGTCTTCGCTTTGGGGCGCACCTTGCCGGTGACATCGGTCAGCGGCAGGCGGACGCGCACGGCGCTTGGTGTGGTTTCGATGCGGACAGCTTTGTACTCCATCTCCGCGCCGACTGCGGTGGTCAGGCCGGTGCCGGGACAGAAACTGAAGAGCAGCGCGGGGGTGAAAGGGCGGACGGCG
>BJHT01000575.1 GCA_014193395.1 Verrucomicrobiota bacterium
CATTGAGAAACTGATCCTGCCAAGGGAATGGGTTGCCCATTTCATACCGCCCGCCGTGCAACGATTCAACTTGGTTAAAAATATAGGCACCATGGGAACCACGGGTGATAACAAATTTAGTCGCAACCGGCGTTTCATCGGCTACTTGTGACTTGGGAAGCAGTTGTGAATCAGGCATTGTCGATGGGAGGTGAGTCTTTGCCGCATTCAGCCATAGCAGATATTGCCCCCCTCTATATAAGATCACGGACTCCCGGGGGCCGTGGCCAGAACGGGGAAGCTCACACCATATACTGACGGCGGACAAGCTTGGCCGAGTACTTGTCACTCCAAGTGGCGCATTATTGGTTTTACTTGCGACAATCGAATCTAGCGTCACCTCGATAACCATGAAATTACCCTCGCGCTTAAGTGACTTTTCAACTGTGCCAATCGCAAGCAGATCACATTTCGAGTTTAGTTCCGCCAAAGCCACCGAGCCGGAGACTTTGATCCAGTCCAAACGATTGGTCTCAATCGCATCGAGTCGGGCACGTGACTCTTCAATCGCTTTGGCTCGTTCCGGGGAAATTACGGGAGCGGGTTGCGCCATCGCGGCCCGCGAACCGCCCGAAAGGCCGTAAAGGACTAAAATAGTCGCGATCCTGACTAAGCTTAAAGGCTGCCAAAATCTATTTAACATGTCCAAAATTCGTAAATGTTGAGGCGTCCGCGTGAAAACTAATGGGGCGAGTCCAAGGACACCCAGGGCGATGCCCTGGGCTGGTATGGGCCGCCCCGTTGGGGCTGGACGAGGGGGAGTCATTTAGCCCGTTTCCATCGGCCTGATTTTCCGTGAGCTTGTGCGCCATGATTTTGTGAACATTCCACCGGAGAGCGTAGGGATACGGGATCATGGGATGAAGACTGGGGAGGATCCCAATAACCGTAAGCCAACTGTGCCATCGGCCGCTTGCTTTCGTATGGTGCTAATTACTTCCTCAAGTGTCAGGCACTGCTTGACCCGCCGAAACGCACCCTGATCATTGTCTGCCCACCAAATGCGAACTGTGTGTTTAGCGGTAGCCAACCTTGTAAGAACTTGAAAGAGGCGGGTGACCTCAACCTTCCTTCCTTCGTTGATAGCGGTGGTGGCCTCACAGATTAGGTCGTGCGACGTGCCCGTCGTGCCATCGTCGACCATAAAAATCGGCACACCATCTAACCGGGAAATTTGAGGCAGCAAAACTCGGATGTATTCTTGTGACTCTGTTCCCGGCGACAACTGGATTGGCTCAAGTCCGGTCATCGCAACCTCCGGCCCAGCACTGGTCATGAAATAGCTCATCTAAGACTTTTTAGCCGAATCAGCGCCGCTCCTGAAATCGCTTCCACCACTTCACGCGAACAACTCCCTAATCGGCTCCGCCTCGATGAACCGTATCGGCCTCCCTCCCGGTCCCGGCAGCATCGTCGTTTCCAAATCTATTCCCATTGCCTGATAGATCGAGGCCACCACTTGCGGCGGGGTGACGGGGCGGTCGTGGGGGGCGGCGCCGTTTTTGTCGGTGGAGCCGATGACGCGGCCGCCGCGGATGGGGCCGCCGGCGAGGAAGTTGGTCCACGCGGAGGGATAATGGTCGCGGCCGCCGCGGGCGTTGATCTTGGGGGTGCGGCCGAATTCGCTGATGACGGCGATGACGGTTTCCTCGAGGAGGCCGCGTTGCTGGAGGTCTTCGAGGAGGGCGGTGAAGGCGAGGTCGAACTGCGGGCAGAGGACGTGTTCGTAGTCGGCGTAGGTGTTGTTCAGGCTGCCGCCGTCGGCGTGCATGTCCCAGCAGGAGATGCCGAAGACGGTGTCGAACTGGTTGACGGTGACGAAGCGGGAGCCGCGCTCGATGAGGCGGCGCGCCATGAGGCAGCTCTGGCCGAAGGTGTTCCGGCCGTAGCGGTCGCGGAGTTTGGCGGGTTCGTCGTTGAGGTCGAAGGCTTTCTTAGTTTCGGGATTGGTGAGGAGATTGAAGGCGCGGGCGTAGGCGGTGTCGCGCGCGAGGGTGCTGCTGGTTTCGACCTGGCGCTGGAGGTCGTCGATTTCCTTGAGGAGCTTGCGGCGGGCTTCGACGCGGAATTCGGTCTGGCCCTTGGGCGCTTCGAGGTCGGCGACTTTGAAGTCGGCGCGGGCGGGGTCGTTGCCGAGGAAGAAGGGCGCGTGGGCGCTGCCGAGATAGGCGCTTTCCTGGCCGTGCGGCGTGGAGGTGCCGGTGTTGCCGATGGGCACGGGGAGGACGATGGAGGCGGGGAGTGCGCCTTTCGCGCCGAACACGCGGGAGATGACGGAACCCATGTGCGGCTGCTTGTTCGCCTCGTTGAAGTCGTGACCGGTCATCATCCAGCGCTGGCCGTTCTCGTGCGAGGAGCCGGTGTTGTAATGCAGGCTGCGGATGAGGGCGACGCGATCCATGACTTTGGCCATGCGCGGGAAATGTTCGCAAATCTGCACGCCGGGGACGCTGGTGGAGATGGGCTTGAACTTGCCGCGGATGTCCTCGGGGGCGTCGGGCTTCATGTCCCAGGTGTCGTGCTGGCCGGGCGAGCCGACGAGGAAGAGGGTGATGCAGTTGCGGATTTTGGCCTTCTTTTCATCCACGGCGCCGGCGGCCTGGAGCTTGAAGAGGTTGGCGAGCGTCAGGCCGGACATGGCGGTCGCGCCGAGCTGGAGGAAGCTGCGGCGGGAGGTGCCGGAGCAGAGGGGGATGTATTCGTTGCCGATGTGGAGCATGGCGGGGAGTCCTTTTGGGGTGGGTTAAATGCGGGATTGGGGAAGGCGGAACCACGAAAGAGACAAAAGACACGAAAAGGGAATGGGGGGAGCGGGGGA
>BJHT01000576.1 GCA_014193395.1 Verrucomicrobiota bacterium
GACAGGCCTGAGGGGTTTTCGTAAATGGCGTCCAGCGAGGGATCATTGGTGATGATGACTTTGTTCCGGCGCAGCCCGGGGATGGAGGCTATCTTGGCGTAGATCTTCGCGGCCTGGGCTTCGTCGGCCACGCGGAAGCAGATGGCGTCATGATTGACCACAGCCTCGAAGTATCCGTACTTCCCGGTCCCGTACACGCCGTGGCGCGTGCCGTCCGGGTCCAGCGACTTGATGAAATACCCCTCGTCGGTGGTCAGCAGCGGCAAGCCCTTGCGAGCCAGGTCGCGACGATCGCCATAGAGTTTGGCTTTCTCCGCGTTGCCGGCCATCTTCTCCAGCTCGATGAGCCGGTCCAGCGCGGCGATATAGCTGATCGATAGGTCGGCCAGGTAGGCCTTGTCCCACTGGCCGTCCGGCCGCTTGTAGCCGGCGTAGCTGGGCGCCAGGAGGTTGGCCGCCGTGCCGGCTAGGAAGAGGTTGTTCGTCGGATCGCGGCGGGTCTCGACGAAGTTGGCGCAGCGTTCCAACATCGGCAGGTACTTGCCGATGGCCTGGTCGTCGCGGCTGATGAGCAGCAGTTCCGCCTGCATGACCACGCCCGCTGCCGTGGCTTCCATGAACCAGTCGACGTTGCCTCTGGCGTCGCCCTGCTTGTATTGGATCTTGCCCGGGGAAGCGCAGTCGCACAGCGAGCCGTCAGGGGCACCGTTACGTCCGTCGCCCATGAGGTTGAACCACAGGTCCTGGGCGCTCGAAAGTGACCAGCGGCTCCTGGAAGAACGGCAGCGCGCAGTAACTCGTCCCGTAGCTGTTCTGGATCCACCAGCTGTTCCAGACGGGCCCTTCGACAAATCCGTTCCACTCTGGAGTGTAGAGCATGCCCACGCTCTGAAACTCGGGGTCGGCGGCCAGCAGGCGCCGCGAGATGTCCAGCAGTTGCAGGTAATGCACGTCGCCCTCGCCGCGGAAGTACTCGCCGACAAAGGGCTGCGCGGCAAGCGTCGGCGAGCCGCTCGGCGCTCCGTCTTCGCGGTCACCCTTCCCGTAAATATTACCGGCAACCATCACGCACATACACCCACAGAGAATCGCCATGACTCGACGCTGTGCTTCGAGCGCTCTGATCGTAAGTTGGTTCATCCTCCTGACTAAACTGATAGGAATTTGCTTTCTGGACGCTCCGCGGTTCAGGGAGAATTTAAAGGGGTCAGTTCTGAATGACGGTTAGTTAAGGGTTTGAAATTTGCGGGGGCCGCCGTGCCACCGGCTGTTGCGATGCGGGAGTTCGACAAATTTTCGGCGTGGACGATTGAGTAAGGGAAAGGGTTTGGGTCGGCGTTTGACGGCGCGCGGCTCGGTGCGTCCCGGACGGAGGGGCACCAGGTCGCAGGCCAGTGTGCGGAGCAGATCCTGCCACAATTTTCGTTTCAGCCGGTTCGTCCGGGCTTGCTCCAGCACCGCGCTGTATTGGCGCAGGGCATCCACCGCGCCCTTGAAACTGAGCCGTTCCAGTTCCGCCTCGTGAACTTGGGCTGCCTCGGCCATCAGGCAACGGATGAGGTCGTGTGCGATCAATCCCGCCAAGAGTTCCTTGCGGACCATCGCGGGTGACTGGCAACGCAATTGTTCCAGCCCCAGGGTCGTTTTCACATCACGCAGGCACAGCTCGATGCGCCAGCGCCGCAGATACAGTGCGACCAGTTCCGCCGCCGGATACAGTGCCGCGTCGAGCAGCGTGGTCACCAACGTGATGCGCTGGGTGCGAAAGCCCCGGCACGCGGCGGTGAAGCGCACCAGCCGCACCTTGATTTCCTCCGGGAGGGCCGCCCATTGCTCCGGCGTCAAAATCGTCGATTGCCTGCACCCCCTGCGCCAGACAAACACACCGTCGTGGTGGCCTAGCCGTTGACGGGCCTTGCGGAAATCCACCTTGCGGGCCTGATGCAACCGCGCCACCACGTCCACGCCCTGCCGGGGCAGTCCCGCCAAGGTGACATAATCGCCATAGGCCCGGTCCCCCAGCAGGATGTCACCGGCCTTGAGACACTCCCACAACCGTTGGAACAAGCGCAGATCGTGTTGGTGCAGGTTGCCCAGCACCACCTCCAGCAACGCCCCGCTGGCCAGGGAGAACAACACCACCAGCTTCAGCACGGGAAAGCCGCAGCCGGGCTTCTGGCCGGAGGGTTGCGGATATTCCTTCTGGTTGGCCGCCGTGTCGGGCGCTTGCACCGAACTGCCATCCACCACCTTGACCGGACGGCTCTGCCACTGCGGGCTGGGCGCGGCGCGCTGTTCGGCCGCCCGGGCGGTGGCGGCCAGAATGCGTTCCAGACGTTCCTGCGGCAACCGTTGGCGGGCTTGGATGTAAGCCGAGGCGCAATCATCCACGCTCCCCTTGCCCTGCGCGCAGGCCAGCGCCTGCACCTGGCGGACGACTTCACGACAGGCGGTGCGGGGCTTGAGCATCTGCCAGAGAAAGCATTCGCAGGTCAGGCGCAGGGTAAAGAGCCGCTCCCGGCTGTTGGGGCCTTCGTCCGCACTGGAAAGCAGGTGAACGGGAATGAGCTGGGCAAGGTGTGCGGCCAGTTGCTGGAGGGTGCCTTGGCGCAGCGGGCGGGCGGTGCGCTGCCCCAGAGCGGCGAGGCGGGCGCGGAAGGCGGGAAAGAAGGGTGCGTTCATGGCACAGTAATACTACTGGCCAATTGACATGCTAGCTAAACTGACGGCCATGAACGACACCCTGGAAACGCTGGCCGCCTTGCGGGCGGAATATCGGCGCTTGCGCCAGAGCCTGTCCCGGACCGGCTACATCAGCCAGGGATCGTTGCAGCAACGCTCGGTTGC
>BJHT01000577.1 GCA_014193395.1 Verrucomicrobiota bacterium
ACTCGGTGTCGGGGACGCAGATGCCCTTTTTCCGTAACCAAGTCGCCGAAATCCAAGCACTTACGCGAACTTTCGCAACACCCTCTTAAACCCCAACGATGAATTAAAACCTGCATTGTCCACCGGACGCGCTGGGCTACAAATGTGCGATACGCCGAGCGGTCCGCCGAAGCCGCCCCGGTTGCGGCGAACTTCAGTTCGGCGCGCGCTGGAAAGGCGTGCGGCGTTTACGCCCCTTCACCGTCCGAACCTCCTGGCGCATCCTCACCCACCCGAACGCCCCACGCGGCACCAGCTAGAGACCGCGCGCCTGCGGTCTCCGCCCGCAGCGGCTCCGAACCGGCGGCGCTCGCGGTAACTCCCGCAACCCGTCTGGCCGCTCAGCCCAAAAGACCTGCTGACACTTCCTCGAATTTCAGTGCATATTGCGTCGCCTGTAACAGCCCATGAAGACATCGCACCATCGTCCCGATTTCGCCGCGCTCCTCGGCTCCTTGCTTGCGTCCCTGCCCATGCTCGCCGCCGCCGCGACGCCCGATTCCGCCGGCCTCTACGAGAAACAAATCCGCCCGCTCTTCGAGCAGCATTGCTTCAAGTGCCACAGCCACGCCGCGGACAAGATCAAGGGCGGCCTCGTGCTCGATTCCCTCGGCGCAATGCTCACTGGCGGCGACTCCGGCCCGGCCATCGTCCCGGGTCATCCGGAGAAGAGCCTGCTCGTGAAGGCGGTGAAGAATACCGCGGGCTTGGATACCAACATGCCGCCGAAGGAGAAGCTCTCCGCCGAACAAATCGCCGCGCTCGAACAATGGATCAAACTCGGCGCACCCTTCCCCGCCTCCGCGACGCCCTTCGCCAACGGCCCCGCGAAACGCACCGGCAAACTGACCGCCGCCGACAAGCAATGGTGGGCCTTCCAGCCCGTCGTGAAGCCCGCCGTGCCGCAGCCGCGCGCCGCCGCGTGGGCGCGCAACGACGTCGATCGCTTCGTCCTCGCCCGGCTCGAACGCGAAGGCCTGAAGCCCTCGCCCGAGGCCGACCACGTCACGCTCATCCGCCGCGTTTACTTCGATCTGATCGGCCTCCCGCCCGCGCCCGCTGACATTGATGCCTTCCTTGCCGACAAATCCACCGACGCCTACGAGAAGCTAGTCGAGCGCCTCCTGCAAAGCCCGCGCTTCGGCGAGAAATGGGCGCGCCACTGGCTTGATCTCGTGCGCTACGCCGACTCCGATGGCTACAAGGCCGACGACTACCGCCCGCACGTCTGGCGCTACCGCGATTACGTGGTGAAGTCCTTCAACGACGACAAGCCCTACGACCGCTTCGTGCGCGAGCAGCTCGCCGGCGACGAGCTTTTCCCCGACAACCCCGAGGCCGTCACCGGCACGTTCTACCTGCGCCACGGCATCTACGAGTACAACAACCGCGACGTCGCCGGCCAATGGCAGCGCATCCTCGAGGACATCACTGACACCACCGCGGACGCCTTTCTCGGCATGGGCCTCCAGTGCGCGCGCTGTCACGACCACAAGTTCGATCCGATCCTCCGCAAGGATTACTACCGCCTCCAGGCCTTCTTCGCGCCGCTCCTCCCGCGCGAAGACCTCACGCTCGCTACCGCCACCGAACGCGCCGAGTATCAGGCCAAGCTCGCCAGATGGGAGGCCGCCACCGCGGAGATTCGCACCGAGATCGAGACCATCCTCGCTCCCGTCCGCCAGCGCACGATCAAGGGCGCAAGCGAAAAGTTCATCGATGAAATCCGCGACATGATCAACAAGCCCGTCGCCGAGCGCACCCCCTACGAACATCAGGTCGCCGAACTCGCCCTCCGCCAGGTCACTTACGATCTCGACCGCCTCGACGCCAAGCTCAAGGGCGACACCAAGGAACGCGTCCTCGCGCTCCGTAAAAAACTCACCGAGTTCGACAAGCTCAAGCCCGCGCCGCTGCCCGTCGCTTTCGCCGCCACCGACGTCGGCCCGCTCGCGCCGCCGACCACGATTCCCAAGGCCCGCAACGCGGAAAACATCCTGCCCGGCTACCTCACCGTCCTCGACGAACGCCCCGCGAGCGTAAAGCCGCTCGCGCATTCCACCGGCCGCCGCAGCGAGCTCGCCCGCTGGCTCACCGAACCCGAGAATCCCCTCAGCCGCCGCGTGATGGTGAACCGGCTGTGGCAATGGCATTTCGGCCGCGGTCTCGCCGCCAACGCCAGCGACTTCGGCAAGCTCGGCGAACTTCCCTCGCATCCCGAGCTGCTCGACTGGCTCTCCGCGCGCTTCCTCGAGGAAGGCTGGAGCCTCAAGGCCATCCACCGCCTCATCGTCACCAGCGCGACCTATCGCCAAAGCTCGCGCACCGATCTCCAATCCGCGGCGCAGTTGAAAGATCCCGAGAACCGCCTGCTCTGGCGCGGCAATGTCCGCCGCCTCGAGGCCGAGCAAATCCGCGACGCACTCCTCACCGCCACCGGCGAACTCAAGCCCGACGCCGGCGGTCCCGGCACCGACTCGCTCACGCACCGCCGCTCCATTTTCAGCAAAGCCCTGCGCAACGCCCGCGACCCGCTCCTCGATGTCTTCGATCTCGCCGAGGCCTTCCAGAGCGTCGCGCAACGCAACGTCACCACCACGTCCACGCAGGCCCTGCTGCTCTTCAACAGCCAGATGATGCTGCGCCACGCCAAGGCCTTCGCACAGCGCCTCGAACAGGAATATCCCAGCAGCAACGAGGAAATGGTCACCGCCGCGTATCGCCTCGCGTTCGGCCGCGCGCCGCGCCCGCCGGAACTCGCCGCCGCGTTGAAATATCTCGCCAGCCAGAACACGCGCGTCGCGACC
>BJHT01000578.1 GCA_014193395.1 Verrucomicrobiota bacterium
AAGCGGCCGGATTCGTATTCGCGGCGGGCGCTGGCGGGCGAGGCGAGGAGGCTGGCGGGGAGGAACAGGAAGAGCAGTAGAGCTACCGCTTCGCGCATTGGGTTCGCGGGGGCGGGCGTGGGGGCGATGGTGTTGGTGTTGGTGTTGGTGTTGGCGGGCGCGGTGATGCGGGTGGCGTTGGGTTTGCGCTCGGGGAAAAAGATTTCGAGGACGAGGCAGAGGAGGGCGAAGATGAGCGGGATTTGAAAGCGGTCGTGGCTGCGGCGAACGAGTTTGTCGGTGATTTCCTTGCGAGGCAGCGGGGCGAGGCCGCGTTCGTAGAGCATGGGGATGGTTTTGCCGCCTTGCAGGGCGAGGTAGAAACCGTCGGCAGCACCGGCAATTTCCTGGAGGAGGCGTTCGTTGAGGCGGGACTTGACGATGTTGCCGTCGGGGTCGCGGATGAATTCGGGTTTTTGGTTGGCGCCGGTGGTGCGGAGGAGTTCGCCGTCGGTGCTGCCGACGCCGAGGGTGAAGATGCGGACGCCTTCCTTTTGGGCGCGCTGGGCGGCCTTGACGGCGTCGTCTTCCTGGTCTTCGCCGTCGGTGATGAGGACGATGACTTTGTGGTTGTCGCCTTCTTCTTTGAAGGCTTTCAGGCACGTGTCGATGGTGTCGCCGAGGGCGGTGCCGCCCTGCGGGATGATGCCGACGTGGAGGGCGTTGACGCTCTGGCTGAAGGCGTCGTCATCGAGGGTGAGCGGGCATTGCAGAAAGGCGGAGCCGGCGAAGGCGACGAGGCCGAGGCGGTCGGCGCGGGCGAGTTGCATGAGGTCGAGGGCGGCGAGTTTGGCGCGCTCGAGGCGGTTGGGTTTGAGGTCTTCGGCGAGCATGCTGCGCGAGGTGTCGATGGCGACGAGGATGTCGAGGCCGCGCTGGCGGGCCTCTTCCCAGCGGAAGCCCCACTGCGGCCGGGCGAGCGTGAGGATGAGAAGGATCACGGAGACGACGAGGAGGCTGAGGCGGAATTTCTGGCGGGCGGGGGAGACGCCGACGAGGAGTTGCTCGACGAGGCGCGAATGGATGAAGCGCGCGATGAGCGCCTGCTTGCGTCGCCAGGACCAGACGAAGAAGAGCACGAGCGCCGGGAAGAGAAGCGCGAGAAGCCAGAGGGTGCGGGGGTGGGCGAAGGTCACTTTAGCGGGAGTTCAAGGTTTAAGGTTCAAAGTTCAAAGTTCAAAGTTTGGGGTTTGAAGTTTGAAGTTCGGAGTTCGGAGTTCGAGAGAGCGTGGAGCGTTTGGTGCGCGGCACAGAGGGCGCGATCTGGGGTCGGTGCCGAGGCGCTCGGGAAAGCTCGATGCCGTCGGCGTCAGCGGCGCCCGCCGATTTGGAAATCGGCGACACAGCAGGTTTGGAAACCTGCGCTACGACGGCGGGGTCGCGCGCGGGTTTTCGAGTTCGGTTTCGGTTCACCACGGGGTTCATGGCAGTTTGCGCCAGAGTGTATGGGTGAGGAGGATTTCGAGCAACAGCACGGCGAGGCCGGCGGCGACGAACCAGCGGAAGATTTCGTCGAAGCGCTGGAATTTTTTGACTTCGGCGGTGGTTTTCTCGAGGCGGTCGATCTCGGCGTAGATGCGGTGGAGGGTGTCGGTGCTGTCGGCACGGAAGTATTTGCCGCCGGTGCGTTCGGCGATCTTGGTGAGGGCGTCGTCGTCGATATCGACATTCATCGGCACGTAGATTTTGCGGCCGAAGGCGTCTTTGCGCGGAAGCTGGGCGACGCCGCGGGTGCCGACGCCGACGGCGTAGATTTTGATGCCGAGGGCTTCGGCGGCTTCGGCGGCGGTCAGCGGGGGAATCTTGCCGGAGTTGTTCTGGCCGTCGGTCATGAGGATGATGATTTTGCTTTTGGACTTGAGGTCGCGCAGGCGGTTGAGGCTGGCGGAGATGGCGGAGCCGATGGCGGTGCCTTCCTCGGGGATGGTGTCGATGGTGAGGCGGCCGAGGTTTCGGATGAGAAAATCGTGGTCAAGGGTGGGCGGGGAGACGATGTAGGCCTTGCCGGAGAAGGCGACCAGGCCGATGCGGTCGCCGGGGCGGTTTTCGATGAATTTGGTGAGGACTTCGCGGGCGATGGTGACGCGGTCCACGGGCTCGCCGTTCCGCTTGAAATCTTCGGCGGCCATGCTGTCGGAGAGGTCGAGGGCGACGACGATGTCGATGCCGCTGGCGCTGATTTTGGCTTCGCCGAGGGGGCGTTGCGGGCGGGCGAGAGCAATGAGCAGGAGGGCGAGGGAGAGCCAGCGGAGGGCGAACTGCCAACTGCCGACGCGGGTGCGCGGCGTGCGGTGGATGGGCTGCACGAGATGCACCGAGGAATAGAGGAACGCGGGCTGGGGACCGCGGCGTCCACGCAGCCACGCGAAGAGCGGGAGCAGCAGAAGGAGCAGGAGAACCCAGGGGTTGTGGAAGTGGGGGATCATGGCTGCACGGGCGGAGCGATGGGCGGTGGCGCGGACTGCGTTGGCGGCGGCGTGATCGGCGGCGGTAGGGGCGGAGGCAGCGCGGGTGGCGTGGTGAGCGGCGGAGGTGACGTGGATGGGACGGACTGGACGGTTGGGGCGGATGATGGCGGCGGGATCACCGGCGGCGGTTCGATGGGGAGGATGGTTTCGGTTTCTTGAATGAGGCGCAGGGCGGCGCGGTGGAGGTCCATGAGTTCGGGGCGGCCGGGTTCGTGCCGGGCGAATTTCACCATGTCGCAGTGGGCGAGGAATTCGCCGAGTATTTTTTTCTGCTCGGGGTTGAGGAGCGCGGTGGCGCGGAGTTCGGCGACGAATTCCTCGGTG
>BJHT01000579.1 GCA_014193395.1 Verrucomicrobiota bacterium
GCCGTCGGTGCCGGTCGGCGAGAAGGCCGAGTATTCCGTGCCGTCGTCGCGGATGCGCTGGCGGCAGACGTTGATGTGCCACGGCAGGCTGCGCGTGGGATGATGGCCGACGATCTGGTTCAGCGGGTCGTTTTCGTCCGGCCGGATCGGCAGCTTCATCTCGATGATCCAGTGATCGTCCGCGATGCGCGTCGCGACCTCGGCCTGCGCATTCCAGGTGAACCACTTCGCGCGCTCGACGCCGCGGTCGAGATCGCACACCGCGCCGCTGGGGCTGATGGCGATCTGATAATACGAGTGGGCCTCGGTTTCGATCAGCACCTCGACCACGTCGCCATACCACAGCGCGCTGTCGTCCTTCTTCGTCGTGCCGATGTTCAGCTTCTCGCCCGGATGCTCGTCGCAGCGGATGGCGAAGTAGAGATCGTTGCCGCGCCACGCCGCCTTGACCGTCGTGCCGAAGATCGGCTGGCGTCCCGTCTGCAGCTCGCGCAGGCGCACGGTCGCGCTCGGGTAGGCGTTCACCCACGCGTCCTCGTCGAGCTTCCCATCAATCACGATCGGCTCGCGTGGCGGGCCGACGAGCCGCAGCACGGGCAGCGGGCCGCGCACCTTGCCAAGCTGCGTGCTCTTGTTGCGCAGGCCCTTGAGGAAGTCGTCGATCAACGCGAGCCGCTTGCCGAAAACGCCCGCCGGATCGGCTTTCGCTTTCGCCTTGTCGAACAGCGCGAGCGCGGTGTCGGCCTTGTCCTTTTCCTTCTCCATCGCCTGCCAGTGCGCCTCGCAATAGTCGAAGAACGCGTTCATTTCCGCCTCGGCGGGGCCGTAGAACAGGCGCACATATTCGCGGAACAGCGCGTCCGCATCCGCGTTCTTGCCGCCCCAATACAGGCGCTGCGTGAAGTAGATCGGGAAGTGATTGAAGCCCAGGTCCTGCTTCGCCACCTCCTGCCGGATGCTCAACCAGATGTCCTCGCCCTGCGAGATGCCCTTGGTCGCGTTGATGCTCGCGCCGAGCGAATGCGGCGTGAACGACGGCAGATACCAGCCGCGATCGGTGAAGGGATAGTTCTCGAAAATGATGATCGGGTTCGCGGTCTTCGCCACCCAGCTCTCGCGGAGCGCGCGAACCTCCGCCTGCTGCTCCGGCTTGTTGTTCATCGGTCGGCGACCGCCCACGACGCTCACGACGACATTCGGCTCCAGCTTCTCGAGCTTCAGCGGTGGCAGCGAATAGATGCCGTAGGCGCAATTCATCACCTTCTTGTCGGGATGCGTCCGGCGCACTTCCTTCGCGACGCGGTTCACGAAGCCCCAGATGTAATCCGACGCGAGGCCGCGGTTGTCGCGCTCCGGCGAATCCTTTCCCGCGCACCGCGGGCATTGGCAGATCGCGACGTAACCGTCCGGCGGCATCACGGAGACCATGTCCATTTTGTAATGATCGAACAGCGCGCGGACGTAGCGCACGGTCTCGGCGAGCAACTCCTCGTTCGAGTAGCAAAGATGGTTGTTCGCGCCGCGCTGGTAGCGCCGCTGGCCGCCGTAGAGCGCATACCAGTCGGGATGCGCCGCGAAGACTTCCGCGTGATCCGTCATCGTATCCATGCCGTGAGCGGCCTCGATGCCATAGGGATCGCGCAAGCCGAGACGCATCGCCCAGCGCACCATCGCCTCGCCGTGGGTGGCGAAGCGGACGTTGAAGCGGCGGAGGGAAAAATCGGGCCGCACGGTTTCGTCGAGCTTCGGCAGCGCGATGGTTTTCGTCGCGGGCAGCACCTCGCCCAGTTCACCCGGCAGATACCAGCGAACTCCGAGCCGCATGAGAAAACCGCACACCGCATTGAACGAACCGCGCTCGTCCTGCGCCCAGATTTCTATGGGCTTCAGCTTCGTCGCGGAAATGGCTGCGTCGGGCAGTCCGGTGTCGCCCGGGATGGAAGTGCGATCCTTGTAGATCAGCAGATTCGGCACGCCCCACAGCGCGCCGGTGATTTTGTTCCACTCACGCTGCGCGCTGCCGTCCACGATCTGCGAGTTCCCCTTCGCCCACGGTTCGATGGGTGTGAACTCCGTGTCCTGACCGAGCAGCACCAGCCAGTCCTCGCCGCTGACCATGCGAAAAGCCCCGTCCTGCAAGTCGCCCGCCGTGACCTTCAGCGCGTCGGTGTGCGCGCTGCGACCGACGAACACATGCACGACGCCCGCGCGCGGCGCCGTGACGATGGGCAGCCGCGCGCCGGTGATTTTCTCCACCGTGCTCCGCAGCTCGTGCGCCGCGAGCCGCTGCGAGCGCGTGGCCTGCTCCGCAATGACGATCTCCGCGCGCGGCTGGCCATTCTCGACGAGGAACGCGGCGGCGGCGGAGTGACTCACCGTGGCAACGAAGAGCGACAGGAGCAGGGTGAAAAGAAAGGGCAGCGCGGATTTCATGGTGCGGCGGTCCGGAAGCAGATGCGCTCGCCGGACAAGGGGGAAGGTCACAGCTTTGCGGGACGAAGTTTCTCCGGCAATTCGCCCAGCGGTGTTACTTCGGTCACTTCATCGAAATACCAGATTTTGCCGCTGGCCTGCTTGTAGCCGACCACGCGGGTAGGATGCTTCGCGCCGGAGGGCAGTGTCTTCCAATCTGAGAAGCGATGGATGTCCGCACGCCAGTCGATCCGCGCGAGCAAGTCCGTCGCGCGGGTGAAATAGAGCACCATCGCGGGCTGCACGCTGCCGCTGATCCGCAGGCCCCAAAGTTCAGCGTCGCCATCCTTCACGTCCGGCACAGTCTCGATCGTCGAGCCAGGATCGGTGAGCGCGCGCAGGGTCCACGCCCACACCA
>BJHT01000580.1 GCA_014193395.1 Verrucomicrobiota bacterium
CCACGGTCATCGGCACGCTTTTCGCCCTCGCGGAAAAAGGCCAGTTGCCGCGCACTATCGTCACGCAGGCGATCAAGGATTTGAACGTGAACCCGGAAAAAGTTTTCCCGGTCTGCGTATAGCCGCCGAGGTGACAAGGGCTCATGTCCGCCACCACAGAGGCCAGTCTCCGACCGGCAGGTGTGGAGTTTCGCCCATCTCAGAGTGCGTCTGAAAAATCTTGAGAGCTGAGGAGTCAAGCCCGTCGGCGGAGTTGCATTCGGATCAGCGCGATGGAGACACACCCGGAGCGGAGCGCACCAGCGATATTCTGGCCGGGGGCGATGGGGCCGGAGCGGGCCGGCCCCATCGAAAACCCAAAACCGCACCGTTTCTGCACCGTTTCTGCACCGCTTCTCCATTTCACTCCGGTGCAGTTTTGTCCCGCCCACGAAAACTCGTGCAGCCACCTGCCCATCCCGTGCCTCCCGAAGTTGCTGATGCGAGCGCGGCATTTATGCCGCTTCGACTCCCGGACGCCCAGCAGGCATCGAACACCCAATGGTTGTCCACGTTGAAGCGGCGGGAACGCCGCGCTCCGGCGCCGCCCACAACTTCGGGATGTGCCGCGGCCATTTCGCGATCCGCAACCAGCATTCCGCGCTGGCCCGTCCTGTGACTTGAAATTCCACGTCATGGTTTTCCGCACCGCGGTGCGCACCCAAGTTATAGCATGAAGTTTTCGCAGAAAAACTGGTCGCACGAATCCGCTGGCAAAGTTCCGGCAATGCGCGGAAACGAGCCGTCGTTCTACTGCAACGACGCGCCAAAATATTTTTCAGAAAAGATTTGACCGAGTTCCCCGTCAGAACCGGGCGGACCGAATCTTCTCTGCCCCTGAGTCATCGATCTCGAGAAGGACTCTCTGCAGAAACGGCAGTTCCGCCGATCCGCAACGGCTCCAGCTCCACGACGGACGCGGGTGAAGAACCCGCCAAGAATGTGTGCAGGGGCAGTTTGGGTTCCGCGCCGCCCCAGCCGAGGTTCTGCCCATGCACCTCTACCGCGCCCGCAACCCGCGCCAGTCGCCCCTCTGGCAGTGCGCCCACCGCCACTTCGCCGAGTTCGTCGAAACCTACCCGCACGACTACCAACCCCGCCTCGGTCCCTTGCGCCCCGTCATCCCGCAAGTCGTCCACAAATTCCTGGACTGCGGCAACCTCGATCGCGGCTTCGTCCGCGTCCGCTGTGACCATTGCCGCCACGAATACCTTCTGGCCTTCTCCTGCAAAAGCCGCTGGTTCTGCCCCACGTGCCACCAAAAGAACGTCCAGACCACCGCCGCCTTCCTCGTCGCTCGCGTCTTCGCTCCCGTGCCCCACCGCCATTACGTCCTGGCCCTTCCGAAAATGCTCCGCCCCTATTTCCAGCGGCACCGCAGCCTGCTCAAATGCCTTTGCGCCCTCGCCTACCAGAGCCTCACCGAATACCTCCGCGCCGCCGTTTCTCCCTCGCTCCCATCGGGGGAGAGGGACGGGGTGAGGGGGCGGCTGGATTCCTTCCACCCCGCCGTCATCCTCACCCTCCACACCTTTGGCGAATACCTCGACTTCCATCCCCATCTCCACGCCCTCGTGGCCGACGGACTCTTCACCCGCGACGGCACCTTCCACCCGCTGCCCGAACTCCCGCTCAAACCGCTCGAAGAACTCTTCCGCGCCCACATCCTCAAATTCCTCGTGGACCTCAAACTCCTCCCGCCCGAACGCGTCCAGGTTCTCCTCTCCTGGAAACACTCCGGCTTCAACGTCCACTCCGGCGATCCCGTCCCGCCTGAGCACCAAGCCGAGCTCGAAAAACTCGCCCAATACATCCTAAGAAACCCCTTCTCCGTGGCAAAAATGACGCTGGAATCCCCCACTGACACCATCATCTACCGCTCCAAGCTCAATCCCAAAATCAACCGCAACTTCGAAGTCTTCACCCCCACCGATTTCCTGGCCGCCATCACCCAACACATCCCCGACAAAGGTGCGCAAATGGTCCGCTACTACGGCTGGTATTCCAACAAGATGCGCGGCCAGCGCCACCGCGCCCAGAACGGCGGCGCGGCCTCGCCGCCCCTGCGCCCGCCCGGCACGCCGCCACCGCCCGCGAAACTGCCCTCCAAAAAGTGGCGCGACCTCATACTGCAAGTGTGGCACACCGACCCGCTGATCTGCCCAAAGTGCCGGCAACAGATGCGCGTCATCGCGGTCATTGACCAGCGCGTCGTGATCGAAAAAATCCTCCGCCACCTGGGCCAGTGGAACGGCACGCCGCCGCTGGCCCCGGCCCGCGCCCCTCCCGACGCGAACGCCGGGCCGTGGACCCGCGAGCCGTGCGACGACGTGGATCCGATGCCCGATTACGAAAATGTTCTCACCGACTGACCCAGCCCGGTGCGCCGAGTAAAACGCCGCCGCCTGCGGTTCGCCGGTGTGGTGAGCCCCGGTGCGGCCACCGGCCGGGCGGTTTTCGACGGTTTCCCTGCTTCGGACAGCGGCCGCTCGGCAAAACCCACGTGGGCTTACAAAGCCCGGCAAAATAATGCTTGCCAACCGCCCATGAAGGCGTAAAGGGTCAGATTAATGAATCCGACGCAAAAGCAATTCTCCCTAAACCGCGGAGCGTCCAGAAAGCAAATTCCTATCAGTAACCCCCATTTCCCCGTTCTTTGAACCTCACATTTTCTCTTCCATGCACATCAACCTCAAAAGCAAATTCCTAGCAATAATGAACCATCTGACGACAATCCGCAAAATCCTCTTGCTGCTTCTCAGCACCGTGTTTCTGGCCACCGGCGGAC
>BJHT01000581.1 GCA_014193395.1 Verrucomicrobiota bacterium
GGTCGGGGGCGGGACGAGGGGCGTGGGGGTGTGGTCGGTGACGGGTTCTTCGGTTTTGTGGAACTTGACGCTGACGATTTTGCTGACGCCGTGTTCCTGCATGGTCACGCCGTAGAGGACGTCAGCCATGCCGATGGTGCGCTTGTTGTGGGTGATGATGACGAATTGTGAGTGGACGAGGAAGCGTTGCAGCACGCGCACGAAGCGGGAGATGTTGGATTCGTCGAGGGGGGCGTCCAGTTCGTCCAGCACGCAGAAGGGGCTGGGCCGGACCTGGTAGATGGCGAAGAGGAGGGTGATGCTCTGTAGTTTCTTGCCCGCAGCGCATGCGACGACAACCATCAGCCCGTTCGAGTTTAACCCGTGTGGCTCACATGATTGCTCGCCGGACCATCGCCGCGGAAGTTGTGACCCACCACCCACAGTTCGTAGGTCACCCCCGGCGAGAGCGGCCCCATCGCCGTCACCGAGACCGTCGTGCCGGTGGACGTGCCCGCCAGTTCCGCCACGCCACCCGCCGGCTTGCGGAAGGCGCGCAGCGACGTGGCGTGCGTCGGCAGCGCCGGGATGGCGAGCGTCTTGGCTGCGGCGTCAAACGTCGCCGTGCCCGGGGCGTCCGGGAAGGGCTGCGCCTCCGCCGCGCCCGCGTCGCGTCGCGGCTGTTTGCCGATCCGCGCCAGTTCCGTCGTCTGGTCCTCGTCATCCGAGGCGGAGCAATAGAAGAACCGCACGCGGCCATTGGCCGTGCGCAGCAGTTCCAGCGCGACGTTGCGCTGACTCGTGGCGGCTTCCGCCGCGCCGCCCGTGGCCGTGGGCTGATTGGCGTTCACGAGATCGAGCTGGTCCGAGATAAGATCGAGCAGCGCGGTGGGATAACGATACGCCGGCGTCGTGATCAACGGCGTGGCCGTGAGCGCCTGGTTCGCCAGCGACTCGATGCGCGCGTCGTCCAGCCCGCCGATCTCGCCCTGCAGCCAGCCATAGCTCGTGAAGACCGCGAGCTTGTCCGCCTTGGAAATGGTATAGCTCGGGAGGGCGTTGAGGAAGTTGTAGCCGTCGTGCAGCAGGACGCTGAGCGTGTCCAGCGCGCCGCGCACCACCAGCGACGCCCCGGCCCGGCCGCCCTCCGTGATCAGCGTGGCCGCGTCCTTCGTCTTCACATCCGCCAGCCGCGCCGCCACCAGCGCCCGCGGCGCGGCGGACAGCTTGAAGCCATCCCCCGCCACCCGCCCGTCATCCACCGCCATGATCAGTTCCCCGATTTCAATCTGCTCCAATGAATCTTGTGTTGGCATGATGTTTCTTCAATGGGTTGAATAATGATGGCGGGCATCGTAAGCCGAACCGCCCCGCGCTGGCAATGTTGACAAGCACTGAGAAACGTGGCCAGCGTCGCAAGTCACCACCAGTTGTTTCGGGCAACGTAAATAAAACCAAACAAGGATCATTGTGCGCTCCGCACTGCTTCTGCTTAACCTGCTCGTTGGCCTGTCCTGCCCCACTTGGGCGGCGATGATTAGCGTCAGCCCCACTTCCGCATGGGTTGGCACTTATTTCACCGTGACCCTGAATGCGGTTGATTGGCGGGATAACTCAGAAGCGGGACAGCGACAACTCAAGGGCTTGGCCGCCGCCGATCCAAGCAACTATTCCGGTGAATATATTTTCCCAGTCCTCAGCAACCTGTCCGGGTTGGTCCAAACGGATACCGTGACGGATGGCGCGGTCCGCACCAACACGCTGTACGCGGATGGTGCCGCAAGGCAGGTCGACCTGATTGCCACCTCGCCGACCGAAGGAACGATCATCGAGAATGCAAGGATCTTCGTGGTGGACCTCGACCTCACCTCCGATGCGCCCACCCCGTTGCTGATTGGGACGACGGTCAACTTTACCGCCCGGCTGGCCCCGTTAGGTTCACTCGCTACCCAGCCTTCCAGCGGCATAAGTTGGATTCCGGATCTGGTGGCAGCGGGCACCGCGCTGACCACTGCTAGCTCATGGGGCACCGCGGCTGCCGACGCTGGCGACAAGAATGTGTGGGTGGCCAGCAATTCCGGCAATGCGTGCTCCAGCCTGCCTCTCACTGTTTACGCCCTTGTGGAGTTGACCTATGAAAGCGGGTCCGACTTTATGGAAATGGGCACTGCTAGCAGTCCTAACCCTTTCAGCATCAAGGCGCATTTTTACCCGAATAGTCTGCCGGTGGGCCAGCCGATATGGAGCCTCACACCGGCGAGTGGATCGTTCATCTCTAGCCCGGCGAATGGCTTGGAGACAGTTGATATTTCCCCAGATGTTCCGGGGCAATATGTGCTTACAGCGACGTGCGGGACAAGCTCGCAATCAATAACAAATATTGCTTATCGGATCGAGTGGGACAGGACAGCTGGGAAGCATGCTTCCTTGGAACCCAGTTCATATGTTTCACCAATTCTTGGTGCGCTAAACCTATTGACTTATACGCTTGCCCTGGATGAAATCAGCGCTACCGCAAATGGGACGGGTGGCAGCGTTGTTCTAACTCCACCGATTGCAGGCAATCCGACCGCTTGGGATGGCACCACAAACCAATTCCGAGGTCCGTCACTTCTTCTTGAAATCGAGTTCCAAACAAGGGGAAGTGACGTAGCAAGGGCTTTCTCAGACAATGCGCAACCCAGTGGGGAAAGTCATTATTCCGCTTAGAGCGTGTTTTAAAAGTCATGAAATTGGTCTTAAGCCAGCCGGCGGAGCATGACGCCAATCATGGTGACATAGATCATCGCCTCGGCGTGTTCGGTCTTCGTCTCGTAATCGCGCACCAAGCGCCG
>BJHT01000582.1 GCA_014193395.1 Verrucomicrobiota bacterium
TCATCGCAATCATCCTCATCGGCAGATCCGCCTCTACTTCCGGAGTATCAATATTCTATCGAAAACGCCTTGCGCCGGCGGTTATAAATCAGCCCGGTTCCGGCGGTTCCCTGATGAGCATCCCACCATCGTACCTCAATTTCGCCCGACCGCGTTGGACGTGTCAATCGGATACGGCCCTTGCAAACGAGACCCTTCCATCTCGAGCGGATCGAAAGTGTGATCGGTGACGAGGACTTTCGGCATGCGTTTGCCTTTCGCTTCGTGTCCGTTGGCTGCCAGTCTGCCGTTCTGCCGTTCGCAGACTCTTGACAGTGTCGAGTTGTATGATAATCTGAGTTACAAGTCAGCGGCCTGCTTGGCAACCCGAACCTTGCGAAAAGTTGTTGAACTAAACCGCTCCGCGGTGGTCGGTTTGCCGTTCTTTATCTCTGCCCCTGCGCTCTGATCCCGGCCATTTTGACGATCGGCTCTTCCCTACTATTTTATTCTTTCCCTTCTTCCTCCATCCTGACGTTGACGCAGCGTTCCCGGCGGCTGGCGTCTTCTTGGGGGAAGTCGTCATGACTCCGTTACGCCAACGTTTCATCGAAGACATGCGTGTCCGCAACTATTCGCCGCGGACTATCGAACGCTACACGGCCCTCGTCGCTCAGTTCGCGGCCCATTTCGGGCGGTCGCCGGACATCCTCGGGGCGGAGGAGATACGGACTTATCAAGTCCATCTCGTCGGGCGCGGGATCTCGTGGAGCTATTTCAACCAGACTGTTTGTGCACTGCGGTTTTTTTACGGCACAACACTCGGCCGCACCGAACGCGTGGCGATGATTCCGTTCGCCAAGCGGCCCAGGAGACTTCCCTGTGTGCTCAGTCCTGAGGAAGTCGCCGTGCTCATCGAGGCAGCCAAGGCGGGACGCGAACGCACCATGATCGAGACGGCGTACGCCTGTGGATTGCGGTTGGAGGAATTGCTGCGGTTGCACGTGACCGACATCGACAGCAGCCGCATGGTCGTCATCGTGCGGCAGGGCAAGGGGCGAAAGGACCGTCTCGTGCCGCTGTCGCCGCGGTTGCTCGAAAACTTGCGGAGCTACTGGCGCGCGCAGCGGCCGCGGACGTGGTTGTTTCCCAACCGGACGCAAACCGGGCCGCTCCATGCCGGCACGATCCAGCGCGGCTTTCGGCATCTCGTCACGCGTGCCGGCCTCACGAAGCCGGCGACGATGCACACCCTGCGGCATTCGTTCGCGACGCATCTGCTCGAAGCGGGCGTCGACGTGCTCACCTTGCAAAAACTGCTGGGACACACCCAAATCTCGACGACCGCTCTCTACTTGCATTTGCGTAGCGATCATATGCGGCAACTTCCCAGCCTGCTCGACCATCTGGGCGCCCGGACGCCGCTGCGGGAGGGCCGGGCATGAACTCCCTCGTCGGCTCCGATGCGACAACGCAGCGGCCGGCGTGGGAAGTGGCGGATGTGATAAGGTTGCACGGCGAAGCGTTCCTCGCCACGCACGGCCTCAATGCCGAGCAGCGGCGCACGCTCTACGATCTGGCCGACTGTCGCACTCAGGCGCTGGGCGGGCACGTCCAGCGCTGCCTCGATTGCGGCCACGACCGCATCGCCTACAACTCGTGCCGCAACCGCCACTGTCCCAAATGCCAGGCCTTGGCCCGCGCCCGCTGGCTCGAGCGCGAAGCCAAACTGCTGTTGCCGGTCGAGTATCACCACGTCGTTTTCACGCTGCCTGCCGAGGTGGCCGAGTTGGCGCTGGCGAACCCGGCCCTCATGTACAACGCCCTTTTCCAGGCGGCGTCGGCCACGCTGCGCGACGTGGCCGCCAACCCCAAGCGTCTCGGCGCCCAGCTTGGCATCCTCATGGCGCTGCACACCTGGGGCCAAAATCTGCACCATCATCCGCACGTCCATGCCGTCGTCACCGGCGGCGGCCTGTCGTGCAACCTAAGGAGTAACATTGATGTGTCACCGCAATGGCGACCCTGCCGTCCCGGCTTCTTCCTGCCGGTCCGCGTCCTCAGCCGCGTCTTTCGGGGCAAATACCTGGCCCTGCTCAAAACCGCCTTCGAGCAGGGCAAGCTCGCCTTCCCCGGCCGCCTCGCCTTTTTGAAAGACCCCGACGCCTTCAACGCTTGGCTGCGGCCGCTCTCCTCGAAAGACTGGGTCGTCTACGCCAAGCCTCCCTTTGGCGGCCCCGCCCAGGTCCTCAAATACCTGGCCCGCTACACCCACCGCGTCGCCATCAGCAACAGCCGCATCGTCGATGTCAAAGACAGCCGAGTGACCTTCCGCTACAAGGACTACGCCGACGACCATCGCTCCAAAACGATGACCGTCTCGGCCGACGAGTTCTTACGGCGTTTCGTGCAGCACGTTTTGCCGAGGAGCTTCGTCAAGGTGCGTCACTACGGCCTGCTGGCCAACCGCCATCGCGCCGAGAAATTGAAGACGTGCCGCCGCCTGCTGCTGCCAATCGCCGTCGTGGGAACGCCGCCGTCCACCGCCGCACCGATCGCCCCGGCGGCGCCCCCCGGCTGCCCCAAATGCGGCGGCTGCCGCCTCGTCCGCATCGAACTCCCGAAGGAACCGCCGCGCCCGCTGACGCCGCCGCCGACCGCGACCCCCAGCGATACCTCGTAGCCGGAGAAAGCCCGATCCGCAGACGCCGCAAACTCCCGACCGCTCTCGCAAACGCCCTGACCGCGTCCCGTCCGCGGTGCGCCCCGGGCGGCCTCCGAAGGCCGTTTCGATCATCCATCAAACCCACTCGCCGCCC
>BJHT01000583.1 GCA_014193395.1 Verrucomicrobiota bacterium
GTGTCGGCGTGGCGCACCATCGCGGTCTGGAGCAGGCTCAGGTCGGAGTTCACCACCATTTCAACGGCGTATTCGGCATTGCCCGGTTTGCGGATGACGAGCTTCCCGGCGTTGACCACGGCGGTCTCCATCGGCGCGCCGTCCAGCTCGTAGCCAATGGCGGCGAGGGATTCGAGAATGGCCTGCCGCCGCTCGTCGGCGAGGCGGCGCTGGTCCTCGGCGGCGACGGCGGCGGTCAGTTCGCGTTCGAGCTCGCCGAGGTCCACGACGGTGCCCGCACGCAGGAGAGTTTCAAGCTGCGCGCGCAGGCGTTCGACGACCGGGCCGGTCGCCGCGGACGTGCGGTCGAGCAGGGCCTCAAGGCGGGCGCGCCATTCCGTGTGCGCCTGCAAGTTCTTGAGCCGGGTGCTGCAATCCAGCGCCAGGGCTTCGTAGTGGGTGCGGCGGAAGGCGGGATCGGCCTCGCGCTCGATGGCCGCGGCGCGTTCGCGCAGGGAACTCCAGCTCGCGTGATTCTGGAGGAGGGAAAGTTCGGCAAGCAGTTGCTCGGCTTTTTCCGCGTAGGTGTCGGCGGAAGTTTTCGCGGTCGTGGTGACGTTGGCGGCGACGGCGACCGGCGCTTGTTTCGCGAGATAATTCTGGAGCGTCTCCACCGGCGCGCGGCCCGCGGCGAGATGCGCGGTGACGAGGCGGGCGTGGGTGTCGTGCACGTCCTGCTCGAATTGCCGCGCGGCGGCCGTCAGCCCGCACCGGGCCGCGGCGACGCCGCTCTCGGCGGCGCGCAGGCACGCGATTTCTTCGGGCGTTTCCGCCGACTCGACCGGCTCCGGGATGACGAGTCGCTGCAGCCGCGCCGCCGCGCTGGCACGGATGCTGGCGACTTCGGCGGCGGGCCAGTTGGCGGGCAGGGCGGATTCCAAACCGCGCTCCAGTTTCGCGCGCTCCTCGTGGAGTTGACCGACATGCTGGCGCAGCTCGCGCACGCGCCGTTGCAACGCGGCGACCTGCTCGCGTACGGCGCGCGTGAGTTTGGCCCTGCCTTCCTCCAACAACTGCTTCTCCCGGCGAATCTGCAGCACCACGTCGAGGCCATCATTCCGTGCATTCGCAAAACCGGCCTCAACGCGCCGGGCCAGCAGCGCGGGATCAGCGGTGGGCGACGGAGCGGTGACTTCCAGGTTGCGCGCCCGCTCCGCAAGTTCGGAGCATTGGCCAAACAGGCGGCGATACTCGGCGAGCGCGGTATCGCACTGGGCGCGATTGGATCGCCGGGCCTGGCGCAGGGTGTTTTCCGTGACCTCGAAGCATTTGGGTCCGCTCATGGTGGGACGCGTTCTACGGCCTCGGGAAAGCCATCGCAATCTTGGAACGGACCGAAGCTGTTCGGTCGGGATGATGCAGGCGGCGGGAGAAAGAGGACAAGCCATGGTAGGGCGCGTCTGTCCCCAGCGCACCGCACGCTACACGCCACGACGAAACCCGAATCACACGGACCACCCAGGTCTCCGTCTCCCTCGCCCCGTGAGGCACGAACGGGGAGAGGGGTGGGGAGAGGAGGCGCGCGGCATTTATGCCGCTTCGGCGTGGAACGGCGTGGCGGGTGTGAATGCGGCGGGACGTTCGGACGGTGAAGCGGCGTGAACGCCGCGCGCCGCCGTTGTTTAGCCCCAACGGGCGGACCTATTCCAGCCCAGGGCAAAGTAGCGCCGCCCTGGGTTGGACCGCAAAACAAGAAACTCAGCCCTGAAGGGGCGGGCCACGACCGGGGCGGAGGCGGAATTGGGTCGCCCCTTCAGGGCTTGAGCGATGCCCGCTCCTTTGCCTGGGGCGATGCCCTAGTCTGGAATAATGCGCCCCGGTGGTGCTGAAAAAAATCGCGAGCGCTGCGCGCGCCAGCAAGACCAGAAAAAAACGAAAAAGACAAAGAGACAAAAGCAAAGGGTAAGGGGGTAGATTCCGTGGTCACGCTAGCGAACTCCATCGACACCCACCAACACACACCGAAAACCAAAGGTGTCGCTGCGATACCCGTGTTCAATGCTGTATCGGTTGGAGGACAGCAGGTGCCGCGGAAGATAGAAGGTTTTCCACGAACTGCCCCGAAGGAAGCCATTTCCGCTAGTACCATTGTAGAAATCCTCACACCACTGATACACATTCCCGCCCATGTCATTCAGGCCAAACCGGTTCTCCGCAAAACTCCCGACCGGGGACGTGTATTCGTAATCATCCACCCTCAACCACTGCTCGTAGTTCCCCGCCCCGCGTGGCGGCGGCCATTGCGTGCCCCACGGATACACGCCTAGAATCCTCTCATCCTTGTCCTGCGGTGTGCCGCTGCGCGGCTCGTCCAGATCTACCGCCACGCTCCACTCCCAGTCCTGCGGCAGGCGGTAACTCGCTGCCGCCGGAATCTTGCCCTCGCGCCGCTCCTTATCCGTCAGCCATCTCGCAAACATCTGCGCGTCGTCCCAGTTCACCTTAACCACGGGGTGCGTGTTGGCCTGGGTGAATCCGGGATTGCGCCACTGCGAATCCACGCCTCCCTGCGCCTGCGCAAACGCCGCGTAGTCCTGCACCCGCGTCTCCCACACGCTGAACAACACCTCCGTCCCCGCCACCGGCACGAACCGCATCCCCAAGCTGTTTTCCCACGGCTTCTCCTTCGTGGCGGCGGCAATTGGCAATGCCACCGCTTTGGCCTTGGCGTCGGCCTCCGCCCTTATTTTTGCCTCGATCACGGCGGCAATTCTCAGCGATTCTGCTCTGCCCTCTGCCTCCAC
>BJHT01000584.1 GCA_014193395.1 Verrucomicrobiota bacterium
CATCGAAGCTTACTACAACACCCACCGCAAACACTCCTCCCTCGGCTACAAAACCCCCGCCACCTTCGAGGCCCAGCTCAACCCCAAAAACTAACCAAATGCTGGTCCAGAAATCCGTTGCATCTCAGACGACGTAAGGAGACTCTAACCTTTATCGGCGGGATCGACGCGGCTGGGTAAAAGTAGGTTAGAGCCTCCTTACGTCGTCTCCTACAAGAACAGGGCGCGCCCTACCTTTACCGCCGCAGGCACTTCATCACGCCAGCATCTTCGTCAGCACATTCCCGGAGACATCGGTGAGGCGGAAGTCGCGGCCTTGGAAACGGAAGGTCTGGCGCAGGTGCTCGATGCCGAGCAGATGCAGGACGGTCGCGTGGAGGTCGTGGACGTGGGCTTCGTCCTCGACGGCGTTGAAGCCGAGTTCATCGCTGGCGCCGACGGTCGCACCGGCTTTCACGCCGCCGCCGGCGAACCACATGGTGAAGGCGTCGATGTGATGGTTGCGGCCGGGCGTCTCGCGGTTTTCACCCATCGGCGTGCGGCCGAATTCGCCGCCCCAGATGACGAGCGTGTCGTCGAGGAGACCGCGGGATTTCAGATCGCGGATGAGCGCGGCGCAGCCTTGATCGACATCTTTGCAGACCTTGTCGAAATCGGTGGCGAGGTTTTCGCCGGGGCCGCCGTGGCTGTCCCAGTTGGCGTGGTAGAGCTGCACGAAACGCGTGCCGCGTTCGACGAGGCGGCGCGCGAGCAGGCAGTTGCGCGCGAAGCCCGGCTTGTCTTTCTCGACGCCGTAGAGCTTGAGCGTCTCGGGGCTTTCACCGCTGAGGTCGATGAGGTCGGGCGCGCTGGATTGCATCCGGTAGGCCATTTCGTAGGAGGCGATGCGCGTGTTGATCTCGTCGTCGCCGGTCTCGACGAGGCGGGCGAGATTGAGGTCGCGGATGGCGTCGATGGCCTGGCGTTGTTTGGTCGCGGTGATGTCTTTCGGATTCGTGAGATTGAGGATGGGTTCGCCGCTGCCGCGCAGGGGGACGCCCTGATAGGTCGTGGGGAGAAAGCCGCTGCCCCAGTTCACCGCGCCGCCGCGGGGACCGCGCGGGCCGCTCTGCAACACGACGAAACCCGGCAGATCATTCGCCTCGCTGCCGATGCCGTAGGTGACCCACGAGCCGAGGCTGGGCCGCCCGAACTGCCCGCTGCCGGTGTTCATGAAGAGCTTGGCGGGCGCGTGATTGAACAGCTCGGCCTTGCACGATTTCACGAACGTGAGGTCGTCCACGACGCCGCCGAGATGGGGGAACATCTCGCTCACCCATGCGCCGCTCCGGCCGTGCTGCTGAAATTTTCGCCGCGTGCCGAGCAGTTTGTTGCCGTGGCTGCTGCCCATGAAGGCGAAGCGTTTGCCCTCGGTGAACGAAGTCGGGATGGGCTGGCCGTTCAGTTCGATGAGCTTGGGTTTGTAGTCGAAGAGTTCGAGCTGGCTCGGCGCGCCGGCCATGAAGAGATAGATGACGCGCTTGGCGCGGCCCGCGAAATGGCCGGGGCGCGGAAAGAGCGGGTTGGTGAGCTTGGCGGGCGCGGCGAGCGCGCGGCGTTCGTCGAGCAGCGACGCGAGCGCGAGCGAGCCGAGGCCCATGGCACAGCGGCTGAAGAAGTGACGGCGGGTGGCGTGGTGGAGGGGGTTCATAGGATTAGAAAAAGCTGCCGAAGACGGAGGGAATATCACGGGCGGCGGCGCGCAGGTTGGCGCCCTGCGCGCGGAGACGGAGGTCGAGATCGGCGTCGGACTCGGTGCTGGTGAGGAGGTCTTCGATGAGCGCGCCGCGTTCCTGAAAACGTTCGGAGTGCGGATGGCGGTCGTCGAGCCAGTGCGCAAGCATCCGCGCGCGCATGTCTGGGAGTCGCCACATCATGCGGCAGTAAGCGAGGCGCGCGATGTCGTCGTAGTTGAGGCAAGGCCCCCACGGGTCGTGCGGTTTGGTTGGCTCATTCATCGCGGCTCAAACCAAAAGCTTTTCTTAGGCGGGTGGCTCACAGTGAAAAAGTTTTCGGACATCAATTGTGAGGCTATCTGCAAACGGCACGCCCGGCAACGCCGTGCTGCGAAGCAACTGGTGAAACTGCTCCGGATATTCCGCGAGGTGAATCGGGGTATCTGGCCGGGACAGCATCGCATAGCGGTTGCAAAATCCTCGGGTGCGATGAACGCCCTGCCAGTCGCAGGCAAACAAGCCACGACTTGCGAAGCGAATGAAGTCGTCGGGACGTGGCAACGAAACAAGCATGGTCGCGCCCCCGGCGAACTGGCAGGCGCTGCACAGCCAACATTAGGGAATCGGTCAGCGGCAAGTCACCGAGGACTGTCACAGGCATAGGTCCGATGCCTGCGGTTGTGAAGACCGCGACGTGTCCGACAGCGTCGCTGGCATACCACTCGTAATCTGTCCCGTGCGGGTAGGACGCGAAACGCTTGGATGTTGGAATGGTCATGCCGCTGGAACCGGGCTACAAACCAAGCTCGGCGACCCGGCCCCCAAATCGCGCAAAACGCGTGGATTGCGACCGGAGCGCACCGGACGGGTTAGATGTCATGTTGGGTTGAAGCACGCTCCCATCCGGGAGCACGTTCAGGCCGAATCCAGTCAGTTCATCCAACCCAACTCAACCCGATGAAAACCTATCACCTCACGCCCGGGACAACGCCCGCGACCCTAGCCATCGATTCCAGCGCACGCTAGGCACATCCCTACTCC